>CAYXRK010000224.1:3518-7154 GCA_964467615.1 uncultured Nitrospirales bacterium | reverse complement strand
GGTGGACGTGCAAGAGCCGGGCGAAGCTCGCGGCCGCGCTATCCGAACAGGGCTGGCGCGTGAGTTCCACATCGGTGGGCCGCATGTTGAACAATCTCGGCTATCGGCTCCAGTCCGTGCGCAAGCGCAACGAGGGGGCCTCGCATCCAGACAGAAACGCCCAGTTCGAGCACATCAACACCACCGCGGACGCCTACCGCTCTCAAGGCCAACCGGTTATTTCCGTCGATACGAAGAAAAAGGAACTTGTTGGCGATTTCAAGAATGGGGGGCGCGAGTGGCAACCCAAGGGAACGCCGGAGCGGACGCTCGTGCATGACTTTGCGCAAGACGCGACGGGAAAGGCCGTCCCATACGGCGTCTATGACATGGCGCACAACAGGGCATGGGTCAGCGTGGGTCAATCCCACGACACGCCCGAGTTCGCCGCGGCCTCGATACGGCGGTGGTGGAGTTCCATGGGGAGACGCGCCCATCCCCACGCGCACACGCTGTTCATCACGGCCGACGCCGGCGGAAGCAATGGATACCGGTCCCGCGTGTGGAAGCACGAACTCCAGAAGTTCGCCGACGATACGAAGCTGCGAATCCGTGTCAGCCACTTCCCGCCGGGTACCAGCAAGTGGAACAAGATAGAGCACCGTCTGTTCTGCCACATCACCCAGAATTGGCGAGGCAAACCCCTGCGCACCTTCGAAACCATCGTCGAACTCATCGCAAACACCCGCACCCAAGCCGGTCTGCGAGTCAAAGCCGTCCTCGACAAGAAGAACTACAAGAAGGGTGTCAGCATCACCAACAAGCAGATGGACTCCCTTTCATTGCACCGAGACGAGTTCAGAGGCGAATGGAACTACGAGCTACATCCTCGAACGAAGTTGGAAAGTTAATTTCGATCAAATTCCTAAGTGACCGAAGATACAAAGCCTACGCCGTCGTTCAGCGAGGCGGCGCGCACCTGGGCGTACATCGGCCTGAACAGCTTCGGCGGACCGGCGGGCCAGATCGCGGTGATGCACCGCGTCCTGGTGGAAGAGAAGCGCTGGATCTCTGAAGAACGATTTCTCCACGCCCTGAACTACTGCATGCTCCTGCCCGGCCCCGAGGCGATGCAACTGGCGACCTATGTCGGCTGGCTGCTGCACGGCACGCGCGGCGGGCTGGTGGCCGGCACGTTCTTCGTGCTGCCGGGCATGCTGGTCATCTATCTCCTCAGCGTGATGTATGCGCAGTACCAAGAAGTCGCGTTGGTCGAGGCCTTGTTCTTCGGCCTCAAGTCAGCCGTGCTCGCCATCGTCGCCGAGGCCGTCGTTCGCATCGGCAAGCGCGCGCTCAAGACGCGGTTTCATGTCGGATTGTCCGCGCTCGCATTCGTCGCGATCTTTTTCTTCAACGTGCCCTTTCCGGCGATCATCGTGGCGGCGGCGCTTATCGGCTACGGCCATAGCCGATTGACCTCGCCCGTCGAGAAGACCATCGCGGCGGGGGTCGACGTCGCCGGCAGCACAAGCATGCCGCCAGTGTTTCGATCCATCGGCGTCATCGCCGTTTGGGGCGTCCTCTGGTTCGCGCCGCTCGCCTCGCTACGCGCGATCCGCGGGCCAGACGACGTCTTCCTGACCATCGGTACGTTCTTCAGCGGCGCAGCGGTCGTTACGTTCGGCGGGGCCTACTCCGTGCTCGCCTACATCGCGCAAGAAGCGGTCGAAACCTACGGCTGGCTGCGCCCCGGAGAAATGCTCGACGGCCTCGCGATGGCCGAAACGACGCCGGGACCGCTCATCATGGTCGTGCAGTTCGTCGGTTTCCTCGCGGGGTTTCGCAATCCGGGTGGACTCGCCCCGCTGTGGGCGGCGACGCTCGGCGCGGCGCTGACCACATGGGTCACGTTCATCCCCTGCTTCCTCTGGATTTTTCTGGGCGCGCCCTACATCGAGGCCTTGCGCGGCCGCAAATCCCTGAACGCCGCGCTCGGAGGTATCACCGCGGCAGTCGTCGGCGTCATCCTCAATCTCAGCGTTTGGTTCCTGATTCACACGGTGTTCGGCGAAGTGGACGAGCGGACCTACGGTCCGGTTCGGCTGTACATCCCGGATTGGGCCACGATTGACCTCGCGGCGCTGGTACTCGCTGTGGGCGCGGGGGTGGCGACGTTCAAGTTCCATATTGGGATGCTCAAGGTGTTGGCGGCCTGTGCGCTGATTGGGATGGCATATTCGCTCGTCGCGTGATATCCACCATCTTTTGGGCGAACCCCCCAACGAAGCAGTCTCATTCCGCAACAACCATCCTCCGTATTCCCGAAACCGGCCAAAACGTCCTGCTTTTACCCCTCGTCGAGACGCGTTTCGTTCAATAAAACAGGCCCTTTTTCAAAAAAGGGTCAACGCGCAATGTTATATATATAAGCCGGGTTCCCGTGCCGAGCATCCCGCTGCGACACGGACCCACGAGTGGCCCAATTTGGCGCTTTTGCGCGCCTTACCCGGCCACAATCGAGACTTTCAGCGCCAAAATAAAGACAAAAAAGCATGAAAATGAGACCACCGATCCGCATAACTCTAATCGTATCAAGGGTCGACACTTCGATCCGCCGCGTTTTGGCCTCCATATCTCGCCGTAAAATTCATTTTACGTAAAAGGATTTTTACGGTGACTTCGAAAAGACCCTTCGCGCAAACAAACGAGTCAGTCGGAATTGGCCCAGTTGCCGCTGCGGGTGGGGCGTTCGAGGGCGTGGTCGAGGCGTTGGAGGAACTCGGCGCGGGGGATGTCGCGGGCGCCGAGGGAGGCGAGGTGGCGGGTGTGGACTTGGCAGTCGATGAAGTGGAATTCCCAGGCGCGGAGGCGTTCGACGAGGGCGGCGAGGGCGACTTTCGAGGCGTCCGGCGTCCGCGCGAACATGGATTCGCCGAAGAACGCCGCGCCTAACGAGACGCCGTAGAGTCCGCCGACGAGTTGCTCGCCGCGCCACGCTTCAACGGAGTGGGCAAAGCCGGCTTTGTGCAGGCGGATGTAGGCGGCCTGCATGTCTTCGGTGATCCATGTGCCGTCTTGGCCGGGGCGCGGGGCGCGCTTGCAGGCGGCGATCACGCGATCGAACGCGGTGTCAAAGGTGACGCGGAATTTGCGCGAGCGAATCGTGCGCTCGAGCCTGGCGGAGACGCGGAACTCTTCGGGGAAGAGGACCAACCTGGGGTCGGGCGACCACCAGAGGATCGGGTCGCCGAGGTTGAACCAGGGGAAGATGCCGAGTGAGTACGCGAGCTTGAGGCGCTCGACGCTGAGGTCGCCGCCGATGGCGAGGAGGCCGTCGGGTTCGGCTAGGTTGGGCGGCGGGAATTCGATCCGTCTCGAAAGTTTGAACATGCTTTTGCGAAATGCGGAAATGCGGATGCCACGGACGAGGTTAGCGCGAATCGAGAACGTGTAGAGGAGGAGGCATGCAGTGGAAGTCGTTTGGACGGAGTATATGCAATATCGCCTGGCTGTTCGAGGGTTTGAGCTTGCCGTCGTCGAACGAATCGTGAAATACTCGATGGAGCGGTACTTCGATCAGGTAACTGGCCGTAGCATCGCAATTGGGCGTCACGACGAGAGATTGGTCATGATACCGTATGAAGCTGACGGCGACAC
>CAYXRK010000224.1:0-3418 GCA_964467615.1 uncultured Nitrospirales bacterium | reverse complement strand
TTGGGCGTCACGACGAGAGATTGGTCATGATACCGTATGAAGCTGACGGCGACACGGTAGCCCCGGTCACGATACACGCGACGACGCGCCAACAGATCAACTTGCGGGTGAAGAGCGGGAGGTTTACGAATGAATAAGGTGCAGATGAGATACTTCGAAGAGGATGACGTGCTGCACGTTGCCATTTCGGACGAAGATGAGGCGAGCAGCGTGGAACTGAGTCCTAATGTGACGGCTGAACTCAACGCCGTGGGCGAATTGATCGGAATCGAAATTCTAAACGCCAGTTCGTTCGTCCGCGACTCGATCCTTGAGACGGCACAGGCGAAAATGCTGGGGTTACACGGCGCGGCCCCGGCGCGTTGATTCGTGGCCGGGGCGGTTCAGGCCTAGCCGGTGAAGGTGAAATCGAGCGCCGCGTCCTTCACGTCTACGTTGACCGCGCCGCCTTTTTCGAGTTTGCCGAAGAGGATTTCGTCGGAAAGGCGGTCTTCGATGTTCGTCTGGACGAGGCGGCCCAGCGGGCGCGCACCCATCTTTGCGTCGTAGCCGTGCTCGGCGAGCCATTGGCGGGCGGCGTCGCTGACGGCGAGGCGGACTTTGCGCGGCTCGAGTTTGAGTTGGACCTGCGTGATGAATTTGTCGACGATGCGCAAGACGATAGACATCGGGAGCGAATCGAAACTCACGATTGCGTCGAGCCGATTGCGAAATTCGGGGCTGAACATTTTTTCGACGGCCTTGAGACTTTTGTGCGAGGCGTCGTCCGGGCTGCTCGAGAAACCGATGGTGTTCGCGGCCATTTCGCGCGCGCCGGCGTTCGACGTCATGACGAGGACGACGTTGCGGAAGTCGGCCTTCTTGCCCATATTGTCGGTGAGCGTGGCGTTGTCCATGATTTGGAGGAGGATGTTGAAGACGTCCGGGTGGGCCTTTTCGATTTCGTCGAGCAGCAGCACGGAATGCGGATGCTTGCGGATGTTGTCGACGAGTTGTCCGCCTTGGTCGAAACCGACGTAGCCGGGGGGCGCGCCGATGAGTCGTGCGACGGTGTGTTTTTCCATGTATTCGCTCATGTCGAAGCGGATGAATTCGACGCCGAGGATGGAGGCGAGTTGCTTGGCAAGTTCGGTCTTCCCGACGCCGGTCGGGCCTGCGAATAGGAACGAGCCGACGGGCTTTTGCGGCTGGGCGAGGCCGGCGCGCGAGCGTTTGATTGACGTGGCGATGGCGTGAATCGCGGGGTCCTGGCCGAAGACGACGCGCTTGAGTTCGTCCTCGAGCGAGCCGAGTTTTTCTTTGTCGCTGGACGACACGGAGCGCGCCGGGATACGGGCGATTTCCGCGACGATTCGCTCGATGTCCGCCGGGCGGATTGTTTTGCGCGTGGGCGTCGGCGAGAGGCGCACGCTAGCGCCGGCTTCGTCGATGACGTCAATCGCTTTGTCCGGGAGGAAACGGTCGTTGATGTGCTTGGCGCTCAACTCGGCGGCGACGCGGAGGGCGGAGTCCGTGTAGATGATTCCGTGGTGCGCCTCGTAGCGTTCTTTGAGGCCGCGAAGAATGCGGACGGTCTCTTCGACGGTAGGCTCGGGCACGTCGATCTTCTGGAAGCGGCGCGTCAGCCCTTTGTCGCGCTCGAAGGCGGACTTATACTCGTCGAAGGTCGTCGCGCCGATGCAGCGAAGTTCGCCCGATGCGAGGACGGGCTTGAGGATGGTCGAGGCGTCCATCGCGGAATCAGTCGTGGAGCCCGCGCCGACCACCGTGTGGATTTCGTCGATGAAGAGGATGACGTTGTTGCGCTTCACGAGTTCCTTCACGACGGCCTTGAGGCGCGCCTCGAAGTCGCCGCGGAACTTGGTCCCCGCGAGGACTGCGGCGAGGTCGAGCATGAGGACTTCGATGTTGAGCATCGGCGGCGGGACGTCGCCAAGGTGGATTTTGAGCGCCATGCCTTCGACGATGGCGGTCTTCCCCACTCCGGGCTCGCCGACGAGGAGGGGGTTGTTCTTGCGGCGGCGGCAGAGGACGCGAAAGGCGCGGCGAAGCTCGACTTCGCGGCCGATGAGGGGGTCGATTTTTCCTTCGGCGGCGCGCTTCGAGAGGTTGACGGTGTAGGCTTCGAGAGGCTTCGAGGAGATGCCGGCCTCGCGGCCTTCCGGGCCGACGGTTTCGCCGTCGTCATCGTCCGAGGGGGAGTCGTGGCCGACTTTCGAGACGCCGTGGCTGATGTAGTTCAGGACGTCGAGCCGGGTGACGCCTTCGGTCTTTAGGAAGTAGGCGGCGTGGGAGTTTTCCTCGTCAAGAATCGCGGCGAGGATATCGCCCGCGTCGACTTCGCCCTTGCCCGAAAACTGCACGTGCGTGAGGGCGCGCTGCATGAGGCGGCGAAAGGAGATGGTCTGCTTGACTTCGAGTTCGCGGCGCTCGGGGACGCGTTCGAGTTCCTCCTCGAAAAACGCCGCGAGTTGGCGGCGAAGGGACTCGATGTCCGCGCCGACGTGCAGGAGGATGTCGCGGCCATTTGGGTCGTCGAGCAGCGCATACAGCACGTGCTCGGCACAGAGGTGCTCGTGCCGCCGCTTATACGCCTCGGAGAACGCGCTGCCCAGCGCGGCCTCGAGTTCTTTGCTCAACATGCGCCCGCTCATAGCGCATGATCATATCACGCGGCGACGGGTTCCGGCGGCAGCGTCTTGTGCGTGCCGTCGCAATACGGTTTGTTTCCGGAGCGTTTGCACGTACACATGGCGCAACGTTTGGCCTCGGCCAATTCGAACTTGATGGGCGAAAACTCAGACCCCCTGTGCGAGCCGTCGCACCAGGGTTGGTTCTTCGATTGTCCGCACGCGCACCACGCGTAGTTTCCGGCTTCGAGGTCGAGGACGGCGGGTCGGCGACCGCCAATTGCAGGTTCGGGCATTCGGGTAGCTCCTTCGGTGGGTTCAGGGGGAATGATACAGCAGACGCGTGTGCCCGGCTACGGTAGGAGAATACCCAGCACGCGGCCGATGGCGAGTTGGATTTCGGTGGCGAGGACCGCGCTGTCGGCGTTGTAGTCGGCGCGGGGGTCGATGGTGGTTGCGCCGAGGGCCATGTTGACGATGGCTTGGATGTCGGTGGAGTTGACGGCGTTGTCGCCGTTGATGTCGAAAAGGCGGTGGCCGGGACGGTCGTCAGGGCGGAGATCGTCCGTCACTTCTTCGCGTTCGGCGATGTTTGACGAGCTGTCGTTGTCACGGTCGGCATCGAGCGCGTCGATGTATCCGTCCTTGTCGGTGTCGGCGGGTTCTTCGGTGTCGTTCACGCCGTTGCCGTCGCGGTCGGGATCGGTGGCGTCGGGAATCGTGTCGCCGTCGTCGTCCTCGTCGAGATAGTTGGGGACGTTGTCGCCGTCGGGGTCCATCCGCTGCGT
>CAYXRK010000223.1:0-7241 GCA_964467615.1 uncultured Nitrospirales bacterium | reverse complement strand
ACGCTCGGCGGGATGGCGCAACACGATGCGTATCACCGCGGCCAGATCGGCATGCTCTCCGCGCTCAGCTAAATCTCCGGCGACTTGTTACTTGCGCGGCCCGTCCGATTCAATCGCGGACGGGCCGCGATTCCTTCGCGCCGTCGTTACGGCCGGACAAAAACGTCTACCTCTCTGATTCTGCGAAAGCCCAACCGCGCGTAAAGCCGTTCGGCGGGATTGCCCAGCGTGACGCCCAACGCGAGCCTGTCCAGACCTCGGCGCGAGCAGTGCCGCGCAAAATGCCCGATGAGCGCGCGGCCGTATCCTTGGTACTGGCGCGCCGGATCGACCGCTACTTGCAAAATGAACCCCACGCCCGCGGGCGATTCGCAGCCTACGAGCACTCCCACAAGTTCGCCGCGGTCCGCAATCCCGATGAGAGTTGCATCGTCCGCGGCCCCATACGCGCCGGACGCGACGTTGTCGAGGAAACGTTGGGCGCGAGTGGCGTCGGCGAGATCGCGGTGCAACGCCCGATCCGGATGGTCCGCGTACACGCGCACGATCAGTGACGCGGCCAACGGCCGTTGCGTGACCGACAGCGGAGTCACGATACCACTCGACGTCTTCCCCTCGATTGCATCGCTACACTCGCGCGACAGGAGCGCGCGCGGAATGCGTCGAAATCCGGCGCGATGGAAGGCGTCGCGAACGTCCGTCTCGCCGAATAGGATGGCGTCGCACACGCATTCGGTGTGCCCCGAATCGCCTATATCGGTGAGCGCGCGCCCGAGCAGAGCATCTTCGGCGTCGTGGTGGGAATGGCCGGCGAGTACATGCAGAAACGTTATATGCGCGACGCGATCCTCGGAAAACCACTGGAGCATGCCAACGGCCCGATTGTCCACCATGGCGCAATAGATCCGAACGGATGGATGGTGGCTAGCGCCGTCCATTCTCTCGATAATCTCGCGCCGATATTCAGTCTCTGCGATAGGGCCGAACAGTTCAAGGTATTCAGGAGCGATTTCGCGTACAAAGTTGTCCATATTCTTGGGTATGTCGGCCACTCGTTCGACTCGCATGAATTCAAGTCTATATCACCGGAGCGCGCGAAACATTTGACGGGGGAATTAGGTCTTAGGTGGAGAGGCGCTGTTTCCATCGTGGGAGAACTGACCGTGGAACTCGGAGGCCGCCCCAGGGGTTTTTGAGACGGAGATAATTAGCTTTTCCGTCTGTTAGGAATCCTCATTAGTTTCTTTGGCCGCGTCACTGTCAACCTAAGTGGTTATGTATGAACGACTTAATGCTTGAACAGGCCCGCATTTTGCACCGCACCGCGCGGGAGCTTCGGAACCGCGTGATGCTCAAGCATCCTGTAAACGGCGAGTCCTCGGAGTGCAACACACCGGAACTTACCGTACCGCAATGGAACACATTGCTGGCCATACGCGACAACGGCCCCACGAGCGTCAAGGAACTCGCCGAAGCCATGAGCGTTTCACCTCCGTCCGCTTCGGCCATGGTGGATCGGCTCGTCGAGATGGGTATGGTCGATCGGCGTCACAGCGACGTCGATCGCCGCGAGGTCCGCGTGAGTCTCACCGGCGAGGGTGCCGCCGCGGTAGAGGCGATGGAGGGCGAGTTGCTCAGTTCGATTATCGAAGTACTGGAGAAGTTGGGTCCGGACATGGCGAACCAATGGTGTGAAGTTTACGCCCGCATTCAAGACGTTCTCGACGCGGATAGGGAGCGGAGCAGCGTCAGGGGCCGCAAGATCGCGGACAGGAGTTCGGTGGCATGAAACACAAGTACGAGATTCTTTTGAGAGCGGTTGTGATGATCGCCATCCTCGCGGCCAGCGTTGGGGTCATGATTCTGTTGGCGTCGCAGAGGAAAGAACCGGCGAAGGCGGAAGTGCGCGAGCGGCCGATCCGCGTTGACGTGCAAAGGGTCACGTTCGAGAACGTTCCGGTAGGCATTGTCGGCTATGGCGAGGCGCGCGCGAGAGACACCGTCTCGATTGCGCCCGAGGTGCCGGGTCGCGTCGTCGAGGTGCATCCGCGTCTTGAAGTCGGCGAGATCATTCCGAAGGGCGAAGTGCTTTTTCAGATCGATCCGCGCGATTATCAGGCCCGCCACGACGACGCCGCCGCGACGGTGCAACAGATGGAGACTTCTATCGAACGTTGGAACAAACAGTTTTCGATAGATCGGGAGCGCCTCGAGACCTTGTCGAGAAGCAGCGAATTGGGCAAGGCCGAATACCAGCGCGTCAAGCAGCTTCTCGAAGTCGACCAGGTGGGGACGCAATCGGGCGTGGACACCGCGGAACGCGCGATGAACGGCACGAAGGACCAATACGATCAGCTCGTCCAAGTCGTCGATCTGTACCCGATACGTATTCGGGAGGCCGAAGACGGACTGGCGTCAGCCCGCGCGATGTTCGAGATGGCCAAGGCCAATTTAGATAGGACCGTCGTGCGCGCCCCGTTCTACGCGCGGGTGACTAAATCGGACATGGAACAGAACGAGTACGTTTCTCCGGGCAGCCAGCTGATCATGCTGGCCGATGATTCGGTGATCGAGATTTCGGTCCCGCTCGACAGCCGGCAGGCCCGCCAGTGGTTGCGTTTCGGCGAGCCCATCGATTCGGTCGATGAGGCCGGCACGGCTTGGTTCGACGCGCTAGAGAACGTTGAGGTCGAGGTATTCTGGACGGAAGACGAGGCCAACTATCGTTGGACCGGGCGCGTGGATCGCGTGGAAAAGTTTGACGCCGAGACACGGCAATTGACCGTGATTACTCGAATCGACGGCGCGGACGCGCAGAGCGCCGGATCGGGCAGGCTTCCGTTGGTGGAAGGGATGTTTTGCAAAGTACGCATTCCGGGCAAAGTCGCGGAGAACGTTGTGAAACTTCCCGCGGAATGCGTCGGGTTCGACCGGGACGCGTCGGGATTTCGCTCGGTGTATGTGGCCGCGGCGCAAGGCAACGGCGACCTACGGCTGAAGACCGTCAAAGTTAGAGAGTCTCATATGGACGGCCAGAACGTGTACGTTGCCGAGGGTCTCACTTCCGGCGATTTGGTGATCACCACGCGATTGGTGAATCCGCTCGAGAACACCCTCGTGCAGGCCGCGAACCTGGAAAAGCAAGGCTCGGATTCGTGAAGAATTTCCTCATTTGGGTGATCCGCAACAACGTCCTCGTCAACCTCGTTGTTTTCATCGTCCTGGCCATGGGCGTAATCGCGTCCGTGAAACTCGTGCGCGAGATATTCCCCGAGATATCCGTCGACACGCTCATTGTCACCATGGTGTACCCCGGCGCGGACCCGGAGGACGTCGAAGAGGGGATATCTCGCAAAATTGAAGAGGCGATCGACGGCATCGAGGGAATCAAGAAGTATACGACCGTCTCGTCCGAAAGCGTCGCGCGCACGATGATCGAAGTCGTCGAAGGATTTCCGATGAAGGACGTCTACGAGGACGTCCGAAGCGCCATTGATTCGGTTTCGAATTTTCCTCCGGACGCGGAAAAGCCAATCATCATGGAGGCAACGATCCGCAACGAGGTCATGCTCGTCACGCTTTGGGGCGATCAACCGGAACAGGTCCTCAAGGAGTTCGCGGAAGAAGTCAAAGACGAGATTCAAACACGGAAGAGCGTTTCGCAGGCGGAGGTGTTCGGCACGCGGGACTACGAAATCGGTATCGAAGTGTCCGAAGAGAAACTCCGGGAGTACGGCCTGACGTTTGGGCAGGTCTCGGAGGCCGTCCGCCGCGGCAGCATGAATTTGAGCGGCGGCGAACTTAGGACGCGTGGCGAGGAAATCCGGATTCGCACCGTGGGCCGGAAGTACACCGGCGGCCAATTCGGCGAGATCGTCGTCTTGGCGCGCCCGGACGGCGAGATCATTACGCTCGATCGAATCGCGAAGATTAAGGACTCGTTCGTCGAGGACGAAGTGTTCTCGTTGTTCAATGGAAAGCCCGCCGTGACGATCGGGGTCTACAAGACGCCCAGCGAAGACTCGATCAAGATCGCGCGCGATGTCCGCGAGTTCATGGCGGCCAAGCAGAGCGAGTTGCCCGAGGGCTTGTACATCACGGGCTGGAGCGACAGGACGGTCGAAATTGAGTCGCGCATCCAAATGCTGGTGGCGAACGGTCTCCAGGGTTTGGTCATCGTATTCATCCTGCTGTGGCTGTTCCTCGATTTGAGGCTGAGTTTCTGGGTGGCGATGGGCATCCCGTTCTCGTTCGGGGCCGCGCTGTTCCTCATGTGGCTGATGGGCGAATCACTCAACATGCTTTCGCTGTTCGCGCTGATCATGGTGCTCGGTATCTTGGTCGACGACGCGGTAATCATTGGCGAGGCGATATACCTCCACCGGGTCAAGGGAGCGTCCGCGCTGATGGCGCCGGTGCGCGGCGTCATGGAGGTGGGAGTACCGGTCATGGCCGGGGTGACGACGACGGCGATCGCGTTCGTGCCGCTTTTCTTCGTCCATGGCGTGATTGGAAAGTTCATCGGGATTGTCCCCGTAGCGGTGATTACTGCGCTGGTCGTGTCCTTGCCGGAAGCGCTGCTGATCCTGCCGGCGCATCTCAACCATCTGCCGGCGGATTTGGATCGCAAGCCGCGCTGGTACAATTTCCCCGCCCGGATTCGCAATTTCGTCCAGGACTCGCTCGAGTGGTTTCTTCATCATATCTACGAGCCGACGATCGCCAGGGCGCTCCACTACCGGTATATCAGTCTCAGTCTGTCAGTCATGTTGATGTGCGGCACGTTCGGCATGTTCGCCGGCGGGTTCGTCAAGTTCGTGCTGTTTCCCGACTCCGATCAAACCGACATCATCGCGGCGCTCGAGTTTCCTCGGGGGACGCCTCCGCAAGTGACCGCCGCCGGGGTCGAACAAACGGAGTTGGCGTTCGTCGATCTCAAGCGTCGAATCGAGGAGGCGAATGGCGGACTGGTCGTGAAGAATTACAATGCCGTGGTGGGCGAGAACGGGGGCGATTTTTTTGACCGCTCCGACGGCAACCACGTCGGGTACATTCGGGCCGAACTGGTGGACGCGGGCGAGCGGAACATTAGCGCGCAGGAGCTACTTCGCCAATGGGAGGACGCCACCGGGCCGATCCCTGGGGCGCTGCTCCAGAATTTTGTCACGCGCGAGCAGGGCCCGCCGGGGTCCGCGATTCAAATCTCGCTGAGCAGCCAGGATATCGAGACCCTCAAAGCGGTATCGGAGCGGGTCAAGGAGAAACTGCGGACCTACGAGGGCGTGTATCAGATATCCGACAGCTATCGACCCGGAAAGAACGAAATCCGCGTGAACCTCAAGCCCGAAGCGCGCACGATGGGAATTCAACTTGATGATCTCGCCCGCCAGGTCTACGCCGGATACTTCGGCGAGGAGGCGGTACGGTTGCAGCGGGGCCGCGACGACATCCGAGTCCGAGTGCGCTACACGGACGACGAACGCGCGACGTTGGCGCAACTCGAGAAGTTCCGAATTCGTACGCCTCAAGGAAACGAAGTGCCCTTCTTCAGCGTCGCAGAAGTCGAATTTACGCAGGGGTTGGCGAGTATCAACCGCGTTGATGGCGCGCGAAACATCACAGTCATAGCGGAGGTCGACCAGCAGCGTCAGAACACGGAGGAAGTATTGGCCGAGATCGGGGCGGCGACCATGCCCGAACTCGAGGCCCAGTACCAGAACTTCCGATGGGAGTACCAGGGCGCAAAGCAACAGAGCGCGGAAGCGTTTACCGGTTTGATGGTTAGTTTTCCGCTGGCGATACTGGGAATGTATATCGTGGTCGCGGCGACGTTCGGCTCCTACGTGCAGCCGTTGGTCATCTTGTTGTCCGTGCCATTCGGCGCAATTGGCGCGATATGGGGCCACTACGCAATGGGCCTCGACGTGAGCATGTTCAGCGTATTCGGAATTGTGGCGCTTGCCGGAGTCGTCGTGAACGATGGCATCGTGTTAATCGACGCCTACAATCAATTCCTTTCCGAGGGAAAACCAGTATACGAAGCCCTCGCGAAAGCGGGCTCGCGACGATTCAGGCCCATTCTATTGACGGCCATGACCACTTCGCTGGGTTTGTTGCCGATGATCTTCGAATCCAGCAGCGGCGCGGACATCATGATCGGCATGTCGCTATCGCTTGCGGCGGGCGGGTTGTTTGCCACGGCGATCACGCTGTTCTACGTTCCGTGTATGGTCGGCATTCTCAACGACTGTCGGCGCATCGCGTTCTTCCTCATTCACAGGCGTTGGCCGACGCGAGAAGAAGTCGAGCCCGCGACGCACCGGCATGACTTCGACGAGGCCGGGGCGTTGCAGCCTTCGATTTCAACCGAACTGTTCCCCGCGAAATAGCCGCAACCTGATTGAATTGGACCGAGCAATGATGCCCAGAGTCGTACTGATTTGTTTGCTCTTCGGGGTATGTGCATCGATACACGCGCAAGATGTAGACGAAGCGGGCGATGCGGCGCCCGATCCTCCAGCCGCCGAATCGATTGTTTTGCCGCCGGTCCTGGATTTGGACAGCGCACAACGGATCGCGCTGGCGAATAATCCTTCCCTATTGGCGGCGATGGAACGGGTCGAGCAAGCGTCCCAGCGCGTAAAGCAGGCGCGGGCTGAATGGTTTCCCTCGGTCGACGCTTCTATTCGCGCCTCGGCCACCGAGATACCGCAGCGTGACGAAGACGCGGCCCGCCGCGCGATTATCCTCGGTACGGCAACGCGCATCCCCTCGATCATCTTTGGTTCGCAAAGCCAAACCGGCACGATCATCAGCGCGCTGACCACGCTTCGATCCACGCGCCAAAGTCTGCTCGGGCTCGACGACACCATTGAAACGTGGCAGGAAAGCATTAACGCGACATGGACCCTGTTCGACGGGCTCGGGCGCCGGTTTCGCGTGGCGGCGGCGAAGTTTGGCCGCGAACAGAGCGAGGCGTCGCACCGCGAGTCGCAGCGGTTGGTGCTGTCGGCGGTGGCCTCTGCGTTTCACGGGGTCCAGCTCGCGCGGGAAAATGTGGCGATTTCGCAGGCCGACAAAGACTTCAACGAGCGGCAGTTGAGGGAGTCGGAAGCGAGGCAGCGCGCGGGCGCGGGATCGCTGAGCGACGTTCTCAATTTCCAAATTCGCGTCAAGTCGGCGGAGACGTCGCTGCTCGCCACGAATGGAGCATTTCGCGTCGCGTTGATCGGCTTGGCGCA
>CAYXRK010000222.1:0-7249 GCA_964467615.1 uncultured Nitrospirales bacterium | reverse complement strand
CCCCTGCCCCCTCCCTTCAACCAAAGGAGGGGGATTGCCAGCCCAACCCTCCCCCCGCCCCCTCCCTTCAACCAAAGGAGGGGGATTGCAGCCCAAGCGATCCGGTATTTTCGTCGTTTCAGGGTGTGCCCCAAGGGCACGTGGCAACTACTAGGAAAACCGTGGTATTCAAAGTATTTTCGAATCGTGGCTAAAGTTGGAGGGGGGTGCCGCCGATAACCGATATAGAAGTGAAAGTGTTGGGGCCGAGCGATCGGCCCAGGAGGCGCGAGGGCCGCACGGATGCGGGCCGCGTCGCTTCTGAACGTGGTGTCCCATGACTCACGGATGGGGACAATGGGAGTAGTCCTATGATCACGATACAAGGGCTTGGCGGCCCTCCGGATCCCGTGGCGACCCGGCCCGGACAAGGCCGTGATCGCGCGCAAGCCGGCCCAAAGAGCGACGACGTATCGTTCAGCGAAGTGGCTGTCCAGGCGGCGTCTGCGGGCCAAGCCGCCACTCGTTCGCGCGGCGTTGAGTTGCGTCAAGAGCGGATTGAGCAGGCCAAGGAAAGCATCGAGCGGGGGACCTACCGCATTCAGGAAGTGGTGCTACAGGTGGCAGAGCGCCTGGCGCGGTTCGTGGACTAAAGCACGACTAATTCATCATCCGCTGCAACGCTACCACAACGCCTTGCAATCGCACTTGCCCCGCCGGGAAGAACATCGGTTTCATGCTTGAGTTGGCCGGTCGAAGTTCGACTTCCTTGCCGCGCGGATAGAAGTGCTTGACCGTGGCTTCGTCGTCGACTAGCGCGACGACGACGTCTCCCGGCTTGGCGCGCTTACGCTGATCGACGACGATGATGTCGCCGTCCAGGATGCCGTCCTCGATCATGCTGTCCCCGATGACGCGCAAACAGTAGGACTTGTCGTTAGCGATCGAGCCGTGGACCGCGATGTGGTCCTCGATGTTCTCTTCGGCCAGAATCGGCGAACCCGCAGCGACGCGCCCGACAAGCGGCAACATCGCGGCCTCTTTTTGGTACAGGCCCGCTGCCGCCTTCGGCGTCACGTGGATGCCCCGCGCCTTTGAACTGCGCTCGATGTAGCCCTTCTTCTCGAGCGCGACGAGATGGTCGTTCACGCCATTGGTCGAGGTGATTCCGAATTCCTCGCCAATCTCGGCGATCGTCGGCGGATACCCATAATCACGGATGGATTCGATAATGAAACGAAGGATCGATTCCTGGCGTTTTGTGAGTCCCTTGGCCATGACTGAACATTCCTCCTCTGAATTGATCTTCAGATATATTAAGGGCAATGGTGGAGATTTGTCAAGAGTTTTCTCGTGAGCCTCTCCGAATTGCTGTTTCGAAAATTCAGCGCGTCCAACCCTCCCCCTGCCCCCTCCCTTAAACCAAAGGAGGGGGATTGCCAGCCCAACCCTCCCCCTGCCCCCTCCCTTAAACCAAAGGAGGGGGATTGCTGGCGCAAGCGGTCTGGTATTTTCATCGTTTCCGGGTGTTCCCGTAGGGAACGTGGCAACTGCTAAGAACGCAACGAAATTTGTGTAGGAACTTGGAGAAAAACGGGCGCGAGAAGGTAACCCAAGGTCCCTGCTTGGCGCAGGGATGACATATGGGGGAATCTCGGCGATAGCCGTGGGGACGCGCGATTTCCCTCCTTCGAACGTGTGCGCAAAAACAAAATCCGGCCCGCCCGAGATGGACGGACCGGATGATTCAACCGTGTTGGATGGGTCAGCTTGCTGCCTTGGCGACGCCGATGACGCCTACGCCGAGACGCGCGCCCGCGTTGCCGGTGGGTTGGGTCGTGCAGTCGTCTTCGCCGCCGTGAACTACAAAGCCGCGGCCGAGAATGCAATTGGCCCCGTCGAGCTCGATCACGTTGTCGACGCGCTTGTACTCCGCGTGGCCACCCTTGGATTCAATGTTGCCGAGATCGCCGGCGTGGCGTTCGCCGCCCATGTCCGGTGAGCCGTGCGGCTTACCGTGGGGATTGAAGTGCCCGCCGAGGGATGCGCCGTCGGCAGCGGAAGTATCGCCAAACTCGTGAATGTGGAAACCGTGTTTTCCGTCGGGCAGGCCCATAACGTGCGCCTCGATCTCGACGCCCTTATCGGTCTGGACGAACTTAATCGTCCCGCTTACTTTTTCGTTGCCTTGCGTGCCATGAATCACCGCGACCGCGGTCGTCCCTTTCGCCGCGGCAGCCGACGCGTTTCCGGACGGCGCGCTGACGATCAGCGCCGCGGCGGCCAAGCCCATTCCCATCAACACACATGCGGTTGAAATGCGTTTGTTTCCCATGACTTCGCCTCTCCCTATTTGTTGCCAACTATCGAAACGCTTCGCGTCCGATTTTGATTCTCAGTTCAACCCTGGTCCCGGCGCGGGGGTTGCTTCGCTGGCCTGTTGGGGCTGCGCGTCTACAAGCACTTCGGCGACCTGCCCGCCCGGCGCGGGTAACGCCGCCGCCTGCGCGTTCGGTTGCGGGGTGTATGGCCCTGGGCCGAGCCACTCCGGCCGCTTGCCCTCCACAATTTTGTCTCGCTCGAGATCCGACCAAGCCATAAACTCGCGCAACGGCGCGAATAACGCGGCGATCACGATCACGCTCACGATGCCCGGGATGCAACTAACCCACAACGATCGCGTGCGTTCGCGGCCCGTCTCCATCGCGGTATTCGGCAGCACGTACATGATGAAATACCAAAGCCAAAAAAGCCAGGTGCAACCGGCGAGGAAATAACCGAGCGGCAACCCCACGCGCAACAGGGCCAGCATTGCGTCCCCCATGGTACGTCGCCCTCCTCGAGACTTCGGATCACGAGCATACTCCACATACGCCAAAATTGCACGTGCAAACCCTCGTGTATAATCGTGGCATGCGCGCAAATCACCGTCTCTCCCGCATCATCTGCTCTATCGCCGCGGCCCTAGCGCTCGGCGGCTGCGGGAAGGCCGGGCCTCATTTGGACGAAGACCCCGCTGCGCTTGACCGGCGCTACGACGAGCTTGACCAGTTCTTTGCACTGTCGAAGAAGAAGATAGAGCACTTTCCTCGGCTCGCTGAGGCCCTTCACTCATTTCAATCGGCGGGAACACCCGGCGCAGGTAGCTACAGCGCCGCCCTTTTTGCGGGCGACGCGTTGAGGGCCGACATCGACGGTATCGCGTGGACCCGGATTTTCGAGGACCCGGCCATCGTCGAGGTTTCCGCGATTCGCCCCGTCATGGGTCCGGACCATGCGTATATCGTCGCCGGATTGAAGCGCGGCGCAGACGAAGGCCCTGGCGACGTGTTCGTCCGATACACCGGGATCGATGGAAACCCCATGGCGGAAGCGACGAGCGGCGGCGACGACAAGGACTACGCATATGCGATCGGCCGCATGGACGACGGCACAGTCCTTGTCGGCGGTCAATCGTCTTCGTTCGGCGATTTCAGCGGGGACATTTGGGTCTCGGCGCTCGACCCCGAACTGGAGCCGCGGTGGGACGTTACAACGGGCAAGACCGGCACCGACACCTGTATCGCGATTTTTCCGGGATCGCCTTCGCTCGCGGTAAGCCGCACCTACAACGGCGCGAGCGGGCTTGACGCCCGGCTCACGACGGTCGACGCGAATGGCGCGATCATCGGCGAAAAATTTCTCGAACGGCCGGACGACCAGTTCGTCAACCATGCGTTCCCGTCCGCGGACGGGAATATCGTCCTAGCCGGCACGACGGGAAAATTGAATTCGGCGGAGTTGGTACCAATCGTGATCGTTGTATCCCGCGACGGGACCGTTCAGCGAGAGGTTTCGTTGGAGGACGAGGATGAGATAAATCCGAATTCCACTGTCGCCGCCGAGACGAACGATGGCGGCTTCGTGTTCGCCGCGGGCGCGCGTCCTCACGCGGAAGTTCCGCGCCCGTGGGGCGAGAGGAACGGCGATGAACGCGTGCTCGTCACGAAGATTTCCGCGAGCGGCGAAATCGCGTGGCGCACGATCGTCGGCGGCCAAGATTGGGACTCGCCGCGCGCCGTCTTCGTGCGAGGCGATAAGACGATTGTCGCCGCCGCCTCGAGTTCGTATGGCGACGTGGGAATCGTTGTGTTTTCGCTGGACGCGGCCGGGGTACTGGCGGAAACGCGGTTCCTGGGAGAGGGGGGCTACGACTACCGCTTACTCGTGGCGGAGTCTACACCGGACGATGGATTTATCTTGGGCGGTTCGCGTTCGGAGGCCGGATCAACCTCGCGCGCGGCGTTCCTCATGAAGCTCGATTCCGAGGGACGCGGTTGGATGAACGACGCGCCGTTTGGCGTGCTCAATCCGCAGCCGAAATCGGGCTCGGCCGCGGGCCGACCTGGCGAGGCCCCCGCACCGGAATTCGTCGCGGTGAATGGACCCAAAGTGAGGGAGACGCCGCCGGAAATTAACGCGGCCGAATGGATTAATACCAAGTCGCCGGCGCTGCTCGAGGGCCTGCGCGGCAAGGTCGTTGTCGTGGAATTCTGGGCGACGTGGTGCGGCCCATGCCGCGCGTCGACACCCCACTTGGTCGAGCTCGGTCATCAATTCAAAGACCGCGGCGTTGTGATCGTGAGCTTGACCGATGAGAAACGCGGCGAAGCGCCGATCGACGCGTTCCTGAAAGAATTCAGCGTCGACTACATCGTCGGCACGGGGTCGACGTCAAACACCGACTATGGCGTCACCGGCATCCCGACGGCGTTCGTGCTCACGCGCGCGGGCAAGGTCTCGTGGGTCGGCCATCCGATGGACGACCTCGCCGCGCACATCGAGTCCGCCCTCGCCGAGAAATGACGCGGCGTGTGAAGGCCCCGCCGCTGGGCGAGACACTCATCGAGCGAAAGACCCTGTTTCGCCGCGCACTGCTCAAGTGGTACCGGCGCGAGAAGCGCGACCTGTTTTGGCGTGGGACGAGCGACCCCTACGCGGTGTGGGTCGTCGAAATCATTTTGCAGCAGACCCGCGTCGAGCAGGGCGGGCCATACATCAAGCGCTTTCTTGCCGCGTTCCCAACCGTGCAGGACCTCGCGCGCGCCACGCCGGATCGCGTGCTCAAACTCTGGGAGGGCCTTGGCTATTACACTCGCGCCCGCAATTTGCACAAGGCCGCGAAGATCATCGCCGATGAACGTTCGGGACGTTTCCCCGAGACGGCCGAGGACTGGCAACAGCTTCCCGGCGTAGGGCGGTACACGGCGGGCGCGATCGCGAGCATCGCGTTCGGCGAGTCCGCGCCGGTGCTTGATGGCAACGTCAAACGTGTCCTCGCGCGGCTCATCGATCTCGATGCCTCAATCGACGACGGCGCGGTGACGGAAAACTTGTGGGCGCTTGCGGCGTTGTTCGTGCGCGGCAAATTGCCGGGGGACTTCAACCAAGCGATGATGGAACTCGGCGCGAACGTCTGCACGCCGCGCGCCCCAGCGTGCGAAGTCTGTCCGGTCTCGAAATTTTGCTTTGCGTTCGAGCGCGGCACGCAGTCGCAGCGGCCCGTCCGCAAACCGAAGAAGGCCGTCCCGCACTACGAGATCGTCGTAGCCGCGATCAAGAAAAATGGCCGCTATTTGCTCGGCAAACGTCCGCCCGAGGGCCTGCTCGGCGGCCTCTGGGAATTTCCCGGAGGCAAGGTGAAGCCCGGCGAGACGCATGCCGCCGCCCTGCGCCGCGAAGCTAAGGAGGAACTCGGCGTGACCATCAAGGTAGGCGGCTTCATCGCCAGCGTTGACCACGCCTACTCGCACTTCAAGGTCACGCTAAACGTCTACGCATGCACGCTGCGTTCCGGCGAACCCAGACCCCGTGCCCATACCGAGCTCAAATGGGTCCGCGCTACGGACTTCCCGCGCTACGCATTCCCGAAGGCGAACCACAAGTTTCTCGGGTTGTTGAAATAACCTGACGAGCGGTCGATCAATCGAATTTTGGCGGAAAAACCGCAGTGGCGAAACAAAGGGAATTACATCGTTGATTCCACAACAGTTCGTGATTTATTTAAATTAGCGGTCATTTTGGTGAATCTCGTTATCAGCGCCACCCCGCGAAACAGGGCCATTCATTGGCATTTTCTCGTCTGTGAATTCAACGATGTAATTCCCGAAACAAAGGGCATTATCCAGTTGACTCCCTTGCCGTCAAGAAAAGCTTAAAATGAAGGGGATTTCATGCATCTCCTTACACGCCTTCGTCACTCAGACTCTCAAAATATCCTTGTTTTCCGCGCTGGCTTGCCCACAAGGGAGTTAAAGCGATAATTCCCGAAACAAAGGGATCTAGGTTTACGGGTTTTTCGAATTGATGTTGATGGGTGGTTGCAGAGGCCTTTCCTGGAACGAAAAAGGCCCCCATATATAGAGCCAAATGTGTTGACCTAAATTGGAGGTTAAGTTATTTGTACGCAGAGGGTTAGAGCGACAGAATTTTTGGATAATTCTTGACGGGATTGACAGGATTGACGCAGCGCGGCATAGCCGCAACCAAATAAAGAACTCAACGCAGAGGGGAGGAGGGCCACTCAGTTCGAATTGCTACCGCAAATCAACCACGAATCCGCCGCGGCGGACACCAAATACACGAAAATAATGGCGTTCAACGTTCGATGTGCAGAGTCTAATGGCGAAGAGCGAAGAGTTATCCAACGCCAAGAGCACGAGAATTGGATAACCAAAATTTCAACCACAAAGGCACCAAGGACACAGAGAACTGCAGTGTGGTTATGGCCCACGAAAAATCAGTCCGGTGATGTAGATATAAGCCTTTGGTGTGTTGGAGCTTATGAAACACTGGTCTGGAAAATCTTCGCGAGAAAACAAGATTCAGACGGATAGTAGTACGAACGGCACGAAAGAAAAAGAAGAACTCAACGCAGAACGCGCGAAGGACCGCGGCGAGCGCCGAGGATGAACATCGCCGCCGCGAGCATGAGCAACAGAGCGCAGTCTGTAGCATGGGCTTCCAGCCCATGCGCCCGAACGCCCGACGCGGAACACTGCGGCCCTTCTCCCTCGCCTTCTCCCTCGCCACCCGCGATCTCGTTCAGGTCGTCGCGCGTGAGGCCCGGTCCGCCTGAGTCGAGCAGCACGTATTGATCGCCCGTCAAACCGGACAGCGCAACGCGGGCCTCGCTGAATGTAAGCAATCCGTCGGCATTCGTGTCCAGTGTGTCGAATTCATCGAGCAACGTATTCGCAGCGGCAACCGCGTCGAATTCTCCTTCACCCTC
>CAYXRK010000221.1:0-7283 GCA_964467615.1 uncultured Nitrospirales bacterium | reverse complement strand
ATAACAAGCCGGAACATGGCCGGTTTGTGGTCGACCTCGACCGACAGAGGGACGCCGTCGATCCCCAACACCGCGCACGAATGGACCCGCGCAAGCATGCGTGATACATCGCTCCCATGGACCAGGCGAATACACCAGCATCGTATACGCCGACACGTGTACGATCAATGTAGCGTTGCTTTGCCGGTCCATGAGGTACGATGGCCGTTTGGCGAGGGAGGGAGCGGAGCATGCCGCCCGCGAAAGTCTGTCTTGACGAAAAATTCGGCGCGTTTGACGAGTATTGGAATCCGCGCATCATCGGCGAGTTGAACGGGCAAGAGGTCCGCGCGGCCAAGGTCAAGGGCGCGTTCGATTGGCACCATCACTCCGACGAAGACGAGTTGTTCTGGGTGGTCCGCGGCCGGCTCACGATCCAGTTTCGGGACGGCGACGTCGAGCTTGCGCCGGGAGACATGGTCATCGTTCCGCGCGGCGTCGAGCACCGGCCCGTAGCGGAGGACGAGGCGTGGGTGGTGCTATTCGAGCCGGCGAACACGCGCAACACGGGGAACCTTGAGAACGAGCGGACAGTAAAGGACATGCAACGGTTGTAGTGGGAGTTCGGCAGCCGAGGGCGGCTGCCCCACACGCGTTGGGGTGTAGCCCACGGCGGGGGATAACTTGAACAAATCGGGTAAAAATGCCAGAATTTTCGCTTCCGTTCCGTTCGAGCCAGCCTGTCCGATGTCCAATCCGACCCGACATAGTGCGAGTGATCGCCCGTGGCTTCGGCGATACACGAAGCTAGTCGCCATCGCGACGCTCGTGCTCATTTTTCTTGGCGCGCAGGTGAATAGTCATGACGCGGGCCTCGCAGTGCCGGATTGGCCGACGAGTTTCGGCGTCAACATGTTTTTGTTTCACTGGTCGAATTGGGTGGGCGGCGTGTTTCATGAACATCTGCACCGTCTGGCCGCATCGCTTGTCGGGCTGCTGACCGTCGTGCTCGCAGCGTGGATTGGCATGGTCGAGCGCAGGACCTGGGTCAAGGTCCTATCAGCGATAGCGTTGCTTTCGGTCATTGCTCAGGGCGTACTTGGCGGATTGACCGTGAAGTTTCTCCTTCCCGCGCCGGTTTCGATCTCTCATGCGCTGCTGGCGCAAAGTTTCCTTGTGATTATGATCGTCATCGCCTACTCGCAATCGAAAGAGCGTGCAAGCCGCTTTGCCTCCGAATCGCACGGCGAAGAATTTCCGCTCTCTTCGGTAGGACTATTGCTTGTCGCGGCGGTCTTTGCCCAACTGTTTCTGGGCGCGCTCATGCGTCACACCGAATCGGGGCTCGCCATTCCGGATTTCCCGACGATGGCTGGCCAGTGGTCGCCGTTCTTTGGCCAAGATTCGGTGGAATGGGTAAACGCTTGGCGGAGCGATTACACGTTCGAGCACGGAAAGCTACTCGGACCCGTAGTGCTTAGTCAGATTTGGATTCACTTCGCGCACCGGGCTGGCGCGCTCGCCGTCTCGGCCGCGGCGCTGGCCGCGCTGGTTACGTCGTACCGGCATCGGGCCGAGTGTCCGGGCGCTTGGCGTGTTATGCGATTCATCGCCGTATTGGTCGTCGTGCAGATCGGGTTGGGCGTCTCGACCGTGTGGACGGTGCGTGTCCCGATTGTCGCGAGCATCCATGTTGCCACCGGCGCGGCGATACTCGGTCTTTCGACCATCTTCACGTTGCGAGCGCTTCCGGTCCGGCTGGTGCTGCGTTCGCCGGAGCGCGCGGCGGCTAGACTCAAACCGGTATCTACGTAGAGATTTCCATGCGCGAACGATCTACATTTCGGGCCTACGTCGAGTTGACCAAGCCGCGCATCGGGCTGATGGTCGTCGTCACCGCGGCGTTCGGATACTTCCTCGCGGGCGGCGGAATCGATCAGCCGTTGCTACTCGCATGCACACTTCTCGGCACCGTTCTGGCGGGGGGAGGTTCGTCGGCTCTCAACCAATACTTGGAACGCGAGGTGGACGGCGCAATGGACCGGACGCGGAATCGGCCACTGCCGACCGGGCAGATTTCACCGCAGTCCGCGCTGCTTTTCGGTGTGGCGCTGGTCCTTGCGGGCTGTTTCCTGCTGCTATGGCAAGTCAACCTGCTGACGGCATTCCTGGCGCTTCAGAGTTCGTTTCTTTACGTCCTCGTGTACACGCCCATGAAGCGCCTGTCGTGGATCAACACCACGATCGGCGCGATACCCGGCGCGATGCCTCCGCTCGGCGGCTGGGCGGCGGCCACGGGCGGTCTGGACGTTGGGGCCTGGGCGCTTTTCGCCGTCTTGTTCATTTGGCAGCACCCGCATTTCTTCGCCATCGCCTGGATGTTTCGCGACGACTACCGCCGCGGCGGCTTTCAAATGTTGTCGGTCGTTGATCCCTCTGGAGCGCGGTTGTTTCGTCAAACGTTGGTCTTCTCTGTCGTGCTCGTTCCCGTGTCGTTGGCGCCGGCGTTGCTCGGCTCGACGCATGGACTCTACGCGGTGGGCGCGGCGGCGCTTGGCGTCATGATGCTCTACGCGAGCATCGCCTTCGTGCGCCAACGCGATTTCGGCAGCGCGCGCCAGCTTATGCGGGCATCGCTCATCTACCTTCCGGCGCTACTGCTCCTGATCGTCGCCGACACCATCGTTTTCTGACCCAATGCTTATCTCCCGCAAACCTGCCCTCGTCCTCGCCGTATTCGCATTGGTCGGGGCGTTTGTCATCTTGGCGATCGCTGCGCGCACTCCGACCGAATCCGCGATGCGGGAAATCGTCGATCCCCAGGCGCTGCCAGAGTTGTATCCCGTGCCGGAATTTTCGCTGACGGCGAGCACGAAGGACTCGGTATCGCTGGAGTCGCTTCGTGGAAAGGTGTGGATCGCGGATTTTATATTCACGAACTGTGCCGGCCCCTGCCCGATGATGACCAGTCACATGGCGGAACTGCACCGCGCCTTCAAGGACGATGATCGCGTCCGGATGGTGTCGTTCAGCGTCGATCCCGAGCGCGACACGCCAGAAGTGCTCGCCGAATACGCGACGAAATTCGGCGCCGATACGGGCCGTTGGCATTTCCTGACAGGCGAGGTCGAGACGATACACGAGTTGGCCGTGCAGGGCTTCAAGGTAGGCTCTCTCGACAACCCGATCATCCACAGCGACAAGTTCGTTCTGGTCGACGGCGATGGGATCATTCGCGGTTATTACACGGGATCGGACTCGAGCGATCTGCTGCGCCTCACGCGGGACGTCACCAAGCTTCTTGGCGGAAACAGCGAGTAAGGCTCGCGGCGCAAGCATCGTCAACTTGGGCGTATTCATACGCCAACGACACGCACACTCGGAAAATTTTCGGTCATTTGATATAGTGCAGGGTCTATGAAGCACCTGTACCAGAACCGCGAAGTGTCCGCGCTTTCGTTCAACGAACGCGTGCTGCAAGAGGCAGAAGACACCCGCAATCCCTTGATGGAGCGCCTTAGGTTTCTGGGTATTTTTTCGTCGAACATGGACGAGTTTTACAAAGTGCGCGTCGCGGGGGTGCAGCGGCGTCTCGAACTGGGCAAGGACAAACTCTCGCCGGTCATCGAATTCATCGGAGAGAAGACGCGCGAACTGGATGAGCGGTTCCGCGCCGCGTACGACGAAATCATCGAGCAGTTCGCGCGGGAGAATGTCCGGGTACTGACGGAACGCGATATCGATCAGCAGCCGAACGGGCTGGCGGAATGGGCGAAGAATTATTTCCGGAACAATGTGTTGCCCACCCTGGTCCCAATCATTATCGACGAACGCCGTAAATTTCCCCGCCTTACCGATGGCGCTCTCTACTTCGCGGTCCGCATGTGGAACGGGGAGCGGCCCTACGCGATCCTCGAAATTCCGCCCGAACTTCCCCGCTTCGTCGAGCTTCCAAACAACCACATCATGTACGTCGACGATCTCATTCGTTACTCGCTCCACGACGTCTTCTACATCTTCAAATACGATCGGATCGAGGCCTTCGAGTTCAAAATCTCGCGCGACGCGGAACTCGATATCGACAACGATTTCTCCGAGGGGCACGTGCGCAAGATGCAGCGCGTGCTCGAGCAACGCAAAGGCGGCCGCCCGACCCGTTTCGTCCACGATTCGGCGATGCCTCCCGGCTTGAAACGCCTACTCCTCAAGGAGCTCGAAATCACGACGGGCGACACGGTCATCCCTGGCGGCCGCTATCACAATATGAAGGATCTGAGGGACTTTCCGTCGCGCCGGCCGGATCTGAACTACCCGCCAATGGAGCCGGTCAAGCATCCCGTCTTCGACAAGGCGTTAACGCCCGTCTTCGACGAAGTATTGCGGGAAGACCAACTCCTGACCTATCCGTACCAGTCGTTCGACCACGTTGTCCGGCTGCTTCGGGAGGCGGCGATCGACCCGCGCGTACAGGAGATCAAGCTTACCCTCTACCGCGCCGCCAAGCAGTCGCAAACTGTGAACGCGCTCGTGAACGCGGCGCGAAACGGTAAGCATGTGCTCGTGTCAGTTGAACTCTTGGCGCGCTTCGACGAAATGCACAACATCCAATTGGCGGAGCGGCTTACCGAAGCGGGCGCAACGGTCGTGTTCGGCGTGCCGCCAATGAAGGTGCATTGCAAACTTCTCCTGATCCGGCGCGACGGCGACCGGATTGCGGGTGTATCCACGGGTAATTTCAACGAGGCGACGGGAAAACTGTACGTCGACAGTACGCTGTTCACGGCGAACAAGGCGCTCGTGCATGACGTCGACGAGGTGTTCGACTATCTTGAACGCAGCGCGACCACGCGGACGTTGGTGCAACCCAAATTCAAGCGCATGGTCGTTTCACCATTCAACTCGCGCGATCAATTACACGACCTGATCGCGCGCGAGACCGCTAAAGGCGCGGACGGTTACATTTGCCTAAAGGTAAATCATTTGACGGACACAAAGGTCGTCAAGCGGATTACCCAGGCGGCCGACGCGGGGGTCAAGATGGACCTCATTGTCCGCACCACGTACTGCGTGCCGCCGCATCCGAACATTCGCGCCATTTCGATTCTCGATCGGTTTCTCGAACACCAACGCGCGTACGTATTTGGCCGAGGAAACGATCGTGCGGTGTTTCTCGCGTCGTGCGATCTCATGGAACGCAATCTCGATTGGCGCGTGGAAGCGGCATGCCCCGTCGAGGATCCGGCGATCCAACAACGCGTGGTCGATTTACTCAATCTGCAAATCAACGACACGTACAAGGCGCGCCTCCTCGACGATGCCCAATCGAACCCGTACGTCGGGAATGGCCGCGACGGCCTGCACGCTCAGACCGAAACCTACCGTTATTTTCAACGGCTCTACGAAGAAAGCATTGGGCCGATGCCAGTGCTCGAGGCGGCCTTCGCATGACGACCCGCGTGGCGATCCGATTTGCCGCCTCCTTGACGCTCGCGCTTGCTTTCGCGCCTCGCGCCGAATGCGCCGAAACCGATCAGTTTCTCACGTGGGACATCGAACTCGAGGATTGTTCCGGCCCGTTAAACAACTATTTCAATCGGGAAATCGAAGTCGTACTGCACAAGCTTAACGAACGTAAGAAGCCCGTCACCGATCCTGTCGAGGTGATCGAAGCGATCTATCTGCACGTTTTCGAGGGTCTTCACAGTTCGCGTGTCCGCGAGTTTCTCAACACATCGCCCGACATTGATGTCTACCCTCCACGGGACGTGGCGATGGACGAGTACCGCAAGATGAGCATCTACAATCGGCCCCTTTTCCCGTACATTTTTCCGATGGCGCGGACGGTGCGCGTGGGCGACGTGTACTGCGGCATTGACAAGATCGGGCATTTTTTCGGGTTCGGCCGCCGGTACTTTTGGCGTTATGCCCGTGTACGGGCGCAAGGAATGGAGGACGTTGAAGCGGCCGAACACTTGTTGCGGGTCGGAATGCAGCAGGAACTAAGTCTAGTCGGGATGCTGGTGGACGGCATTCTTTCGTACGGCGACCTCGAAGCGAACTACATGGGTTTCGAGTTGGCCAAAGACTTAGTGCACGAAAGCGATGCCTTCGTTCAACGGGATGGCAACGGTTGGCGCTTAGTCCAGGCCGTCGATCTACGCGACTACGTGACGCCGAACTTTGATGAATCGTACAACGTTTCGCGCTACTGGGCGCGTAGAAAGAAATTTGTTCTGCCGAGGTTGGCCGAACTCTATTGCGATCGAGCGGAAACCGCAATTGTTCGCGCCCGCTTTGCGCGCTACGGCGAACATCGCCCCAGCTTTTTTATGGACTGGCTCGAAGAGTATCTCGACGCGCGAGGGCGGGATCCTCGCGAGGAACAAGCGCTTGAAGTCCTTTGCGACGGTCAGCGCGATACCGAACTCGCGGCGCTCGACTCTCAGGCCCAAGGCCAACGTGTGGAATAGTCCGCCAGAACGGGCGCGTTCGTATAGGTAGGGGGAGGGCCCTCGAACATGAAGATTCAATGCGACCACGTTGCTCTTGCTGGACGGAACTTGCGGGCCGCTGTTCTCGTAGCCGGACTGTGTGTAGGCGCGTTGGGACAAGGGGCGCCGTCTTCGGCGTTGTACGAGGTGGTTTTCGATTCCGTATGGAGTGCCGAAACGCACCCCACGGATTTCCCCAACGGCCCGCACTGGTCGCCTCTCATTGGCGGCACGCACACCGACGCGGCGACGTTCTGGGAGATTGGCGAAATCGCCAGCGCGGGAATCGAGGCCATGGCCGAACGCGGCAGCATCACGCCGCTGAACCAGGAAGTGGCGGCGGCGATCCCATTGGGAACAGCGGACCAGGTGCTCTCCGGCGGCGGGATCGCCCCTTCGCCGGGTGCGGTCTCGTTGCAGTTCGAGATGAGCTCGGATTTTCCCCTCGTTACGCTCGTGTCCATGATTGCGCCCAGTCCCGATTGGTTTGCGGGTGTCTCTGGATTGGCGTTGTTCGAAGCAGGCGAATGGAAGGACGAAGTCGTCGTCGATCTCTTTATGTTCGACGCGGGGACCGACAGTGGTGTCTCCTTCACCTCACTCGACGCCGACACGCAACCTCGCGAGCCGATTGCGGCTATCACGACATTTCCGTTCGAAAACACTCCGCCGGTGGGAACATTCATGTTCGTCCGCCTCGATGGCGGCGAAGGTGAAGGAGAGGGAGAGGGAGAGGGTGAAGGAGAGGGCGAGGGTGAAGGAGAGGGTGAAGGAGAAGGAGAAGGCGAGGGTGAGGGTGAAGGCGAGGGCGAG
>CAYXRK010000220.1:0-7297 GCA_964467615.1 uncultured Nitrospirales bacterium | reverse complement strand
AGCCCGCAATGCGGCGAACAACGAGCCTGCCGGGAGTGGCTGGAGCGGAATCCCCTCCTGGAATTTTGTGGCGCGGGAAAATATTGTGGCGCGGCCGCGGTAGCTCCCTTTTCAAAAGGGAGCTACGAGAGGTTGCGGATTTTTTCGGCCAATTCTTCGGCCAGCGAACGGGCGGTCGAGGCGGCGTCGTGTTGGACCATGATGCGGACTATAGGCTCAGTGCCGGAGGGGCGGATGACGATTCGGCCCGCGCCGTTGAGGCGGGCCTCGGCTTCTTCGCGGATGGTGTCGAGCACGGTCTGGTCGGGGCGGGGCTTACCGTTGAGCGCGACTTTGGTGTGGGACTCCGGCATGGCGTGGTAGACGGAGGCCAGCTCACCCAGCGAGCGGTCGGTGCGGACCATAATCGCGAGAATTTGCAGCGCGGTGATGAGCGCGTCGCCGGTGGTGTTGTGATCGAGCATGACAATGTGGCCGGAGGACTCGCCGCCCAGCGCCAGACCGTCCTTGAGCATCGCCTCGACGACATAGCGGTCTCCGACTTTCGTGTAAATTGCCTTGCCGCCGCGCGTCTCGAGCGCGCGCGAAAGCCCGGCGTTCGCCATGATGGTCGTCGCGACGGTGTTCTTGGGCAGCGCGTTTCGTTCGAGCAAATCGAGACCGAGAATCGCGAGGACGACGTTGCCGTCGAGCATGCGGCCTTCCTCGTCGGCGAAGATGACGCGGTCGCCGTCGCCGTCAAACGCGATGCCCACGTTCGCGCGTTCCTGGATAACTCGGGCCCGCATACCTTCGGGGTGGACCGATCCGCAGTCCTCGTTAATGTTGGTTCCATCGGGCGAATCGCCGACAGTAATGACTTCCGCGCCGAGTTCGGAGAGGGTGTAGGGACCGACTTTGTAGGCCGCGCCGTTGGCGCAATCGCAGACGATGCGCAGTCCGTCAAGCCGCATGCGTTTGGGGAACGTGGCCTTGGCGTATTCGATGTAGCGGCCAATGGCGTCGTCGATGCGGCGGGCGCGGCCAAGCGCGCCGCCGGTGGGGCGGACCTTGTCGACCATGTCGCCCGCGACGAGGGCCTCGACTTCGGATTCGACCTCGTCGGCGAGCTTGAATCCGTCGGGGCCGAAGAATTTTATGCCGTTGTCGGAGTAGGGATTGTGCGAGGCGGAGATCATGACGGCGGCGTCACAGCGCAGGCTGCGCATGATGTAGGAGACGCCGGGAGTGGGCAGCGGTCCGGTGAGCAAGACGTTGATGCCCATCGAGCAGAAGCCGGCGGTGAGCGCGTTCTCGATCATGTAACCGGACTGGCGCGTGTCCTTGCCGATGAGGAACGTGTGGGGGCGGTCCTCGCGCTGAAAGATGTAGCCGGCGGCGCGGGCGACGCGCATTACCGTTTCAGCGGTCATCGGTTCGAGGTTGGCGACGCCGCGAATGCCGTCCGTGCCGAACAGCGCTTTACTCATGGTCCAGTTTCCCCAGTATGGCGTCGGTCATCCGCGCAACGCGGGCCATCGCCTTCACGTCATGCACGCGCACGGCGTCCGCGCCTTTCATGATGCTGACCGCGACCGTGGCCGCGGTGCCCTCGAGGCGTTCCTCGACCGGGAGGCCGAGCACCGCTCCGATGATGGACTTGTTCGACGTGCCCACGAGCAGCGGCCGGCCCAGCGCCCGGAACTCGGAAAGCCTGCGCAACAACTTCAAATTGTGCTCCACCGTCTTGCCGAATCCAAATCCGGGATCGAGCCAGATTTGCGCCTCGTCGATACCGCTGCGGATCGCGAAGGCGATCCGTTCGTCGAAAAACGCGCGGATGTCGTCCACCACGTCCGTATATACCGGGTCGCGCTGCATGGTTTCCGGCGTGCCGAGCATGTGCATGATGACGCACTCGACGCCGGCGTCCACGATGACGCCCGCCATGTCCGGGTCGCCCCGCAGGCCTGTGATGTCGTTGATCATCCGCGCGCCCGCGGCGATGGCGCGTCGGGCCGTTTCCGCGCGGTACGTGTCCACGCTGATAGTTGCGTCCAGTCCGGCGAGGCGCTCGACGACGGGAACGACGCGCTCGATTTCGATCTCGAGGCCGACGGGTTTCGCGCCTGGCCGGGATGATTCGCCGCCGACGTCGATCATGTGCGCACCGTCCGCGATCATTTGCGTGGCGCGCGCGAGGGCTTCGTCCGGCGAGGCAACGCGACTGTCAGGGTAAAAGGAGTCGGGGGCGGTATTGAGCACGCCCATGATGCGGGTCATCTGAGTCGTCACCGCAGCGATCCCGTTAGAAAAAACCGCGCGCAACGTCACGAATGGATCGGCGACTACGTGGTGCCTAGCGCGGGATCGCCGGGGGCGACGTCGCCGAGTGAGGGCTTCTCGCGATCTTCGCGGACCTTCTCGATTGCGGCCTTGGGCATTTCTTCCATCTTTTTCTCGGGCTCGAGCTTGGGCGGCTTTTCCTTCTTCGGCGGGACGAGGTGCGCGCCGCCGTTTGCCCGGATGACGTCGTCGAGTTCCTCGGCCTCCATCGTCTCAATCTCCATGAGCCGCTCGGCCACGGCGTCCAGGATCGGACGATGTTCTTTAATGAGTTTCATAGCATCGGCGTATGCGTCGGCAAGGAGTTCGTGTATGGCCTTGTCCACCGCGGACGCCGTTTCTTCGCTGTACTCGCGCTCGCGGACGAAATCGCGGCCCAGAAAAATTTCGGCGTTTGTGCCGAACGAAATCGGGCCGAGGTCGCTCATCCCCCATTCGCAGACCATGGCGTGGGCGCGTTGCGTGGCCATGCGCAAATCGCCCGCCGCGCCGCTGGTGAATTCATTGCATACGGTCTCTTCGGCGGCGCGTCCGCCCATCGCGACGCGGAGCAATGCGAGGCAGTATTTCTTCGAGACGTTGTGCCGATCTTCCTCGGGCAGCCAACTGGTCAGACCAAGCGACGGCCCGCGCGGAATAATCGTCACCTTGTGTACCGGATCCGCGTCGGGCAATAGCCTGCAAACGACGGCGTGGCCCGCCTCGTGAATTGCGGTGATGCGCTTTTCCTTCTCGCTGATGACGAGGCTCTTGCGCTCGGGCCCCATCAGCACGCGGTCCTTCGCTTCCTCGAAATCTTCCTTCATGACCTTGTCCTGGTTTCGGCGCGCGGCCAGAAGTGCGCCCTCATTCACGAGGTTGGCCAGGTCCGCGCCGGAAAATCCGGGTGTGCCGCGCGCGATCGTGTGAATTTGGACCGACTCGTCCAGAGGTACGCCGTTGTTCCGGATGTGGATTTCGAGAATCTTTTCGCGGCCCGTGATGTCCGGGTTCGCGACCATTACCTGGCGGTCGAAACGACCTGGCCGCAGCAGGGCCTTGTCGAGCACGTCGGGCCGGTTCGTCGCGGCCATGAGGATGACGCCTTCGTTGGTGTTGAAGCCGTCCATCTCGACGAGGAGTTGGTTCAGGGTCTGTTCGCGCTCGTCGTGACCGCCGCCGAGGCCCGCGCCGCGCTGGCGCCCGACGGCGTCGATTTCGTCGATGAAGATTATGCAGGGCGCGTTCTTCTGGCCCTGCTGGAACAGGTCGCGCACGCGGCTGGCACCGACGCCGACGAACATCTCGACGAAGTCCGAGCCGCTGATGCTGAAAAAGGGCACGTTCGCCTCGCCCGCGACGGCGCGGGCCAGGAGCGTCTTGCCCGATCCCGGAGGCCCGATGAGCAGCACGCCCTTGGGAATCTTGCCGCCGAGACGCTGAAACTTTTTCGGGTCCTTGAGGAACTCAATAATTTCCTGGAGCTCTTCCTTGGCCTCGTCAACGCCCGCGACGTCCTTGAACGTCACCAATCGATCGCCGGGGTTGGCGCGGCGGGCGCGGCTCTTTCCGAACGAGAGCGCCTTGTTGCTGCCGCCCTGCATGTGGCGGAACATGAAAAACCAAAAGAGGCCGATCAGAAGAACAACGGGGAGCAGGCTGACTAGGAGTTGCGAGAGTAGGTTGTCTTTCGTCGTCGGGTTCGACGCGAGGCCCTGATCCGACAAGGCTAAGCGCCACTCTTCGGGGTATACGTCGTTCTCGAAACGTATGCCCTTTTGGCCGCCAGGAAGCGGTGAGACAAACGTCGCCACGAACTCGTATTGTTCGCCCTTGCGATAGATGTTGACCTTCTTCACGTTCTTCGCGGCGAGTTGCTCCTGGAAATCTTTCGGTCTCAGTTCGGTCTTGGCGTGCTGCATCTCCGAAAACTGAGAAAGGATTAACACCGCGATGATGATCACGATGATCCAAAGGCTGATTTGCTTGAGAAAACCGTTCATGGAGCAGGTGTCAATCCGGGGAAAAGTCGATGGAAACTAACGTAGCACACATTATGGTAACACACGAATAAAGGCTTCACAATTCGCGGCGCGCTTGGGAGTCGGCAACCGCATCCGCTACCATTGCCCACACTAACAATACGTGCGGCGGGAGTTTTTATTCATGGCAAAGGCGTGTACGCGCGTCGGGGTGATCATGGCCGGGGGATCGGGTGAGCGGTTCTGGCCGCTTTCGCGCCGGGACCGTCCAAAGCAACTCCTCAATCTCACCTCGCCCGATAAGAACATGTTGCAAGAAGCGGTCGAGCGTATCGCGCCGCTGATTCCGCCGGAGCGCGTTTTTATCGTCACGGGGGAACACCTAGTCAAGCCGATCCGCGCCGGGCGCGTAGGGGTGCCGGATGCGAATGTGCTTGCCGAGCCATGCCGGCGGAACACGGGCGGGTGTCTTACATACGCCGCGGCCCAGATGATGGCGAAGTACGGCGACCCCGCCACGATCAGCATGGCGGTCACGACAGCGGACCACCAGATTGGCGCGCCCAACGAGTTCCGCAAAGCCGTCCGCGTGGCCCTAGAGGCGGCGGAGAAGCACGGGATACTCGTGACGCATGGCATCGTACCCACTCGCCCCGAGACCGGGTATGGATACATTCAGGCGGCGGACACCCAACGGCCGCTTGCTTCGACGCGCGGCGTGCGGGTGTACCGGGTGGGGGCGTTCCACGAAAAGCCGAACCAGCAGAAGGCCGAGGACTTCATCTCGACGGGACACTACTACTGGAATTCGGGCATGTTCTTTTGGCGAGTCGAGACGTTTCTCAGCGAACTCGAACTTGCCCAGCCGAGAATGGCCCAGGCCGCGCGCGATATGGCCGCCGCGATCGCCGCGAATAAAACGAAGAAGGCGCAAGAGATATTCGAGGGCCTGGACGATATCTCCATCGATTACGCGCTGATGGAACGCTCCAAGAACGTCGCCGTCGTTCGCGCCGAGTACCCGTGGGACGACGTTGGCGCGTGGACCAGCCTCGACCGCACGCGCAAGGCGGACAAGCATGGGAACGTCGCGCATGGCAACCCGGTGATTGTCGATTGCGAGGACTGCATCGTCTATAACGACGCGGGCGCGGATAGGATTGCGGTCAGTGTCGTCGGCGTTGAAGACCTGATCGTGGTTGTCTCGCGCGACGGCGTGCTCGTCGTGCCGAAGAGCCGGGCGCAGGACGTGCGGCATGCGGTAGCGGAGTTGAAGCGCCGCGGCGCAACGCAGGTGTAGATGGACGCGGGCCTTCGTTCGAGGGGGGCGGGTGCATACGTGAATGGCGCGGCGGTGGTGCTGTTGAGCGGGGGAATGGATTCGTCGGTATTGCTGCATCACATGGTGAAGGATATGAGGCGAGGGCCGGTGCGGGCGTTGAGCTTCAATTACGGGCAGCGGCATTCGCGGGAGTTGGAGTTCGCGTGGTGGCAGGCGCGGGCCGCGGGCGCGGAAGAGCACCGCGTGATCAACATCTCGTTCGTGGCGGACATCGTCAAGAGCGGGACCTCGCTTGTGCAGGGCGGCGCAGAGGTGCCCAACTTGGCGGACTTGGCGGAGGAGGCGTTGTCGCAACCGCCGACGTATGTGCCGAACCGGAACATGATGCTGCTGTCGATCGCGGCAGCGTATGCGGAGGCGGAGGGAATTCGCGACGTGTTTTACGGCGCGCAGGCGCATGACGAATATGGGTATTGGGATTGCACGAAGGATTTTTTGGAGCGCATCAACGCGACGCTGGCGCTCAACCGGAAGGAACCGGTGACGATTCATGCGCCGCTTGTCGGGATGAGGAAGGCGGAGCTTGTGCCGATGGGTCTCACGCTTGGGGTGGATTTCGCGCACACGTGGAGTTGTTATCGCGGCGGCGCGAAGGCCTGCGGGACGTGTCCGACTTGCGTCGAGCGGCTGAAGGCGTTCCGAGAGGCGGGCGTCGCCGATCCTCTTGAGTACGTTTGAACCAGCGGCTATAGTGGCGTGTTCGCATTGACGAGAGGAGAAATTCGTATGACGCGGTTTGCCGTAGGACTCATTGTTGCCGTAGTTCTTCCCTTCGTGGCGTTCGCGCAGGCGGAGAGGACGATCACGGTCCACAAGGTAACGGACAAGATTTACATGCTCGAGGGCCAGGGCGGGAACATTGGCGTATCCGTGGGCGACGACGGCCTGCTGATGATCGATACGCAATTCGCGTACATGGTCCCCGCGATCGAGGACGCTTTCAAGAAGCTGGACCACGGCGACTTGAAGTACATCATCAACACACACTTCCACGGCGACCACACGGGCGGCAATCGGGAGCTTGGCAAGAAGGCGCCGATCGTCGCCCACGAAAACGTGCTCGCGCGGTTGTCAAAACAGAAGGACGCAGACACGCCGGATGGGAAAAAGGGCCTGCCGTCGATCACGTATCCGCAAAGTTGGAAGATCAAATTCAACGGGGAAGACGTGGAGGCGATTCACTATCCAAACGCCCACACAGACGGCGACAGTATCATCTTTTTCCGCGGCTCGAACGTGGTGCACACGGGCGACGATTTCACGAATGGGATGTTCCCGTTCGTCGATCTCGCGAATGGCGGCAGCGTGAATGGTTATCTGACGAACACGAAAGACCTGCTTGCAAAGCTGCCGGACGACGTGAAAATCATCCCTGGCCACGGCCCCCTGGCCACAAAAGCGGACCTACAGAATTTCCTCGCACGCATCGAAGAGTCCGTGAACATCATCAAGAAACAGGCGGACGCGGGAAAGACGGCGAAAGAGATCATCGACTCGCACGCGCTGGATTCGTTCGAGGACTACGGCAAGGCCTTCGTGAGCGTGAACCGCTGGATAGGAATGGTCCATCAGGACGTAACGAAGAAATAGTCCGCGGTCGAATTTGTACTACTGTCCGTCAGGATATTGTTCTCCTGCGAAGATTTTTGCGCCATGCATGATCTGAACA
>CAYXRK010000219.1:0-7357 GCA_964467615.1 uncultured Nitrospirales bacterium | reverse complement strand
GAGGTCGGTCAACGACGTGAGATTGGCCAGGGGGCTGATGTCCGCGATCTCGTTGTAGTACAGTCCGAGGTAGGTCAACGACGTCAGATTGGCGAGAGGGCTGATGTTAGTAATTTGGTTGTAACCCAGGCCAAGGAACGTCAACGACATCAGATTGGCCAGAGGACTGATGTCAGTAATTTGGCTGTAGCCCAGGTCGAGGTAGGTCAGCGACGTCAGATTGGCCAGCGGGCCGATGCTCACGATCTGATTGTCGGACAGATCGAGCGTACTAAGATTCGTCGCAGCCCCAAGCCCGTCCAATCGGCTAATGCCCCGATTCGATGCGTTCAAATCTTCCAATAGCGCCATGAAGGCTTCGGTGACGGCACCGGTGGGGATGCCAAGCGCATCGCGGACGGCGGCATCGAGATTCGGATCGGGAAACGTTACTACCTGCCCTCCACCCTCGATCACGTTTAGTTCCAGCTCGTAGTTTCCGACTTCATGTCCATAACCTGCGACCCGTACGAGATACGTGGTCCCGCTTTCGACCGAAAGGAGCACAGTCGACGCCAACTCGCAGGCGTCGTCGTTGCACGCGAGCGTTGTGCCCGAACAGGCATCGAACACCGCAAGCGTCGTGTCGAAGTCTGTCCCTGTTTCGCAGGTGCTGAGGGTAGCGACTCCGTCAATATCCGGCGTGAAACTGTGAAACACGTCGGCGCCATCCTCGAAGAAGCATCCGACCATGTCCGAATCCGTCGCGCCAAATGTCGAACGAACGATGGGAGTATCCGGGAAAATCGGTTCAGCGTTCGGGCAGTCGTCGTTCGGCGGCGGTGTGCCTTTCCCGTCTACTTCGTGGCGAGTCGTGTTAGCGAGTCCGGGTGTTTGCGCGTGCGCGGCGGGGATGGCGATGAGGGCGGCGAGTACGAACGCGACCGCGAGGCAGACGGGGCGGCGCGAGATCGCCGCGTCGTTCGCCGCGGCGAACTCCTCGCGATGACGGGTGGGGACGGCTGCTTGGACAAAAGGTCCCGTTGGCATCGCACGACCTCCCACTAAATTTATACTCGATACCCATGAATAAAGCGAATTGCGCAAGAAAAGGAAGCCGAAGCAGACCCCAATAACGTAGTTGCGAGGTGTCCGGCGGGCGCCAAGAGAATCTCCCGCAGGGCCGCCAAGTACGCAGGCCCATCGAGGATCGTCCTTCGCGCCCTTTGCACCCTTTGCACTGCTACCCGTCAGGATATTGTCTTCTCGCGAAGATTTCCCTGAACAGCGTTTTCATTTCATACGCACCAACGCATAAGAGACATATTTCCACGCTGCAAGGTTGAATTTTCGGGGCCCTGACCACACTGCAGTTCTCTGTGTCCTTAGTGCCTCTGTGGTCGTAATTTTGTTTTTCCAATTCTCCCGCTTCGCGATTGGCCGAGCGAACGGATCGACGCCTACTGCCCCGCGTTTCCCTGCCGATCACGCTGCGGCTCGAAGATGCTCAACTCCGGCGCCGCATGAAATGCGCGCTCGATGTCCCTGTTGAACAGGACGTAAATCGTGTACACGCCGATCGCCGTTCCAAACGGCATGTTCATGATGCCCAGAATTCCGCACACCGCCGCGACGATCCGGCCCCAGTTCGCGCGGCGAAGCAGCCCGACACCCCCGATGATGTGCGGCACCGCGAACAACGAAAAGAAAAACGAAATGCTCAACGCGACTATCGACAACACCGTCACCGTTTCCGTATCGCCGCTTGTCAGCGCGGTAATTACGCCCGCGCCCATCAACGTCACGAAAATAATCGAAGCGATGAGCACAAGCATCAGCCCATGCGCAATATGCAACCAGCCAAGAATCGTGACGTGCCTTCCCATGACGCCTACCTCCGACATCGTGCAATAATCATTACAACAGTTGAACTAGATATATAATATGAATTCCATTACTGTCATTCTGAGCGAAGCGAAGAATCTCTACCCATGCGTCCGCTCTTCCTCTCTCGTGTTCTTTGTGTTCTCTTGCGGCGATTGATTGGTTCTTTCAAGCATCGGCATCTCATTTTAGACAGGCTGTTGTCCCCGTCAGTTTCTCCATCCATCAATCCGGTACCCAGTCTTTTCCTTATTCATTATTTTTACATTTTTTGCGCGACGACCCTAACCGCCCTCGGCTCGATCGAAAACGTCGCCGGAATCCATCCAGCAGGATCCCCATCCACCTGCAACAGCGGGATTTCGGAATCATTCGGAAGGAATTCCACGCGCTTTCCCTGGAAATAGAGGACATCCGGATGGCGTAAGAAGCGGTTCGTAGGCGCTAACAGGGCATGCCTCATCAACTTCACCCAATTCAATTTTCGCAGTATGCAAACGTCCAAAAGTCCATCGTCGATCTTCGCCCTCGGAGTCGCGCGAAAAACGCCCGCCGAAAAACGACAGTTTCCGACGAGCGCGTATTGCCCCTCATCGCTTACGAGTTCGCCGTCGACGTGGACCTGCATTTTCGGAAAACCGTACGTAAAACAAGTGCTGATTGTTGGCCACACCCATCGCCAAAGACTCGATTTCTTGGCTCGATTCGCCATCACCCGCGACACGATCGCCGCGTCCAGTCCCGCGCCCGCGCCCAACAGAAATCGCCGCCCCGCATGCATGCCAACGTCCATCCAGCGATACTGCCCCGAGACAATAAGTTCGCCGAGCGCTATCGCCCGCTTCGGCAACTTTAGTTCGCGCGCGACCACATTCGCCGTACCCATCGGGAGAATCGCGAGCGCCGCGGACGTTCCCCGCATGCCGTTGACGACCTCGTTTGCGCTCCCGTCACCCCCCACGGACACCACCACATCCGCCCCCGATTCCCCCGCGAACGCCTCCGCGTCCCCTTTGCGCTCCGTAAAACGCAACTCGACTGAATCGACGTGTTCGGTTAAGTAAGCACGGAGTTCCTCCGCGGCGAGCCGACTCTTTCCTCCACCTGCAATCGGGTTCGCAATGATTCGCACATTCATAGTGGTTCGCGGCTACCGTTTCTTGATCAGCGATCTCAAGTCAGTATACGGCTCGGCACAGCGCCAGTCTCGTTGTCCCCCTTGGATTCGCGCGCCTATAATCCGCGCACCATGAAACAAGTACTCAATAGGCGCGGGACCATCGTGGTTGAAGAGGTCCCCGAGCCACAATGCGGGCGCGGCCAAGTAAAAATCGCCCTGACCCACTCGCTAATCAGTGCCGGCACAGAGTTGCGCTCCCTAGAACTACAGGGCCAGGGCCTAGCCACTCGCGCCCGAAACCGCCCCGACCTTGTCAAGAAAATACTCGAGCGCGCGCGTTCCCAAGGCGTCCAGGCGGCATACCGGGCGGTCCGCGAGAAACTCGACGAACCCAAAGCCCTGGGCTACAGCGCGACCGGCATCGTGCGCGAAGTAGGTTTCGATGTTACTGGTTTCGGCCCCGGAGACCGCGTTTCCTGCGGAGGAGCGGGGGCCGCGCACGCGGAAATAGTATGCGTCCCTGAAAACCTCGTCGTTCACGTCCCGGAGAATGTTGTCCCGGAACACGCCGCTTTCGCGACTGTGGGGTCGATCGCGATGCAAGGCGTACGGCGGGCGAATCCGCAATTGGGCGAAACGTTCGTCGTGATTGGGCTGGGTCTTGTCGGGCAGCTCGTCGTGCAGTTGTGCAAAGCCGCCGGCCTTCATGTATTGGCGACGGACCTCGCGGCAGATCGCGTGGCGCTGGCGAAGCAACTGGGCGCGGACGATGCATGGACGCCGAATGAGGCGGACGCCGTGGGGCGGGTTATGACGCACACGGAAGGTCTTGGCGCGGATGGAGTGATCATCGCGGCGGGATCGCAAAGTTCAGAACCCGTGCGGCTGGCGATGGATGTCTTGCGCGAACGCGGGCGGTTGTCCATCGTCGGCGTCGTCGGCCTCGATTTGCCGTGGGACCCCTTTTACGTCAAGGAACTCGACGTGTTTATGTCGCGCTCGTACGGTCCGGGGCGATACGACGCGGACTACGAAGAACGCGGGATGAAGTATCCGCTCAGCCATGTGCGTTGGACCGAGACGGAGAACATGGCGGAGGTCTTGCGGCTTATCGCGGACGGACGGCTGAACGTTGCGCCGCTCGTGTCCGAGGTGCATCCGGTGGGCGACGCGGCGCGGGCGTATGAGCGATTGGAGTCGGCGGAACCGAAGCCGATCGGCGTGTTGCTGTCGCACAACGGACGGCTGCGCGAGCCCGTTGTCGTTACGAACAGACCTGCGAGTCGACAGCCGCGCAGACCCGCGGGAGTGGCGGTGATCGGATGTGGCGGTTTTGCGAAGCAGGAACGGTTGCCGTTTTTGAAGACGGACGCGGCGTTTCGGATCGAGATGCTCGTGAGCCGGTCGGGACCGAAGGTAAAGCAACTTGCGGCGCAGTACGGAACGACGAAGTTCGACACGGACTACCGCGCGGCGCTCGCCGATCCGGCGGTGCATTTGTTGGTCGTGGCGTCGCCGCATTCGACGCACGGCCCCATCGCGATTGACGCCGCAAACGCCGGGAAAGACATTGTCATGGAAAAGCCGATGGCCGTAAACGAGGATGAACTTGAGGCGGTCTACGCGGCGGTGAAACTGTCCGGCGTGCGCTTCAGCGTTGGGTTCAATCGCCGGTTCGCGCCGGGATCCGCAACGTTGAAGCGGTTCGTAGAATCCACGGGCGGACCGGTGTCGATGACGTATCGAGTGAACGCGGGACTCGTGCCGCCGGGGTCGTGGATGCACGCGCCGGAAGAAGGCGGTGGGCGAATCGTGGGTGAGGCGTGCCATTTTTTCGACTACTGCACGTGGCTCATCGGGTCCGCACCGATTTCGGTAAGCGCGGCGGCGGTGTCGTACCAGGGCAACCAGTTCGTCGGGAGCGACAACCTGTCGAGCGTGGTCAAGTATGCGGACGGATCGACCGCGACGATCGTGTACTGCACGATGGGGGATGCGGCGCTGGGCAAGGAGCGCGTCGAAGTGTTCGCGGGAGGACGCGTGGCGGTGCTCGAGGATTTTGCATCGGTGACGGTGTACGGCGGGAAAGATCGGGGATGGTCGGGCAGCTCGGACAAGGGTCACCGGGCGTACGTGGCGGCGGTCGGGAAGGCGATGTCCGAGGGGAGCGATCTTCCCGTGCCGATTGAGGCGGCGTATTTGGCGCACCGGTTGACGTTTAAGGCGATGGAATCCGCGCGAACGGGCGCGATCGTCGCATGTTAATTCAAAAACCGAGCCGGCAATCGAACAATAGATTCTTTGCAAGCTGTCATTGAACAAAGGAAAGTACTCCGCACGTCAGCGCTTTTGAGATCAGGGATGAAACGGACACGTTCAGAACTCAAAGCAATTATCAATAAAGTGCTGGGTTTCTATGATTTTGATCGACCACGAGTCATCTTGCCAGGCGAGAAAGACCGACTATGGGCCACGTCTACGGCGTTTCATGAAAGTCTTCATCTGGAACTATTCACCACGACGACCTTTGGCCTGTTGCAATACTGCCTAGCATGCCTGGCCGAGAATAAAGGCTTAGATTCAAAACACCGACACCGGATGAGTGTCTTCTTCGAACTCGCACTTGATAAGAGTTTGATGGTGCATGAAGGTGCGGCGACGCAGGTACAGATTGGTTATATTCAATCAAAATCTCCGACAGCCGCCCGAGACTACCTTTCAGGGAAACCGGAAATCTATAGAAAAGGATTTGACGCGATAACTGAAGTTGCCGGCCGTTTACAATTCGATAATGTTCATACAGATTCCATAAATGATGCGCTCATCCGGTCCTTGTTGGACGCCCCTGTGGTTCACCTAATTCCGGAGCTTCTCGACGTCGATTTGACCAAGTTCCGCGAATGTTTGCGCGATAATGCGCCAAACGTCCGACTGCGTAAGCTCAGCCTATACACGCGCCAGAAGAACAACTTGCAAGACTTTCGGGACAGATTAGTTCAAAAGTTCAATCTCGTTCCCACTGCATCGAATTCGGGCGCAGAAGTCCCCGAGTACTGGCGGCTTAAGCGAGCATTAGATGGCACCCTCACTGAGACATGCCTCGCGGTAGAACCGTTCACGGAGCAATCTGTACGAATAGTAGATTCCCTTCAATTCCTCAATGAACGCGGCGAACAGAGCGCTGTTGGTCCATTCAAACCATTCAAAGTGGAGTGGACAGATATCGACGGGTATGAAGACCGTCATGCGGATGTCGATTTCGTGCCAGCGCCCATCCCAGCCGATGTCGCGTTCCACGCTTTCAGCCGCGTTCTCTCCGCCAGCGAAGCCGCGGAAACGGTGAGTAAGCTGAGCATTGCGATGCTTCGGGGACGTGAAGCCTCGATTCACGTGCATTTGGGAATTCCTCAACGTGAAGGGCTTCCCATTCACCAACCCGTCGAAGATGAGTGTGTAGCTGTCTGTTCAGCATATACGATGGATAGAGGAACTCGTAATACTAATCATCTGGTAGTTCGCCTTCCTCCTGACGGCGCGGTCGAATTTCTGCTGACCTTGAGGCGACTCCATAGGATCGCGATTTCGATCCCCATCGTAGACTTTCTACTGCCAGGCTGGGAGCAACGTCCCGTCTGGGTAGCATCTACTATCTTGAGACTTGCAAGCACTCAAAACATCTTTGCTTATTCGCATCGTAATGGTCTGATGTCACTAATCGAATATTGGAAAGCGATCCGGCCAAATGAGAAGGAACTGCGAGCGTATCCTCACGCTCTTTCCCACTTCGATATGTTGTTTCTTATGATCGTGCAAAAGAGCCCACGTCTTGTCTCGTACTTCCCACTAAGTTGGTACGGATTCTCTCGGTTTGTTAAATGGGCGGATCCTGAGGAAGGAGGGCGCTGGTTGTTAACCGGGGACGAAGCGGCGCGAGAGGTCGAACGACTAGAAAGCAGCATTGCCATTGACCACTATTGTTGGATGGGCTTCTGATCTCATGCAAGCTGAAGCACCTACCGTTGGCGTGCTACTTGTCTGCGGTCGTGCTTGAATACTATATGAACTTTCATTGCGCTCGAAGCGGGTGGTGCAGGGCGGAGGCCACTCCAGACGTAATTAACCACTATTTGCCGACTCTTCGTGCGAGAAAACCGTCCAGCCGTCGCGGCGTTATCGGCATACGGAATACCCCATGAACCGCGTGGGTCGGGTGTTGCACCGCATGCGGCATGCGGGGGCGCGGAACACGATCCAGGCGTTCGCATCGCGCGCGCGAAAGAAAATTTCGGCGACGGAGTGGGGCCGCGTTGTGTTTCCGCCAGTACCGACGGTGACGCTCGAGGACGCACGCCGTGCTACGAAGAGCGGCGTGGT
>CAYXRK010000218.1:0-7377 GCA_964467615.1 uncultured Nitrospirales bacterium | reverse complement strand
AAAATGGAAACCACAACATATAGAACGCGACGATTCTACGTACCGCAGGCTTCCAGCCGGCGCGGGCGGGCGGGAAGCCTGCGGTACGGTTCAGCCTGTGTAGCACTGGAACACCAGCGCGGCGTTCGTCCCGCCGAAGCCGAAGCTGTTCGACAGGACGGTGCGGAGGCCGGCGTTGTCGATGCGTTCGCGGACGATGGGCATGCCTTCGGCGCGGGGGTCGAGGTGCTCGATGTTGGCGGACGCGGCGATGAAGTTGTGCTCCATCATGAGCAGGCAGTAGATCGTCTCGTGGACGCCGGTCGCGCCGAGCGAGTGGCCGCTGAGCGATTTGGTCGAACTGATCTTCGGCACGCGTTCGCCGAACACGGTTCGGATCGCGTCGAGTTCGACAACGTCCCCTACCGGCGTCGATGTACCGTGCGTGTTGATGTAGTCGATCGGAGCGTCAAGACCTTCGACGGCCATCGCCATGCAGCGGACCGCGCCTTCACCGGAGGGCGCGACCATGTCCGCGCCGTCGGAGTTCGCGCCATAGCCGACGATCTCAGCGTAGATCTTCGCGCCGCGCGCGAGGGCGTGTTCGAGTTCCTCGACGACGACAATCCCGCCGCCGCCCGCGATGACGAGCCCGTCGCGATTCGCGTCGTACGGCCTACTTGCAGATTCGGGGCGGTCGTTGTAGTGCATCGAAGCGGCGCGCATGGCGTCGAAGAACATGCACAGGCTCCAGTGTTCTTCTTCGCCGCCGCCGGCGAAAATTATTTGTTGCCGGCCTTCGCGGATTTGTTCGTATGCGTGACCGATGCAATGGGCGCTGGTGGAACATGCGGAACTGATTGAGTAGCTTAGACCTTTGATTCCGAATGCGGTCGAGAGATTGGCAGACACGGTGCTTCCCATGATGCGGGGCGCGACGAAGGGACTGACGCGCCGGATGCCGTCGCGGCGCAGCGTGTCGACCGCCACGATTTCGTTCGACGTCGATGCGCCGCCCGAACCGGCGATGACGCCTACGCCGGGACTTGAGACGAGGTCGCTTGGAATACTCGCGTCTTCGATGGCCTGCTGCATGGCGAGGTAGGCGTAGGCCGCGGCGTTGCCCATGAAGCGGAGGTGCTTGCGGTCAATCAAGGGTGCTGCGTCGAGCGAGACCGTGCCCGCGACGTGGCAATTTAGGCCGGCGTCCTTGTAGTCCTGGCGGAAGCGGATTCCCGAGCGGCCCTCGCGGAGTGATTCGAGTACGGTCTCGGCGTCATTTCCCAGCGGCGAAACGATGCCCAGTCCCGTGATGACGACGCGGTGCATAGGAAGGATAGCGCGCTACCAGCGAACGACCGCAGCGCCCCAGGTCAGGCCCGCGCCGAACCCGGCGAAGAGGACGTAGTCACCGCGCTTTATGCGCCCGGCGCGGTGGGCCTCGTCCAGCGCGATGGGGATGCTCGCGGCGACAGTGTTTCCGACGCGGTCCAAATTGATCGCAACGCGATCCATGCCGAGGCCGAGTTTGCGGCAGGCGGCGTCGATGATGCGGATGTTCGCCTGGTGCGGCACGAAGAGGGCGATGTCGTCGACACCAAGGCCGGCCTTTTCCAGGACGATACGCGCCGACTCTTCGAACTTCATGACGGCGCGCTTAAACAATTCCGGTCCGTTCATCAGGATATGAAACGGATTCGCGGCGAGGTGCTCGGGAGTCGGGCGAAACTTGAAGCCGCCTTCGGGCAAGCTGAGGACGCTTTGGTCGCGGCCATCCGCGCCGAGGTGCATCGAAAGGACGCCGCCTTCGGTGTCCGACGCGCGCAATACGGCGGCGCCTGCGCCGTCGGCAAAGAGAACAGCGGTGTCGCGGTTGGCCCAGTTCAGAAGGCGCGTGGTCGTTTCCGCGCCGATAAGAAGGACCGTGCGGTATAGGCCCGTTTCGATCATGCCGTTCGCGCTCGCGATGCCGTAGAGAAATCCGGAGCAAGCGGCGTTGAGATCGAAGGCGCAGGCGTTGTCCGCGCCGATGTTGGCCTGAATGATGATGGCGGTCGCGGGGGCGACTTGATCGGGCGTCACCGTGCAGCAGATGACGGCGTCGACGTCTTTCGCCTCTACGCCGGCCTGCTCGAGGGCCTTACGCGCGGCGGGGGTGCCGAGGTCCGAACTGCCCATGCCGTCAGGCGCGGCGTGACGCTGCTTGATGCCGGTGCGCTTTTGGATCCACTCATCGGTGGTGTCGCAGAGTTTCTCGATATCGGCGTTGGTCAGGACTTGATCGGGCAAGTGCGAACCTGTGCCGATGAATTGCGTTTTGGGCATGGAGAAAGGAAAGCCTCTTTGAGAAGAGTAAACGTTAAGAGGGTATCACGAACGAGATTGTGTGCGCGTGCGGCGGCCCTACTTCTTGAGGTGCTCGAGGAACCAGTCGGCGGCGGCGTTTGACGCAGTCTCGAAGGCCTCGCCGATGTAGGCCTCGAAGTGGGTGATGCCGGGTAACTCGATGTACTTCGCCGGACCCTTGTGTTCGACGGCGGCGGCCTCGCCGCGGTCCTTGTTTTTGGTCGGGCCGTAGAGTTCCTCATTCTCCGCCCCGATGAAGAGCAGCGCCGTCGTTTCGGGCACCATTTCGAGATAATGGTAGGGCATGTACTCGAACGTTTTCTCGTTCGTCTCGAGATCGACCATGCGGGGCGTCGAGAACCCGGTGCGGAACTCGCCCTGTTTGCACGTCCGGGCCCGTTCGATGGCGCGCTCGAGCACGTCCTTGGGCCAGGGGCGGGGCGTCCGGGGCACGTCCTTCCCGGTGATCGCGGGGACTTGGCCGACGGCGGCCTTGACACGTGTATCGAGCGCCGCGACCGTGACGACGTGGCCGCCCGCGAAGCTCGATCCCCAAATTCCGATGCGGTCCGGATCGACGCCTGGTTCTCCCTGGATGAACGAGATCGCGTTACGATAGTCCTCGACTTGCTTCATTGGGAGCAGGCGCGTGCGTTTGATTTGCACGTCCGCGGTCGCCTGGACGCGGCGCTTTTGATCGTCCGAACGCACCGGCTCCGCCAGGGTAATGAAGCCGTTGCTGTCGCCCCAACCGCGATAGTCGATGACCATTGCGATGAGGCCGCGCTCGGCGAAGCGGTTGGCGTACTTCTCGATCGAGACGTGCGTGCCCGTCCAACCTTGGGCAAGCACGATGCCGGATCGAGAGTCAGTTTCGGCGAAGTCTTTGGGAAAGAATATCTTCCCCCAGCAGGCGACGCCCTCGCTGTAGAACGTGATCACCTTTGTGCGGATGCCGTCGCCGAGCGTGTAAGCGTTGTCTTCGGGGGTGAGACCGCTTTTGACTTGGCCGTTGGCGGCAAGAGCGGTAAAGACCAGGGCGGATAGGGCGACGATTGATTTAACACGCATGAGCGAATCCTCGACGATGAATGAAAGTCGGATTGAACATTGTTACGGCTACTTCAGATGCTCAAGAAACCAGTCGGCTGCGGCCTTCGAACTGATCTCGAACGCCTCGAACGAATACATTTGGAAGTGCGTGATGCCGGGGACCTCGATGACTTTTGTCGGGCCTTTGAGGAGCTTAGAGGCGCCGTACGAGTGCTCTTGGTTGTTCACCAATTCCTCGTTCTGCGCGACGATGAACAGGATTGCGGTCGTTTCCGGTACCCGTTCGACGTATTGAAACGGACGGTAGCCGTTGTTGAATGGAATGTTCTCGTGCATGAGCCGCCACGAAAACCCGCGCAATGCTTCGGTCGCGTGGTTTGTCCGCGCCTGGTTAATCGCTTCCTCCAACATCGGCCCACGGAGCACCGGGGGCGTCTTCGGCTGACCGTTTCCGCCGATCGCGGGAACCTGCGCCACGGCGGCCTTGACGCGCGCGTCGGTCGCTGCCAATACGACTTGGTGGCCGCCGGAATGGCTGGAACCCCAGGTGCCGATGCGATCGCGGTCGACGCCGGGCTCGCCCTGTAAGTACGAGATCGCGTTGCGATAGTCCTCGACTTGATTCATCGAGATGAGGCGCGTGCGGCGAACCTCGACTTGGGCATCCTCGATGATAGTGGTGCGCTGATCGTCCGTCGTGACGTCCACAGTGGGGTCGAGCAGCGTAACGAGGGCGTCGCTGAAGCCCCAGCCGCGATAGTCGATGGTCATCGCGACGAGTCCGCGCGAGGCGAAGTACGCGCCGTACTTGTCGATGCCGTGGTGCATTCCGCCGAATCCGTGGCCGAGGACTACGCCCGGGGTCTTGCCGTTGGCGTCGAAGTCCGGCGGAAAGAAGAGGCGAGCGAAGCAAGGGGTCTCGTCGCTGTAGTACGTCACGTCGTGCGTCGTGACGCCGGGCGGCAGATTGAATTCCCAATCCTCGGGGAACGTGCCATTTTCGCGCACGGGTTGTTCGGCGAGTCCCGTGAGCGCGCACATGAACGAGCACGAAACTGTAAGGAGCCGCGATCTCATTTGATCCTCCCATGAACTGGGTGCCGATTATGACGCCCGCAACGATTTCATACTACGTGGATCAGAAGGCCCGGCGCATCAATCATTTCGAACTGTGACTACCGGCGCGCGAATTCTCTCAGCGCGACAACGATGCCGGGGAAATCGCGAAGGATACGGATGTCGGCCGTAACCAGTGGAACTTCGAGTTGCTGAGCCAGCGCGACGAATTCGCAGTCGTACGCGGAACACGACGAGGATGCGACCAGACCCAGTACACTTTCTGGCGAAGATTCATATTCTCTTGGACCAGGTAAAGTTCTGGAGTTTTGCATGATTCCCACCGCCTTCTCGATTGCCATGCCATCCCTGCGCATGTACTTGGAGAGAACATTTTGCATCTCGCTTCGCCACAGGAGCGGCGCTGACCACTCCGAGTCACGCTGAAGGACACACTTGGCGTTGAGAGTTTCGGGGCCGGAAATGAACAGTGACGCAATAACATTCGTGTCAACGACGATCACGGTCTTCCCCATTCCCTCGCATCCCTCATGAATTCCTCGGTAAGCGGCGATACGTTCAAACTATTCCGAATTTCATCCGCCCGCTCCAGGAAAGCTTCCACATCCAACTTCTTCTCGGATAGCGCATGTTTTAGACACGCGATGGCTTCTCCGTCCAGACTGCGACGATGCAATTTCGCGCTGTCCGTTAGGATTGCGTAGAGATCTTCGGGAAAGTTCTCAATCGTCAGGGAGGGCATGTAACGTCTCCGGAATCAGGGCTATTCTATAGCCCCTTTTGGAACAAAGTATGCACATCCCGATGGCGGAGGCAATTGTGACAAGGAAATCCTCTTTGTCCGCGGGCGGGGACATTTGCTATGCTTCCGCGCTTCTAATCTCGCAGGGGTGATAGGCCTGACGCGGATCCGGGTGTCCCGAGACAGGGATCAGTTCCGCGTGCCCCGACGATAACAACCCGAAAAGGAGTGAAGGCATGGCTTCGATTACGATGAGGGACCTGCTCGAGGCAGGCATCCACTTCGGGCACCAGACGCGCCGTTGGAACCCGAAGATGGCGCGGTTTATTTTCGGCGAGCGTCACGGCATTTATATCGTCGATCTTCAGAAGACGATGCGCCAACTGCAAAAGGCGTATACCGCCGTGCGCGACGCGGCGGCGGCCGGCGGGCAAGTCCTGTTTGTCGGCACGAAGAAGCAGGCGAAGGAAGCGGTGGAGCGCGAGGCGCAGCGTTGCGGCGAGTACTTTGTGACCCAACGCTGGCTCGGCGGCACGCTGACCAACTGGCAGACGATTCAGAAAAGCATCGCGAAGCTACACCGTCTCGAGGACCTCGAGGCCAGCGGGCGCATCGAGCAGTACGGCAAGAAGGAACGCATCGGCCTGCGCAAAGACCGCGAGAAGCTCGAGAAAAATCTTTCCGGCATCAAGAAGATGGACGGCGTGCCGGCTGTCATGTTCGTGATCGACACGGTGCGCGAGGACATCGCCGTGGCCGAGGCGAAGCGTTTGAACATCCCGTGCATTGGAATCGTGGACACCAATGCCGATCCCGACGCGGTTTCAATTCCGGTACCAGGAAACGACGACGCGATTCGCGCCATTTCGCTTTTTTGCAGACTGATGGCCGACGCGACGATCGACGGCAAGACGCAATACGAGAAGAACCGTTTCGAGGAAGAGGCGCAACAACGCGCCACAATCAAGGAACAGGCGGCGCGCACGGGCAAGCTTACCAAGCAGCGCCAGAAGTTCGCCGAAGACAGCCCGGAAGCGGATGAAGCGCCCTCCGAAGCGGCTGGGCCGGTCGAAGCGGTTGCGGCTGCCGTCGCCGGGGACGAAGACTAGTCCTTCGCTGTTATGCCGTGCCCAATCGGGGCCACGGTTTGAGCGAAACGTATCAAGTCGCGTTCGTGCGGCCATTCTTGAGTGCTTTGGTTACATGTGGACGTTCATAGGAGTGTGCAAAGACCATGGCTGAGATTACAGCCCAGATCGTAAAAGACCTGCGCGAGAGGACCGGTGCGGGCATGATGGATTGCAAGAAGGCCCTCGGAGAGACGAAGGGCAATTTCGAGGGCGCGGCGAAGTGGCTGCGCGAAAAAGGCATTGCCAGCGCGGCAAAGCGCGATTCGCGCACGGCGGCCGAGGGCGCAGTCGCGTCGTACATTCACATGGGCGGCAAGATCGGCGTGCTCGTCGAGGTGAATTGCGAGACGGACTTCGTTGCCAAGGGTGAGCCGTTCCAGGAATTCATTAAAGATGTCTGCCTTCAAATCTGTTCCACCGCGCCGCGTTGGGTGCGCCGCAACGAGGTAACGGCCGACGTACTCGAGGAAGAGAAGTCCATATACCGCAAGCAGGCGCTCCATAGCGGCAAACCCGCGAATATCGTCGACAAGATCGCGGACGGCAAGATGAACAAGTTCTACGAGGACAATTGCTTGCTCGAACAGAAATTCGTCAAGAACCCGGACGTTACGATTGAATCCCTGATGAAGGAGCTCAGCGGAAAAGTCGGCGAGAAGGTGGACATCCGCCGCTTTGTGCGGTATCAGTTGGGCGAGGGCATCGAGAAGAAACAATCGAACTTGGCCGAGGAAGTGGCGGCCGCGGTCGCGGCGGCGAAGGGAAACTAGGCGCGATTGTCTTCGAAGACGTATAAGCGCATTTTGCTCAAACTGAGCGGCGAGGCCCTTCAGGGCAATCGCGGCGGCGGCGGCATTGACTTCGACACAATTGGCCGGTTCTGCGACGAAGTTAAGCAGGTGTGCGACATGGGCGTGCAAGTGGGCCTGGTCGTGGGCGGCGGCAATATCTTTCGCGGAAACGACGGCGAAGGCGCGGGCCTGGACAAGCCCACCGGCGACTACATGGGCATGTTGGCGACCGTGATCAACGCGCTCGCGTTGCAGGCAT
>CAYXRK010000217.1:0-7395 GCA_964467615.1 uncultured Nitrospirales bacterium | reverse complement strand
TACCGCGCCCAAATTCGCGTCGACCAGCCCATCGCACTCTCCTTCCAGTTTTTCATTCGCCAAAATTCCTTCCTCATCCCACGCTTCTCTCAAATCCCCTTGCCTCCATTCGTTCCATTCGTTCCATTCGTTCCATTCGTTCCATTCGTTCCATTCGTTCCATCGGTCCATCGGTCCGATCCGTCCGATCCGTCCGATCCGTCCGCCCCGTCCAAGAAGTCTCCTCATCGTCATCGTGCACGTGCACGGCGCTTCGCATTCCCTCCCAAGCATCACCCCGTCCACCCGCTCCCATTCGTCCCATTCGTCCCATCCGTCCCATCCGTCCCATCCGTCCACGCCGCCTCGTCATTCGTCATTCGTCATTCGTCATTCGTCATTCGTCATTCGTCATCGTGCTCATGTTCGTGCACGGCAGTTCGCAATCCCCCTTCCCACCCTTCCCACTTTTCCCACCACGTCCACACAGCCTCGCCCAAGCGCCTCGCCATTTCGTCGCTATCCGCGCCGCCAGCCCTTGCTACACTTCCCGAATGCCCCCCGAAGCCCCAGGCCCACCCGACCTCGCGGCGTTGCTCATCGGCGTTGTCGCGCTCCTTGTTGTCACCGCGATGCTCGCGGTCTACGGCGGCTACACCGCCCTTCTCATTTACTCGCCGTACGACGACGAGGGCTATCTCATGTTCACGCGGCAACTCTTCCTCGAGGGCCGCCCGCTGTACACCGACGTGTACGCGCAATACGGCCCGTTTTACTACGCCTACTATCTCCTCCTGCACGGCCCGCTCGGCGTGCCGATTACCCACACGGCGACGCGCGTTCTGACCCTCGTCCACTGGCTGCTCGGCTCGGCGGCCTGCGGGGCGCTCGTCTACGCGCACGCACGCTCGCTCTTCTGCGCGGGCCTCGCGTTCCTTCTTGCGGCGGGCCAACTGCTCGTCATGATTTACAGCGCCGGCCACCCACAGGAACTCGTCGCCCTGCTCACGCCGCTCGCGCTCCTGGCCGCCTCGACATCGCGCCCAGCGCCTGTGGGGCAGCCGCCCTCGGCTGCCGGGCCGCTCGCCGCGATTGCGTTGGGCTATGTTGCGGCGGCGCTCGTGCTAACTAAAATCAACGTCGGCGGGTTCTTCGTCGCCGCGCTCGCGTTTGCCTACCTTTCCTGCGCCACGCCGACTCGCTCGAACCGCATCGCGTTCGTCGCGGCGGCGGCGGGGGCCATCGCGCTTCCCGTGCTCGTCATGCGGGGCGACGCATTCCCGCCGAGTTGGGCCTTTCCTCCCGCTGCGGCGGCAGCGCTCGGAATTCTCGCGCTCGCCTTCGCCGCGTTTCCACGCGGCAGCGGAGGGCCGCTGCCCCACATATTTCCGTGTGTGGGGCAGCCGCCCCCGGCTGCCACGCGCGTGGGCCGGCCCGCGCTTACGCTTGCCGCCGCGGGCGTCACGGCCGCCGCCGTGTGCGCGGTGGCGCTCGCGCGCGGGACCACGCTGTACGGCCTGTTCGAGGGCGTCGTCCTAGGTCCGCTCGGCTTCTTCCAGTCGTACACCCACGCCAGCGAGTTCCCGATGGCGGGAGTGGTGATCGGGGCGGTGTCGTGCGCCGCGGCGGCGGTCCTTGCCGCGTGGCCGCGTCTCGCGGAGGCGCCCGCCGTCCAACTCGTTCTGGCCCTTGCCAAGTGCGCCGCCGCGGTCGCGGCCTTGTACTTCGCGGCCACGGATCGTCCGGAATTCCTCGCCGTGATCCTGCCGCCGCTGCTCTGGCTGTTGATCGCGCCGCCGGTGGATCCGCGCACCCGGTTTGGCCGGACGCTTCTCGCCGCCGCCGGTGCGCTCTACGTGCTCCAGGTGTATCCCTGGGCCGGCGCGCAGCGGCAACTCGGCACGTTCCTCATCGTGCCCGCCGCGGCCGTGCTGCTCCATGACGCCACTGGAGCGCGGGCATTCCTGCCCGCGTTTCGGTCCGCCCGGATCCCAGACGCGGGCTGGAAAGCCCCAGACCCAGACGCGGGCTGGAAAGCCCGCGCTCCATTCACCGCGATTCAATTCGCCGTGCTCGGCGCGGTCTTTTTGCTCGGCCTGACCGCCTTCAAGTACGCGCCAAAAATCCAAGACGGCTATCTCGCCTACCGCCATGCCGAGCCGCTCGGGCTTCCGGGGACCGGCGGCATCCGCCCCGCGTACAGCAGCCTCGAACGGGTCCTTTCGACCGCCGATGTGGCGCCGGTGCTGAATTGGATGACGAACAATCTTCGTGCGCATGCCGATTCCTTTATCGCCTTGCCCGGCCTCAACAGCCTCTACTTCTGGACCAAACTTTCGCCACCGAGCGGCTTCAGTCCCGTCGAAGGAATGACGCATTTGACCGAAGCGCAGCAGCGGCAAATCATCGACGCGCTCGCCCGCAGCGAAAGGCCCTGCGTCATCTACAACGCCGAACTCCTCAACTTTTGGCAAGCTGGCGGCGACTCCGCCAAGGGGCCCCTCGCCCAGTACATCGAAGCGAACTTCCGGACCATTCAGCGCATCGGGACCTACGAGTTCCTGGCGCGAAACGACCGCGCGCTGGACGATCTCTACATCAGCCTGCTCGCGGGCGAACGCGCTTTCGACCGCTCCATCGATTCACTGCGGCTTCCGGCGGGGCTGTTCAACGGCTTCCCTGAGTTCTCCCTCTCCGGATGGTTCCGCGCCGATGCGCCCGGCGTGGTCCTCGGGCTCGAGCGTGACGCGAACAACGGGACCCCCGCGGTCTACATCGATCTCGACGGACGCCTGCGCTGCCGACTTTCGACCAACCCGCGCCGCGCGGTCATCAGCGAGCAGGCCGTCGCTGACGGCGCTTGGCATCATCTTGGCATCGTCACCACCACCTTTCTTCAACGCGTATTCCTCGAGGGCGTCGAGATTGGCCGGATTCCGGACCCGGCCCCGGCAAGCGCGTACCCGATTGCGCGCCTGGGCCGAGGCATCGTCGAAGGTTGGCCCCAGACCTCCGCCGAGATGGCCGCGTTCCACGGCCACCTGGCCGACGTCCGGTTCTACCCTCGCGTCCTCGCCGACGCCGAGATACAACAACTTCAAATTCAGGGCCAGTAAAAAAATCTCAGTTTCCGTTTCCACCGACGACTCCGGGGAGGGCGAGGCTCCCGCCGAGCCGGACGCCACGACGGATTCCCCGGCTCGGCGGGAGCCTCGCCCTCCCCACCGCACGTTGAACGTTGAACTTCGCACCGAAAACACCCCCTATATATATGGTAACTATCCCTTGACTGTATAAACAATCTAGGTTGATTGAAAGCTGTATATATGGGAACAGGAACGTTACGAAACGCAGACGTTTTCGAGTCTTCTAACGATGTATTCGACGACTTCGATCATGTGACTGATTCGATAGGAGAACGTGTCGAAATCGGTCAGCTTTGCGAGCGGGGCCTCGTCAACTCCTATCGTGATGGTAAGACCGGCCTCGTATGGCAATTCAAAGTCTTTAGGGATTTCCGACAGTCCGCTAATAACAAACCTACCAAGCAGTATTTCGCCTTTTTTGACAACGCCCGTCTCGGTGAAAGGCTCGATACTTATAACTTCCAGTCCTTCGGGCGGGTCAAGTTCGATATGGCCGGAGGTTGCATAAAGATTAACGACATGCAAACGTCTGTGCCTGTCCATTCTTGCCCAATTATTCAAGATGCCGAGGATACGGCCCGCGTCATTGACTCTAATCTCGTCTGGCATCGATACGGGTGTCTTGTACGGCTGTACGCTTTCGATGAATGTCTTTCGCTTATTGCCGAGTATTCCAAGCTTGTTCCTCTTGGGATTCTTGAGTTCGTCCCATTGGGTCTGTCTGTCGAATATCGGAAATTCGAGACGATCATCATCGGGGGGCGGGTCTTGTCCGCACTCCAAAACGTTGGACGCATAAATGCTCCCATCGAGAGCGGCGCGAAGCTGATAGAGCATTTCGCCAAGTTCGAGCGACAAGATCGACGGGAGGGGATATGGAATGACTGCGATGAAATGCCCTTCGCCGTTGCTTCCATACACTTGACCAATAAGGGTATTGGGCTGTTTACTAGAGAATTCTGTCCAAATCTGAAATATCGCATGTCTGTGGGCACGTGCCCGTTCAATTCTCTGCCAGCACCCCTCAAACAGCATCAGGTATACTCCCGATATGGCGACGAAGAAGACCCAAAAGACCGAACAGGATTACGAGATTCCGATTCCGACGCGGAGCGAGTTCATGCGGAACTTGGTCAAGGTTTCCAAGACGAAACCCAAGACCAAGCCGCAATCACCGAACCGCGCGAAGAAGTAGGATTCGGAAACGTCCTTCGTCCGTGTGACGTAGGTTGTACCGCCAAGCATATTCATTCAGGTAGGACTGTAGATGCTTAGTGGACACCGCGTGATACACGCCGCCGATTCCGCGCTTCACGAGCGACCAGAATCCCTCAATCGTGTTTGTGTGGATATCCCCGCTCACGTACACCTTCTCCGAATGCTTGATGCGCTTGTGCGTGTACCCTTTGCGATCAAGACCGTTGTACGCTCCCATTTCATCCGTGTACACGATAGACGCTGGCAGGATGCGTTCCTCGATTTTCGGATGCAGCGTAACTTTTTGGACGTTCGGAACCGTGGATACAACGATACGCCCCTTGCGTTGAACCATTCCGAATACCGCCGTCTTGTGCGGGGATGCTTTTCCAGGACGGCCTTGCAACGATCCGCGACGTTGTCCACCCATGTAGGTTTCATCGCATTCGACAGCCCCTTCAAGCGTGCAATCGTCCTGCTTCATAAGGTCTGTGCGAATGAGATTGAACATGCGCCACGCGGTTTTGTAGGTCACGCCAAGTTCGCGCTCCAACTGTTTGGCGGAAATCCCGCAACGGGTGCTAGTGATGAGGTACATCGCGTAGAACCAAAGGTGAAGCGACGTAGCGGACTTATGGAAGATCGTTCCGGCTGTCGGGTGGACATGATGCCCGCATCCGGTACACGTCCACGATTGACGTTGCTGCGAAGTCTCGTACCGTTTGAACGTGCGCTCTCCGTCGCATTTCGGGCAGTGAGCATGTTCGCCGTCCTTCGAGAAACGGTTGCGCCAAAGCCATTCAAGGCAGGTAGCGTCATCCGGGAATTCCTCCATGAATTCCATAAGGGAATACTCGGATTCCGAGGATTTGGCGCGTGTAGGCTTGTTTCGGTTCGTCTTGGGCATCGGATTGTCCTTTCACCAATGAATACAAGTCTACCAGAAATTTATTCTACAGTCAAGGGATAGTTACCATATATATAGTCCATCGGTGTTGACCTAAAATTCGCAAAACCCCTTGATTTCTAACGAGTTACGTGTTGCGCTCCAAGACGCCTCCGAGGTATAGTTTTTGGTTGTCCGAAAATAACGTTTTTGCTAGTAGCGCCGGTCTCGATGAGACCGGCGCAGTTTCGGAGCCAAGGCGCGCCGGTTTCGGCGAAACGGGCGCTACGGACGCAGGCACGGAGTACCACGCTGATGGCGGCGGACGACATTCTGGTCCGGCTCGAGAACACGATTCGTTCGTGGAGCGATGAGGTCACCGAGGCGCACCGGACGCTGACCTCGCAGATCGGCGGCGCGAAGGACCAACTGAACACGCTCGCAAAGCTCCTTGCCGCCCGTCAGCGCAATGGCGCGGCGCAGCTTTCCGGCCTTGCCGAGATGGATGAACTTCGCGCGGCACTGACGGCGGAAGAGGCGGAATCGGACCAACTCGAAGCGGAATTGCGGCGGGTCGCGCGGGAGCGGGACGCGCTTTCGGCGGAATTGGCGGAGTATCGCGCGCGCGAACGCGAAGGGGCGAACGTGCAGGTGGCCGCGGCGGGCGAATTGGCCGAGTTGCGCAAGCAACAGGAACGGCAAATCGCCGCGCTCCTCGAGACGCGTGAGGAACTGCGCGGGATCGAGAAGGACATCGAGCGCAAGGACACGGCCCTGGCCGAGGCCTCGGCGGAACGGGACACGTTGGCCGCGCGATTGCGCGAGACGCTCGCGGCGGCGCCAAAACTGCGCGATCGCGCCGGCCTCGCCGAGCAGCGGGCAGAACACGCGGAATCGCGGGCGCGGTCGGCGGAAGTCCGGGCCGCCGTGCTCGAGGAAAATATCGAAACACTCCGGAGCGAGTTGGCGGAGTCGTGGATCGCGCGGGACAAGGCCCTCGAGGCGCTCGAGGCCGCTGCCGCCGCTGAAGCGGAACACCAAGCCGCCCGGTTGCGTGTGGCACAACTCGAAGCGGCGCTAGAGGCCGCGAACGGGCGGGCCGAAGAGTCGGCGGCGCAGTTGCGCGCGCGCGAGGCCCGCGTGCTGGAGGCCGTCGCGCAACTGAACGAGCGCGGCGACATCGCGCAACGGCTGCGAGAGGAACTCGCCGCGGCCCACGAAGCGCTCGACTCCGCCCACGCCATTCCGGCGGAGTCCGAGGCGGTGTTCCGGCGTTTGGAGGCGGACGCGGAGCGCCGCGAAGCGGCCCTCAAGGAAGATTTGCACGCCGCCCAAACTGAACGCGATGAAGCCCGATTTGAAACGGAAAAAGTGCTCGGACAACTCGAATCAGCGGCTTCGCGGGTGCGCTTACTTGAGCGGGAAACTGAGCAACGGGTCTCACGGGACGTCGTGGACGCGGTGAAGCGCACCGCTGACGACTCTCTCCAGCGGGCCCGGGAAGAGTCGGCGGCGTTGGAGGACGCGTTGGAGCAATCGCAGGCGGCGCGGAAGGCGTTGCAGGCCCGGGTGGGGGAGCTCGAGGCGGAATTGGCGAACGCGGAGGTGGAACTGGACGAAGTGGAGACGGAAGACGTCCACCTTGCGACGGAGCGGGAACATCTGGATTCACAGTTATCTAGTGCACTGAGTGAAGTGTCAGCGTTGAGCCAGTTGTTGGACGAGCGGGCGCCGCGGCGCCGCGCGAAGGGGGACGCGCCGTGGGCGGTGAGGGGCGGTTTGTTCGACGCTCGTGGACTTCGGCGCAAGATGGGCGAGGTGTTGTTGGAGGCGGGGATGGTGACGGAGCGGCAACTGGAGAGCGCGCTTCTGGAGCAGAAGGCGGCGGACCATCGGCGCCGGATCGGGACGATTTTAGTCGAGAAGGGGTACGTGTTCGAGGAGGCAGTAGCGCAGGTGGTGGCGCGGCAGTTAGGGATCGAGTACGTGCGGCTGGACGAGCACGCGCCGGAGCGTGCGGCGTTGGAGTTGGTGGACGGGGGGTTCGCGACGCACGATTTGCTGGTGCCGTTGCGGCGGGAAAAGGGTGAGCTGGTTGTGGCGATGGCGAACCCTGGGGACCAGGCGGCGGTGTCGGAGATGGAGCGGCGGACGCGCTTGACAGTGAAGCCGATGGCGGCGACGTTG
>CAYXRK010000216.1:0-7413 GCA_964467615.1 uncultured Nitrospirales bacterium | reverse complement strand
TCCGCGCTGGCTTGCCCACAAGGGAGTTAAAGCGATAATTCCCGTTGTTTCTCCAGGAAGAAAAAATGTCCAAAAAGAGGAGGTGTTCGGTGAAGGTCGTGCAGAATGGCACGAAATGATTGTGGTGTGATGGCGATCCGTCAACGGATGGCGGTCAAATTTGCCGACCACAAGATGTGGGACGTGTTGGCGAGCGGAGGGCTGTGTTCACGGGCTGGAAAGCCCGTGCTCCTTTAGCCCTTCGTGACGCGCTCGTAGAGGGCTTCGTATTGGGGAACGATTTGGTTCTTGCCGAAGTGGGATAGGGCGCGCTCGCGGCCGCGGCGGCCCATCATCTTGGCGAGGTCGCCGTGGGAGAGGATTTCGACGGCGTATTTGGCCATGGTGTCGATGTCGCCCACGTCCGCGAGGTAGCCGGTGACGCCGTGCTCGACGACTTCGACGATGCCGCCGCTGTTGGATGCGAGGACGGGCACCTCGCAGGCCATCGCCTCGAGCGGGACGAGGCCGAAGCTCTCGTGCTCGCTGGGTTGGAAGACGAGGTCCGCGCACGGGAGGATGGTCGCGATGTCGACGTGCGTGCCGATGTATTTGATCTTGTTCGTGATGCCGAGTTGTTTGGCGACGCCCACTGCGGACATGCGCTCGGGGCCGTCGCCGACCATGACGAGGCGGGCGTCGATGTGTTCGAGCACGCGCTTGAACACGCGGACGACGTCCGTCACGCGCTTGACGGGCCGGAAGTTCGAGATGTGCATGATGATCTTCTCGCCTTCCTCGGCGAGGGTGCAGCGCTCGGGCGATTGGGCGGGGAACTTCCCGTCGTCGAGAAAGTTATAAATGGTCTCGACCGGGCGCTCGAGTTGGAATTCGCGGAGCGTTTCTTCGCGCAACCAGTGCGAGACTGCCGTTACGGCGTCGCTGGCCTCCATCGCGTATTTCGTGATGCGGAAGAACGATGGGTCGCTGCCGACGAGCGTGATGTCCGTGCCGTGGAGCGTGGTGACGATTTTGAATCGCTGCTTCGGCGGGAGCATTTCGCGCGCGAGCAGGGCGCAAACCGCGTTCGGCATCGCGTAGTGCGCGTGCCAGAGTTCGACACCGTTCTCCTCGGCCACTTCGCTGATCTTGGCGGCCAGCGCGAGCGATACCGGCGGATCGTGAAACAACGGGTAGGAGACGACATCGACCGTGTGTGAAATGAGATTGGGTTGGAAGTCTACCAGCCGGAAGGGGCGTTCCGTGGTGACGAAGTGAATTTCGTGGCCGCGTTTGGCGAGCGCCATGCCGAGCTCCGTCGCCATGATGCCGCTGCCGCCCGTGCTGGGCTGGCAGGTGATGCCTATTTTCATCGCGCCTTCTCCAGTCCCGGCAGGCCGTCCATGCGCATCGGCGCGTCCGAGTACAGCGGTTCGCCGTAGCGCGCGCCGACGGTCGAGCCCCAATACGCCGCGCGGTCCCGGATTGCGTCCCAAAATTCGGGCGACGACACGAACGTCTGCGCGCCTTCGTACTCGGGGTTGTACAACTGCGAGCGGTACGCCCGCAATGCTTCGAGCTTGCGATCGAACTGCGCCGAAACGTCCACGACGAACGTGGGCCGGCCTCCGGCTTGGTAATACGGATAGTAGTAAAACACGTGATCGGCCCGGTAGGGTTCGCCGCCGCCGAACGACGCCACGCCCGCGAAGAAGTTCGCGCTGCGTACCAACGCGTGCGCGGCCTCGTGGTCGGGGTGACGATCCGGCGACATCGGCGCAAGTATCACGCGCGGGCGCAGCCTCCGGACGATCTCGATCAATTTCGCGCGCTGCTCCGGCGTGTCGGCCAAGCCCGCATCAGGCAGTCCCGCGTTCTCACGAACGGCAGCGTCGAGCAAGCGGGCCGCCGCTTCGGCCTCGCGGTCGCGCTCCTCGCGCGTTCCCCGCGAGGCGCGCTCGCCGTGGGTGAGATCGAGAACGCCGACGCGCGCGCCCTGCGCAGCGGCGAGAAGCAGCGTGCCGCCCACGCCGAGTTCCACGTCGTCGGGGTGCGCGCCGATGGCGAGTACGTCCACGGTCACAGTTCGATCTCCTGAAGGCCGGAGCGGATCGGGTCGATGCTCTCGATGAGGCGCGGGATAAGGTCCCAGCCGTACTCGAACAGAAAGGAAAAAATCGTGTACACCCGTTCCTGTGGTCCTCGATCCGGCATGAGGCTGTTCACCAGCCGCTGCGCCTGCTCGAATACGGCGCCGTTCTTTGCCGCGTCGCCGCGCACGATGGAGCGCTCGATACGATCCAGTTGCGCCCGAGCTTCTTCGCGTAGCCGCTCCGCCATGTCTGCCGTTGTGGGGTCCTTCGCGCGCAGGCCCTCGGCAAGCGCCGCAATCGAGCGCTCGACTTCCGGCCCGCGTTCGCGCGCGAGTTGGAGTGCTGGGTTCGTAGACGCGGCCCTCGCCGCCTTGTCACGCAGCTCCTCGGAAGGTAACGCGAGGTCCTCGAGTTCAAGCCCGAGCTTGGCGCGAAGCTTGTTCAGTTTAAGCGTGGTCAGCACGCACGATGCACGCGGCCACACCACCGGCATCGGCACGCTGAAATGCTCGAACACTGGCTTGAGTTGCGCCCAATACGCCAACTCTCCCGGCCCGGCGGCGTACGCAGCGACGGGAAAAAGCCGCTGCTGCACGACGCAACGGAGCGCTACATTTGGACTAAATCTATATGAATGGTTATCTAATAGTTCTAGTAATTCTACACTACTGAAGCGCTCGCCCGATTCCGGTGTTTCGAAACGACCGTTAATGTACACCGTTTTACATCGCTTCTCGCCGATTTCGAGAAAGAAATTACACTCGTCCGCGCCCTTCGTCAACTGCGGTGGAAAGCCGATCCGCTCGAGCCGCACACCGGCCTCGTTCAACAGACGCGTCGAAGTGAGCGGCGTTTCGATCTCGCGGCGGATCACCGCCGCCCCGATCTCGCGCGCCTCGGGCAAATGGGGCGAAAAGAACACCAGCTCCGTCCCGCGAAACAAGCGCGCCAAGAGCCGCGCGGTCCATTCGGATAACGAGGAGGAGGCGTCGAGGCTCGCGTGCAAAAACGATCTGACATCGTCGCTCTGCTCCGATCCGCGCGATTCGTCGGCGGCCCGTTCGATGAATTCGTGCAGCGACGCGTCGCACGGCACGCGGTACATCGCGCGCGATGCCACGTCCTCCGTCGGGGTGTATCGAAGCGTGAGGCTGCGATGGTCCTTGGTCAGGAAATGCGCCGTCCGCGCCTCCTCGAAATCGTGGTCCTCGCTGCCGATCCAGAACACCGGCGCGACAGGCGTTCTGAACCGTTCGCGCATGGCGCGCGACAGCTTGAGTACCGTGATCGCCTTGAATACGGTGTACATTGGCCCCGTGAAGATCGCGGGTTGCTGGCCCGTGATGATGACCGCCTCGTTCCCCATGAACGTCGCGTCGGAGCCGATCTCTTGCGCGTAGCGCCGCATCGCTTCGACGAGCGTGGTATCCCAGATACCGGAAGCCGGCGCGCTATCGAACAAACTCGAGGGCGGTTGCGCGTAGAAGCCGAGCAGGTCTGCCGCGCCCCGCGCGTACTCTTTCGCGAACGAGCGCACGCCCTACGCTTTCCGGCCAATCAAGATCATGCGCGGCTTCGAGGGCTCGCAACACTCGCTGCCCGAATAGTCGCCATACGCGCATTCCATGCGCAGGCCGCCCTCCGTCAAGAGCGCCGCCATCTCGTCGAGCGTATACAACTGCACCGATTCGCCCGTCTCGCTCACTTGCCGCCCGTCGAGGAGTACGCGGGTCGTCTTGTTCATGCGGCCGCGTTGCTCGTCAATCCATCGCTCCTCGCGGATTTCATAGTCCTCGCGAAACCGCACGGAGCGCGGCTCGACGTGCGCCTTCGCCCAATTCAGGTTGATGTAGTCGATGAAGAACCGTCCGCCCGGCTTGAGCGAGCGGGTGATCTCGCGCACGACCCTCAAATTGTCTTCACGCGAGAGAAAGTAACCGAAGCTCGTGAAGAAATTGGCGACGACGTCGAACGCGCTCGCAAACGGCTGGCGGCGCATGTCCGCCCGCACCAGCCACGCCTCGTTCGCCGCTTGTCTCGCCAAGGTGAGCAAATGCGCGCTGAAATCGAGCCCGACGATCCGCCGCGCGCGCGGCGCGAGGTGCATCATGTGGCGGCCGTTGCCGCAGCAGAGATCGAGCACGGTGTCGCTCTTCGATATGCCGAGTTGCTCGATACAGAATTCGGCTTCGCGCTGGGCCGAGTCGGCGTCACGGTGCGCGTACACGATCGGATAGAGCGAGTCGAACGAAAGTTGATACCAGTCCGGCGCTATCGTGGGTTGACGCGAGGCCATAGGGGACGGAATTCTACTAAACCCCCGCCGAGTTCCGCGAACGCCTCACGCGTCGTCGGTGCGTCCGCCGATGGTGTGCAGCTTGATCATGTTCGCCCGGGTGCGGTGCGCGAGCGGCATTCCGGCCGCGATCACGACTGTATCGCCCGGTCCCGCCAACCCCCGAGCGAGAAGCACTTCATCGACCAATTGGCCGATCCTGTCCGTCTCCGCCGGTTCGATTGAGAGCACGGCATCGACGCCCCAAATCAACGAACAGCGCCGGCGAGTCCCCTCGCTCAGCGTGATCGCCGTGATGGGCACGCTCGGCCGGTATCGCGCGATCAGGTTCGCCGTGTAGCCCAACGTTGTGAAACACACGATCCGCTTCGCCTCCGCTACCTCGGCGATGCGGCACGTCGCCTGCCCAATCGCGTCGCCGAAGGCCGCCTTGCCCTTGCGCACGCCGGATTGTCGCATGCGCACGATACGGTCGTAGGTCGGTTGCGCCCCGATGGCCTCGTCCGCGCGGTCCGCGATGCCCGCCATCGTGGTCACGGCCTCGACGGGAAATTCGCCCGACGCCGTCTCGCCCGACAGCATCACCGCGTCCGTGCCGTCGTAAATCGCGTTCGCAACGTCCGTCACCTCGGCGCGCGTCGGGCGCGGGCTCGAGGTCATGCTCTCGAGCATCTGCGTGGCGGTGATGACGGGCACGCCCAGGTCGTTGCACTTCGCGATGAGCCGCTTTTGGATCTGCGGAACTTCCGTGAGTGGCACCTCGACACCGAGATCGCCCCGCGCCAGCATGATTGCGTCGCTCGCCGCGATGATGGCGTCGATGTCCGCGAGCGCCTCGGGCCTCTCGATCTTCGAGACGATCGATGGCCCGCCGTTGGGCTCGCCGATGCGTTGGCGCAGCCCGAGCACGTCGGCCGCCGTCCGCACGAACGACAACGCGACGAAATCAACGCCGAGCGACTGCGCGAATGCTAGATCGTCGATGTCTTTCTCCGTGAGGGACGGCGCGCTTACCTTCACTCCCGGCAAGTTGATGCCCTTGTGCGAAGTCAGCGTCCCGCCATGCACAACGTCGCAGCGCACGTCGTCTCCGGCGACATCGATTACTCGGAGCAGAATCGTCCCATCGGCAATAAAGATCGAATCCCCCGCGGCGACGTCACGCGGCAAGGCCTCGTAGTCCGTCGAAATCGTGCCCTCGTCGCCCTCGACGGGACGAGTGGTGAGCGTCAGCGCGGCGCCCTGTACGAGCCGGACACCCCCGGCCCGCACCTTTCCAATGCGGATTTTCGGTCCCTGCAGGTCCGCGAGAATCCCAACGCTGCGGCCCTCGGCGTCTGCTGCGCCCCGGATCTCGCGGTAGGTCCTGGCGTGGTCTTCGTGCGTCCCGTGCGAAAAATTGAGCCGGGCCACGTCCATTCCCGCGCGAATCAACTCGCGCAGCACTCGAGGGTCGCGCGAACTCGGCCCGATCGTAGCGACAATTTTGGTCCTACGCATGAGACAACTCGGGCCGAATCGTTCGCGCGGAAGTTATGCGGCACTTCATGCGCGCGCAACGGCCCGCGCGCGTTCGATTGGCGGAGGCGCCGGCAAGGGACCGTCCCAGTTCTGAAACGCGTTGTAGATCGCGAGCACCGCCCGTTCCATGTCGTTCTCTTCGACGCCGACGATGATGTTTGTTTCGGACGATCCCTGATCGATAACGCGCAGATTAACCCGCGCCTCCGCGAGCGCCGTGCATAGCCGCGCGGCGACGCCGATGTAGTGGTTCATCCCTTGACCGACAGTCGCGATAAGCGCGAGGCCGGAAGTGAGCGACACCCGATCCGGATCGCAACGCTTCTCGATTTCCTTGACGATGGCGTCACCGTGATCGCCGAGGACCTCGTCTTTCACGATGAGCGAAATCGTGTCGATGCCGGTGGGCATATGCTCGAAACTTACCTTGTAGTGTTCGAGAATGCCGAGCACCCGGCGGCCAAAGCCGATTTCCTTGTTCATCAGCGCTTTCTCGATGTTGATCATTGAGAAGCCCTTGCGCGCGGCAATGCCCCGGACGGGTTGCGTGGCTTCCCGGCGAGGGAGGATCATCGTCCCTGGATTGTCGGGTTCGGACGAGTTGCGAATGTTAATCGGCACCCCGACGCGGCGCACCGGAAAGATCGCCTCGTCGTGCAACACGTTCGCGCCCATGTACGATAACTCGCGCAGTTCGCTATAGGTAATTTCGTCGATCCGCTGCGCGTGCGGCACGATGCGCGGGTCCGTCATGCGGAACCCGGATACATCCGTCCAATTCTCATACAGGTCCGATTTGGATGCGCGCGCCACGATGGATCCCGTCACGTCACTGCCGCCGCGGCTGAACGTGCGAATGCGTCCCTTGGGGTCCGCGCCGTAAAAACCGGGAACTACAAAGCGACCGTCGCCGGCGAGACGTTCGCCCAGCATCGTGTAGGTTTCCTCAAGCAACTCGCCTTCGTAGTTGAATCGAATGCATTCGGCGGGATCAACGAACACCGCCCCGAGAAGTTCCGCGACGATGAGACCAGTGAGGAATTCTCCGCGCGACGCGAGGAAATCCGGCGTCGAATAGTTCTCCGCACGCCGATCGATCGCTTTGAACTGCGCGTTCACGTCCAGTTTTAGACCGAGATCGTGCGTGAGTACGGAAAATCTTTCGAAGATGATGTCGCGGGCCTGCGCCGGATCGAGGTCATCCTTCAAAAGCCGATGCCATACGTACAGCAGGTCGGTGATCTTCTTGTCCTCGGGCGAACGCTTTCCCGGCGCGGACGGCACGACAAAGCGCCGCGCGGGATTTGCGTTGACGATGTCCACCGCCCCGCGAATCGCAGCGGCGTCCGCGAGCGACGTACCTCCAAATTTGCTCGTGATTCGTTCCATGATTGTGTTAGTCGGTCCTTACTTGTCTGAATGTTCGTGACAATGTATACACAGCGCGACACAGCCGCAACCAAATCAATGCTATAAGGAGTGTCGACGGCCCCTCACCCGTCCACCCTTCGACACCCTCAGGGC
>CAYXRK010000215.1:0-7418 GCA_964467615.1 uncultured Nitrospirales bacterium | reverse complement strand
CGCGCCGATGGTGTTGGTCTCTATGAGTTGCGCCCCGGCCTGAATGTAGGCGCGCCCATCCTTGATGAGCAGCGTCCGAATCGTCATCGTGGGGGGCGGGTTCGCGGGGGTCAAGTGTGCGCGGACGTTGAGCAAGCGGCTGCGTCGGCGCGACGCCGAGATCATTCTGTTCAATCGCGAGAACCATCTGGTGTTCAGCCCGCTATTGGCGGACGCGGTTGGGTCGTCGCTGAATCCGCTTGACGTAGTCGCGCCGCTGCGCGAAATGTTGCCGCGCGTGCAGTGCCGGACGGAGGAAGTCCAGCAAATCCTCACGGCTACGAACGAGCTCGAGTACGAAACGCACGACGGCAAATTCGCGCGTATGGGGTACGACCATCTCGTGCTCGCGTTGGGCGTCTCGGCGAATCTGACCGCCGTACCGGGCATGGCGGACCACGGGTTCCCGCTCAAGAGCATTGGCGACGCGACGGCCCTGCGCTCGCACATCTTGCAACAGTTGGAAAAGGCCGAGGTGTGCAGCGATGCCGATATGCGCCGCTGGTATTTGTCGTTCATCATCGTCGGCGGCGGGTACAGCGGCGTCGAAGCGGCCGGAGAGATCAACGACCTCGCGCGGGGCACCCGCCGGTACTTTCAGAACATTCGAACGGAGGACGTCTCGGTACACCTCCTGCAATCGGCCCCGGAAATCCTGCCGGACATCGGCCCCTCGTTGCGCCGGTTCGCGCGCGCAAAGATGGAGAAGGCGGGCGTGCGCGTGCTCGAGAAGACCTATGTGCAAACGGCGACCCCCGACGGGGTGCGGACGCGATCCGGCGAACTGATTCGCGGCGCGACGATCGTCTGCACGGTGGGCACCGCCCCCGCGCCGCTGATTCAACGGCTCCAAGCGCGCAAGGACCGCGGACGTCTCGTCACCGGGCCGGACATGCGAATCGAGGACAGCGCGAACGTCTGGGCGATTGGCGATTGCGCCTGCGTTCCCAATGCGCACGACGGAAACCCCTCGCCGCCCACGGGCCAATTCGCGGAACGGCAGGGCCACCAAGCGGCGAACAACATCGCGGCGGTGTTGGATGGCGGGCCAACGAAGCCGTTCACGTTCAAGCCGCTTGGGCAACTTTGTTCGATAGGCGGATACTCCGCGGTCGCGGAAATATTTGGTATTCGTCTCTCCGGCTTTCTCGCCTGGTTCACGTGGCGCGGCGTGTATCTGTTTAAGTTGCCGTCGTGGTCGCGGCGGGCGAAGGTCGGGCTCGACTGGGCCTGGCTGTTGATTTTCCCGCGTGATCTGAGTCACATTCGCTCCAGCGATTCCGGCCGCGTTTCGCACGCGCACTACGAGCCCGGCGATCTCGTTTTTCGCCAAGGAGACGCGCCCGCCGGATTTTACGTGCTCGAACAGGGTCACGTGGAAATCGTGCGCGAGTCGGCCGAGGGCCGCGAGGAGGTCGTCGCCGTCATCGGGCCGGGGTCATTCTTCGGAGAGCGGGCATTGGTGGACAACCGGCCTCGCAGCGCCTCCGTGCGCGCCCGCACCGCGATCGAAGTCATCGTCGTTGGCCGCAACGCGTTCGGGCAAATGTCGAAAGCGCTTGCGCCGTTGCGCGACGCGATCGCGAAGTCGATCAATGACCGCTCGGCGGATCCGTGGAAGGGCCAACCGCAAGCGCAGGCGCTCTTGGCCGCGACGCCCGTGCGCCAGTTACTCGAGCAGCACACGCAGCCGATGCTCAAACCGGACGCTCCGCTTCGCGAAGTCGTGCGGGCCTTCGCGCAACACGAGAACGATGTCTTCTACATTTCTGCCGACGGCGAGCGGCTCGACGGCGTCGTGACCATGACCGATCTGGTCCAGGCACAATCCGCGGGGATGGACCAGGACACGCCGGTCGAGCGAATCATGTCGGCCAAACCCGTCGTGATCGGCGCAGACGAGCCTGCGGATCTGGCGGCGGGGCTACTGCGTGAGTACCACCTGAAGTCGCTGCCAGTCGTAGACGGGAAGGAAGGGCGCATCGCGGGATGCATCAAGGCACGGCGCGTGATGGCGTTTGTGCTCAACGAAATCCGCGCCGACGGCCCTATCGCGCCGGTTTGATCGCCTATTCCCCCAACAGCGTGGCGCGAATCTTCGCTTGTTCCGGCGAGGGGTTGGACATGAGAACCGCGTTCACGCTCGTGTGATCGCCCTTCGGCGTGATCGTCAACTCCAAACCCGCCAGCGCCGCGATTTCGGCGAGCGACATCGTCTCCTTGCCGCTCACGTACTTCTCGAAGAATGGCGCGAAGTCGTAACCCGATACCTCTTGGGCCACCTTCGCGACTTGCTCCGAGGTGAATCCGGTATCGCGAGCGGCCGCGTACAATGCACGTAGTATGTCATCGAACGACTTCTCGCCTTGCGTAGCCTGTTGCGCGAAGACGTCCATCGCGAGCGCAACACAGGAGCCGCCACTGTAGACGAGGCTGTAGAACTTCGCCTTTTGCGCACCGGCCCGCGCGATGGATTCCTGGCCCACCTGGTTGCAGTACGCGGCCAAATCGCGCTCGAGTTGTTTTAGCCGCATCTCGCGGTCGATCAACCCTTCGCGGCGCAAGACCTTCCACGTCATGTAGTCCGTCACGCCTTCGGTGAACCACTCGGCCTGGCCCTTGGCTTTGAGTTTACGTCCGTTCCACAGGTGAAAAATCTCGTGCGCGATGGTGTGCAGGACCATTTGCTGATCACTGCCCGTGATGCGCTGGGGCGTCAATACACTGATACTCGAGTCGAACGCTCCCGCGCCCCACATGCCGCGCTGGACCGGGTTCATCGTGATCAAGAACGCTGCGGGCGGAGCGTCGCCGAACAGCTCGGAGAACGCGCGGAGGCCCGTCTGGATGCCGTCGTCGAACGCATCCGCATACGGGTCAACGTCGTGACCGAACGCGAGCGTAACGCGGGTATCGCCCTCCGTAACGACGCGCTCCGAGTGCGTGCCCAGCAACACGCATGTTTCCAACAGATCGCGATTGCCATGCGCGAGAAACGTGTTCGGCCTTCCGGGGATCCGCGGCCACGAAGTCGAAATACGCCAATCGCTCGGAACCTCGAACGAGACTTCGACGCCGTCGACGCGGCCCGGTTGCACCAGCAGCGAACGCGATACAAAGAAAAAACAATCGTCGCGTTTGTAGGCGACTTCGTCCGCACCGAAATTCCAACTGTAGTCATTGTGATCCAGCCGAACGGTGTAGCGCACAGTCACCGGCGACTCCGGTGCATCGGCGATGGTCCACGTCGTTCCTTCAGGGCCTGTCACGACGAGTTGGCGACCCGAATCGTCCGTTACAATGAGACCCTCCACCAGCGTCGCGAGGCCATTTGGTAACGCATTGTCGACAAGGCCTCCGTCCATGCGCAGATGGCCGCCGGGAATGGGGATACGCGCCTCGACCTGCGCCTTCTCGCGCGTTGCATCGATGGTGACACGATAGTAGGGCGTGTCTTGCGCCGTCACGGACCATGCGGCCGTGACGGACCATAGGGTCGCAAACCGAATGAGGAAATGGAGCGATAACTCTCCGGGCATGCTTGGAACTCCCAGCCGTTGACGATTGTTAGACGGCAATGGACATGCAATTGGTTGGAATGCTGACAAACTTCACGGAGAGGCGGCCCGCTATTCGCCCGCGGTGTCCTTACCCTCCGAGCGCCCCTGTTGCTTCCAAAGCGCGAGTCGGAGCGTGCGCCGTTTGCGTTGCTCTGTTTTGGTCTGTGCGAACCATAGCCCAGCATCTTTTCCTTCGGGCGCCAACGCCTCGATAAACGGTCCGAGGACCGTGTCGTCCCATACATCGCAAAAGCTGTCGTACAGTTGGACCGCGTTCTTGAGGCGTCGCTCCTCGGTGTCCCGCACGTGAAGATGGACGCTGTCCAAATCGATGAACGTAAACACCTTGCCGTCCGGCGTGAAGATGTTTTTTCCCGAAAGGTCCGCGTGCCAGGCGCCCGCGCGGGCGATTGAGTTTACCGCCGCGGCGAGCTTGTCGAGGAACGCAGGTGGCGCGTTGGCGTCGTCGCTTTGTCCAAGCTGCCGCGCAAACACTTCGACGTTTACGGCGCGCTCGAGAAATTCCGACACGACCGCACTGCGCACGACGACCCCCATCATCCGCCGCTCGACGTACGCGATTGGCCGCGACACCGACACGCGGCCCTCGGCCAGCCATCGCGCGGCGTCCCAGCCTCGGCGGCTACGGCCTGGGTCGGTAAGCTGCCGCAAAAGCCCCTGGTACCACGCGGCCTTGATGACCCAGGATCCGACACGCTTCGTGATGAAGCTGCGCGAGCGTTTCAACAACTCGCCCGGCGCCTTAAGAGCGTCGAGCACGCGCCCGCGCTCGATTCCCGGCGCGAGTTCGAAGCGTTCACGGCCGTCCCATTTTGGATTCGGCCCGAAGAAGCCCGGCTCGAGCCGTTTGACGATGTAGCGCGTGCGCCAACGGACGAGCCGCCGAATCGTCTTGACCCATTTCGCGGCCTGGCCGATTCGTCCGCGCGCGAGCAACGTCGAGACCTTTGGCGCGTTGCCATAACCCATGAACATTTTCCAAAAGTCGCCGTCGGTCAGGCCGCGCTTGATCATCGAGCGGCGAAGCCGCGAGAGGTTGCGCGCGCGCGCACCGGCACTCGCATGATGGACCGCGCGGGCGCGATCGAAGTCGATGATGTGGACGACGCCGTCGCCGACGATGATGTTCCCAGTTTGCAGATCGGCGTGCAGGATCCCGGCGTCGTGCATGCGTCTTATTGCTTCGCCCGCTCTGCGCAGGCCTCGGTCGCGTTCGCGCGGGTTCGTCCTGCAATACTCGTCCAATGGCGCACCATCGACTTCACGCGTCGCGATCCAACCGCGGAACGCGACGCCGCGCCGTTCCCACGCCACACCTAGCAACAAGGGCGCAGATATGTCTCGCGAGAGGGCCTCGGCGTGAACGCGAAACTCGCGGAGGGGCCGGTTGCGAAACCAATACGAATCGCTGAGAAATCGGGCGATGAAACCGCCGCGCCGGAATTGTCGCACGACGCCGTGGCCGCCGGGATACGAGAACCGCCAGACCGTTCCGCGCCCCCCGCGCTCTAGGGGTTCGAGAGCGGATTGGCGAAAGAGCGACGCCGTGACCGCCTCGGCGTAGGCCGTGTGCACGAACCCGATGCGTCGGCTTTCCTCTGCTCTGACGAATCCTTTCACGTTCGCGCCTTACCGGGGGGACCCGTAACGCGCGAGGTTGCGAGCGTGCGCGCTGGGATCGGATTGGTTTCGCCGAGTGCTCATCGAAACGACTATAGTGCTGCGGGGCCGAAGCGTCAATCGGGACGAGGGACCGACGAGTCCAATGCGCGGCATCATCACCGTTCTCAATACGCCGTTCACGCAATCGGACGCGATCGACGCCGAAGGTGTGCGCAGGAACGTGGCGCTGGCGCTGGAGGCGGGCGTTGCGGGATTTCTCGTGCCGGCGCTGGCGAGCGAGGTGGGCAGCCTGGCCGAATTGGAGCGCGCGCTTCTGGTCGATACGGTCGTCGAGGCGACGCGCGGACGCGTGCCGATCATCGGAGGGGCTTCGGCGGCTACCCAACCCGAGCGAGTACGCATTGCGCGGCGGCTCGCGGACGCAGGTTGCAGCGGCGTTCTCGTGAACCTGCCGCCGGGGCCCGAGGCGGATATCGAGCGCGACGTTGCTGAGTTGGCGGAACTCGCGCCCGAATTCCTGATGCTACAAGATTGGGACCCGGTCGGTCCCGGCCTCGATATCGAGTTTATCGCGCGATTGTCCGTGCGAATCCCCAAATTCACGTGGCTAAAGATCGAAGTCGTACCTGCAGGCCCGAAATACACCCGCGTTCTCGAAGCCACCGGCGGAAAGCTCAACGTCGCGGGCGGCTGGGCGGTGATGCAAATGATCGAGGCGCTTGATCGCGGCGTTCACGCGTTCATGCCGACGGCGATGCACCGGATTTACACGCGCATCTACAGCCTCTACTCCAAGGGCAACCGCGACAGCGCGCGCGAACTCTTCGAGCGCGTCCTTCCGGTCCTCGCGTTCACGAACCAACGGCTCGACATCTCGATTCATTTCTTCAAACGCCTGCTATGCAAGCAGGGTGTCTACGCGACGGCGCGGGTACGTCCGCCTATCGCGCCGCTCGATGCGGTGCACGAACGAATCGCGGACGAGCTCATCGAACGCGTGCGCGAAATCGAAGGGCACATCTAGGCTACTATCCGCCAGGATATTGTTTTCTTGCGAAGATTTTTACGCCATGAATAGTCTGAACGGCCCGCGCGGTAGGCCCCTCACCCGTTCGCCCTGAGGGTGTCGAAGGGTGGACGGGTGAGGGGCCGTCGACACACTCCTTATCACCCTGACTTGGTCGCGGCTGCGCCACCCTGTCGGATTCGTGTGTTATCGTACGCCGCCGCGTGATTGAACGAGGATTTGCACCGTGGATTCCAGCGAGAACACCGTAACGCTCCGACACAGAATCGGCTTTTGGCTTGGGCTTGCCCTATTCATTTGGATCGCCTTCTTCACCAATTTGGATCCCGAACACCCCCTCGTCAGCGTCATGGCGGGGATAGCCGCCCTGATGGCCGTCTGGTGGATCACGGAAGCCGTACCGATCCCCGCCACCTCCCTTTTGCCCGCTGTCCTTTTTCCGATGACCGGCATCATGAAAGGCACGGAGGCGGCCAAGGAATACATGGATTCGATCATCATGCTCTTCCTCGGCGGCTTCCTGATTGCCATCGCCGTCGAACGCTCGAACCTCCACAAACGCATCGCGCTCAATATCGTGGCGCTCATCGGCGGGCGGCCCGCCAACATCGTGCTCGGCTTCATGATCGCCACTGGTTTCCTTTCCATGTGGCTGTCGAATACGGCGTGCACCATGATGATGTTGCCGATTGGGCTGTCCATCGTCATCTTATTCGAGGAACAGGAGCGAAAACTCGCCGGCCCCGGCGGCGAACTGCGCCCGCGTTCGAAGAACTTCTCCATCGTGCTCATGCTCGCACTGGCCCACGCCTCTTCCATCGGCGGCATCGCCACGCTCATCGGCACGCCCACGAACGGCGTCCTGGTGAACCAGCTCAGCGCCCTCTATCCCGAGGCCCCGCCCATCTCGTTTGCCGGTTGGATGCTCTTCGCCACACCCATGTCCGTCGTCTTCCTCTTTGCGTCCTGGTTCCTGCTCTGCTTTATCGTGTTCCCCGTTCCCAAGGAGGGCCCCATCAGCGGCAAGGACTTCATTCTCGAAGAACTGCGCGGCCTGGGGCCGATAACGACCGAGGAAAAGCGCGTCGGCACCGTGTTCGCCCTCACCGCCTTGCTTTGGATAACCAGGGCCAACATCGCCTTTGGCG
>CAYXRK010000214.1:0-7560 GCA_964467615.1 uncultured Nitrospirales bacterium | reverse complement strand
TTCCCACATCGTCCATTTGGCACACCTTAATTTGTTGGGGGGGGCTGGGGATTCTGCGGCTTGCGCCGACGTGGGTGCCGCGTTCGTTTTTGCAGCCGGGGCGTCGGTTGAAGCTGCATCCGGACGATTACTACGCGCTGGGCAAGCATCGCGGGGGCATCGATGAGCGGTGGTTTGCTTCGACCACGCCGGCGGCGAACGATAACCGGCAGGAGGACGAGGGCCTGAGTTACGTCGTGCACGATGGCGCGCGGTTTACGCTGAAGGACGCGGTGGCGGCGCTGGGCGCGGAGGTGATCGGCGCGGCGATTTGGGACGAGTATAAACGGTGGCCGGTGTATTCGAAATTCTTCGACAACATGGGGCCGATTCCGCACCACATGCACCAGAACGCGAAGCAGGCGGCGCTGGTGGGGCAGGAGGGGAAGCCGGAGTCGTATTACTTTCCGCCACAGATGAATGCGATCGGGAACCATCTTCCGTATACGTTTTTCGGGCTGGAACCGGGGACGTCGAAGGCGCAGGTGCGGAAGTGTCTGGAGGATTGGAACACGGGCGACAACGGGATTCTCGATTTGTCGAAGGCGTATCGCCTCAAGCCGGGGACGGGGTGGCTCGTGCCGCCGTGCATCCTGCATGCGCCGGGTTCGCTGGTGACGTATGAACCGCAATGGGGCAGCGACGTGTTCGGGATGTATCAATCGCTGGTCGAGGGGCGCGATGTGCCGTGGGAGTTGCTAGTCAAGGACGTGCCGCCGGACAAGCATCACGACCTGGATTATCTCGTCGAGCAACTCGATTGGGACGCGAACGTGAACGCGAAGTTCAAGGACACGCACTACCTCGAACCGATCGCGGATGGGGACTCGGCGTCGGAGGGGTACGTCGATAAATGGATCGTGTATGGGGACGTTGATGGAAAACAACTCTTCTCCGCGAAGGAACTGACCGTCGCGGCCGGCGCGAAGGTGACCATCAAGGACGGCGGGGCGTCGGGCGTGATTTGCGTGCAGGGGCGCGGGCGGATCAATCATCATCCGCTCGAATCGCCGACGATGATCCGCTTCGGCGAGATGACGGAGGACGAAGTGTTCATCACTGAGAAACGGGCCAGGGAAGGGTATGAGGTGGAGAATTTGGGTGGGGCGTGTCCGTTGGTATTGCTGCGGTATTTCGGCCCAGGGGCAAACCCGAACGCGCCGAAGGTTGGAGACGGGCGGGCGCGGTAGGCGAAGTCGGTCGAGGAGCGCCGCAAGTTATAAGCACGACGATGCCCGCCGCGCCGCAAATCTGAGCGGCTTGATCTCTACTGCTAATTGATCTAATGTTAATAATGTAGAGAGTTGGTAAGCCCCGCCTTGTGTTTGCGCGGCGCGGTCAGCGCACCAGCGGCGGGAACAGCCTGAAGCGTTCGCGGTAATGGCCGCTCATCGGGGAGGTCGTCCTCGTGACTACCTTCTACTTCAAGGCGTACACAACGACGGGCTATAAGTCCGCCGGCACGATTGTCGCGTTCGATCCTCGCGCGGCTGACGTGGAACTCCGTGAAAGAGGGCTGCGGCCGTATTTCATCCGCGACCTTATCACGATCCGGAACGCGCACCGGGCACGAAAGCGCCGCCAACGGATCATTTTCTCGCTCGGCGCGGTGGCGATTCTGGCAGCGTCAATTGGCGCGGGACTTCTCGTCCGCTATGCGGGCCGCGTACCGGAGCTAGGCTTCGAGGACTACAAGCGCCTCGGGCTAGTCACCGAGGGACCGGAACAGTTCGTCGCGAAGTCGGACGAGGCGCTCGATTTCGCGCAGGACATCCACGAGATATGGAACAGCTTCTACCCCGGTGTCATCGAGCGCATCGAAGCGCACAAGATGCTTCTAACCATTCATGTCACGAGCGCGATCGGGAGAATTCCTCGGGGCGAGCTCGAGACCCTCCTCACGAACACCGTCAGCGCGCACCACCGGCGCTTCCAATGGGACGTGTCCACTCTCGTGATCGTCGAAGACGGGGTACCCTTCGTGGAAGCAAAATACAACACGTACAGCGGTTCCGTCCGTTTCGATTACAATTGAGAAGTTCTCTGGCGCGCGAGGCTGAATCATGATTACGGAACACGAGCGAGTTATATTGACTACGCCTGTACCTGCGGAAGGTCTCGAAATTGGAGACATTGGCGCAGTGATCCATGTCTATTCGGACGGAATGGCATACGAAGTCGAGTTTGTCACGTTGGATGGAAAGACGGCTGCGGTCGTGACGCTCGAAGCGGCGCAAGTTCGTCCAGTCCGCGAGCGAGAAATCCCTCATGCTCGCGCGTTCGCGGCGAAGTAGCCGATAGTCCCCGCCATGAGTTCGCCGGTCGCATTTATCACGGGCGCGTCGCGGGGGATTGGGAAGGCGGTGGCGCATAAGCTGGCGCGGGAGGGTTGGGACATCGTCGTTGCGGCGAAGTCGGTCGAGGAGCATCCGAAGCTTCCGGGGACGATATTTTCGGCGGCGGAGGAGCTTGAACAGCATGGCACGCGCGTGTTGCCGGTGCAGTGCAACGTGGTGGACGTTCAGAGCGTCGAGGAGGCCGCGCGGCAGACGCTGGCGGCGTTCGGGCGGGTGGACGCGGTCATCAACAACGCCGGCGCGCTGTGGTGGAAGCCGATGGACGAGACGCCAATGAAGCGTTTCGACCTGGTGATTGACGTGAACGTGCGCGGCGCGTTCGCGGTGACGACGGCGTTTCTACCCGCGATGAAGGCGCAGCGCTCGGGGCACGTGGTGAATATGTCACCTCCGATCGATTTGCGCATGCTGCCGAACCACGTCGCGTATTGCGTCGGTAAGTTCGGCATGACGATGATGGTGTTCGGCATTGCCGAGGAATTCAAGGACTACAACATCAAGGCGAGCGCGTTGTGGCCGGCGACGCTGGTTGAGTCGCAGGCGACGATCAATCATTCGATGGGCGAGCGCGAGCAATGGCGTAAGGCCGACATTCTTGCCGACGCGACGTACGAGATTTTGCGGCATCCGGAGTTGTCGAACGGCAAGGCGCTGATTGACGAGGACCTCCTGCGCCAGATCGGATACACGGATTTCGCGCAGTATGCTTGCGTGCCGGGGACGAATCCGCAGTCGATTCGGATGATTGATCGCGCGGGGTTGGCCTGAAACCAGCAGAGAAGTGATGCGTGATTGTCGCGATCTGTTGCGAGTGGTAAAATGACGTCTGAGCAACAGGATCGGAATGTGAAAACGTTTGTTTTTAACGTCAGGCTGGAAGAAGCGGACGGGAAGTGGTGCGCGATTGTGCCCGAATTGGAGCATCGCGGCGCGGCCACATGGGGCGATTCCCGCGAAGAGGCTTTGAAAAACATCCAAGACGTCGTCGAATCGGTGCTCGAGATCATGCACGAGCGCGGCGAGCCGCTGGTCGTTCAATAACTCACTGAATGCGGGCACGCGCAGGAGACCCAAGGTTCCGGCTTTCGCAGGGGTGACATTTTCGGCAGCCGAGGGCGGCTGCCCCACATGATTCTTGGCGAGAGGCCCTACCCGACCACTGGTTCCTCTTCGGCGACTTCGGCGGTGACCGGCCCTGTAGTTTCGTCGCGGAACATTACGACGAAGAAGGTGGTCGTCAGGGCCGCGATGGCGGCGAGGGAGTACCAAAGCGAACTGTAGTTGAGCACGCCGTCCACGGTGAACATTTTCGCCAGGAAGCTGAGAATCGGCGCGGATAGTAACGGTCCCGCGCCGAGAATGATGATGCCGAAGGCTGTTTGCGCGGAGTGGCGGACGTCGTCCGGCGCGATGCGGTCGATGTAGATGAACGCCGTCGCGAAGAAGCAGGCAAAGCAGAATCCGTGCAACGCCTGGCTGCTGATGATGACCGCAGTGGGGAGCGTGGTCGTTCCGAAGATTAGATAGCGCAACAAGTATGCGGTGCCGCCGATGGCCATCGTAAAACGGAAGCCGAGCCGGGTCAGCATCAGGCCCAACCCGGCCATCACGAGAATCTCGGCGAACTGCCCGATGGTCATTGCCGGACTTATATCGCTATCGCGAAGACCTAACGCGTCCCTAAAAAACGGAAACGTCTGGGCAAAGTATGCTTGGTGAATGACTGAAATGAATAGACTCGTGATGACTAACACTGCCACCGATCTGCGCTTAATTAGAGCGAAAGCTTTTGTGAATGCAAGGTCCGCCACGTCCTTTTTGGGCGGGGTGTGTGGCAGGAAGAGGCAGTACACCGCGTAACCGATTGAAAGGGCGCCCGACCAGCGCATCGCATCAATGAGTCGGGCAGTGGCGTCCGGTACTTGATCGCCGGCAAGGAACGGCGGTAACCGATGGAATTCTAGGTCCGTTTGCAGCCAGACCATCGGGAATACCCAACCGGCAGCAATCCACGCAATCGTTCCCCACACGCGAATGCGCGGAAATTCATTGTTGGCGTCGGTCAGATGAGAAAACGCGATGCTGTTTGTGAGCGCAATAGTCGGCTGGAAGCAAATGCTGTACACAACGGAGAGAATCAACCATGCGACGAAGCTTGTTTGCGCGGCCAAAATCCATTGCACGGCGCCTCCAACAATCAACAAGGTCGCGAGGAATCTTTCGGCGGAGAAATATCGGTCCGCCATTTGCCCCCCTATAAACGGTCCGATGAAAGCGCCGCTTGCTGCTGCTAACGCCGTGATGTAAAAGACCTGACTCGGAGTGAAGCCAAGTCCGCCGGCTTCTACGTCCGCTTGCAAGTAACCAGCGAGGATGGGCAGCCAGAGTCCCCACATGGCGTACTGCAGGAACATCATTAGACTTAAGCGGCTCTTCACGTACCCCATGCGCGGTCCTCCTTCCGGTGCGTCCGGCGCTCACCCAGCGGACGGCACATGCTAGTCCAACTGCGATGTCCCTTCAACCGGGCCGATCAGCCCGGGCCGATCAGCCCGGCGGATCCAATTAGAACCCGATAAGTTTGTCGTAGGTCACATAGGCGGCGAAGCTGAGGTAGGTGGCCGAGGCGATCACCATCATGAGGACGTTGAACGGGCCGGGGCGGGCCGAAGCGGGCAACAGTTTGAAATTCATATAGAGAAGCAGGGGCGTGTAGAGCGCCATCGCGAAGCCGTTTCCGACGGCGTTGAGGAAGAAGAAATCGAGCGAAGAGACGTCGTAGGTTTCGAAGAACCACGTTGAAACGATTCCCAAAATGCTCAGCGCCAGGAGGAAGAAGAGGTACCACTGGTTCGCGGCCCAGCGCCGCGCGAATTTGAAATTGAGGTGGAACAGATCGGTCCAGAGCCGCGCGGTGCCGTCGGAGAAGGTGAGTTGCGTGCTGAAAAGGGCGGAGAGGGCGATGACGAGATAGAGGTAGCGGCCGCCGGGGAGCGAATCTTCCAGAATGACCGCGAGGTCCCACACGATGTTGGCCTCAGACGGCACGACTCCCTTGACATGGAGGGCCACGAATGATCCGTACATAAACAACATCATGGTGAACGTGTTGAGGAGCCAGAAGTAGAGCGTATTGTCGAGGACTACGTACCAGAGCCAGTCTCGGAAGCGGCGGATGTTCTCGGCGGTATCGCGAAAGAGGAATCCGGATTCAGCGCCCGCGGCCTCTTTTCGGCGGAGGACGCTAGTCATCGCAGGCATGCGTTGTCCCATGCCGATGCCCTTCTCGCGGAGGTAGTACGCGTAGAACAAATTGCCGAAGCCGCCCGCGCCCGCGAACACGACCGCGCCGAACAGTTTCGCCCCGGTGAAATCTTCCGAGAGCGAAATGTGACCGACGTTGAGCAACCCGCTCGAGAAGGTAAGCGTATCGGAGAGATTCCCGACCGTAAACGCGACGACGATCAAGCCGCCCGTAATGATGACGACCATGAGTGTGACGGACACTTCGACCGCGCGGTAGACAAATTTGGGGCCGAGCAAGAGGGCCCATACGCCGGCGAAGGCCAGGGCGGTCCACATCCAATCCGCGCCGGGGCCGTCCGGGCCGAAGAAGAGCAACTTGACGGAGGTGCCGGACGCTCGCGCCCAGCCGGGCAGAACGGCGATGACGAGGAGCAGAACGAGAAAGTAGTACACCGTCCAGCGGGCCACGCGCGTGAACCCGATGAAGACGCTCTCGCCGGTGGCGATGACCCAACGGCCAATTTCGATGTTGATCCAGACCTGAATAAAGACGCCGAAGGCGGCAGCCCAGACCATTTCCTCGCCGAACTTGGCGGTGATCCAGGGCCAGAGGATAAGTTCGCCGGAGCCGATGGAAAGGCCGACCATGACCGCGCCCGGACCGGTCATTCGCCAGAAGCTTTTCTCGCGCGCGGGCAGATCGTTCTCGCGCAGCGGCGGGACGGGCACGCTCATGGGCTATTTCTCCGGGGGCGAGGACACGAGATGGACGAACAGTTCGCGCACCGTCGTGACTTGCTCCGGGGACGCGACGAGGTATCGTTGCGCTGCGCCGCCCCCTTCCGCAAACTCGGTGACGTTTTTCGCGTTGAGTGAAATGCGGCCGGGGTATGACAGATCGAAATAGCCGTGCTCGGACCGAACGGCGTACAGCACGGCGGTGAGGTCCCAAGTGGGACGGTCATGCGGCATCGCGTCGTAGAGCCGGTAGGCCTCGGCGACGGGGTGATCCGGGACGTAGGCGTAGTCACGTTCGATGCTGATTGCAGGGTAGAAAATCGCGAGGCCGATTTCGAATCCGCTCGCAACTAACGGCGTGGGCCAATTGGCGAAGACGTAGCGGGAGGCTTCGGCGTCGATGAAGACGTTGTATTCCGGCTGGCGGACGCCGCTGAAGGCCCCAGCCATCGCGATGTAGATATTGACTTTCGCTTTGGCGAGGTCCGTGCCGTTGAGCGGTGAGTTAGCGTCGGGCTTAGATTGAAGCAGACGCGCGACGTTGGTCAAGAAGCCCACGCTGACGAGCGTGACGGCGCCATCCTGCTGGGCGGCCAGTGTCGTGCGGAGAAGATCGGTCGCATCGGGCAAGTCCGATTTGAGATCGGGGCCAATGTCGCGCGGGTAGACGAGCTTGCCGTCCGCTTTTCGTTCGGAGATCGCGCGGACGAACTTACCGTCGTCCGGAGTCTTGCCACCCTTCACGATGCCGATGGGAATGTCCGGGCGGCCGTAGAAGGTGTTCACTGCGTCGGTGTATGCGGCGGCCCAGAGGTTGTCCTTCGAGAGCGTCACCGCGAGAAGTTCGGCCTCGCCGCGATCTGCGAATTCGTGGATCAGCGCAAGGGCAAGCGCATCGTCCACGTCGTTGCCCATGTCCGTGTCGAAGATAAGTTTCACGGGGCCGGCGGCGCTGGCCGAAATCGCGAGGAGAACGAGACAGATCGTTATGCGCGCTGGAAGCAATCTCATGTCGACTTTCACCCTTCGCTTCTGGAGCTATCGATAGCGGCGGCTAGTCCCGATACGAATTTCCATCGCGCGCGATTCGCCGGGATTCAATGGCGATTGGCTCAAAATCCATTCGAGCGCAAAAGAGCGTGCACCAGGATCATATACGTAGTCAAAGGACTCCAACGTG
>CAYXRK010000213.1:0-7566 GCA_964467615.1 uncultured Nitrospirales bacterium | reverse complement strand
ATACACCTGACATCAACGGAAAGAAAACCAATTCGGAGTCAGACTCCTAGGTCGAGTGATCGGTTCGGCGCCGTGGAACTGATTCTGCGCAGCGAAGCCTGGAGAATGCCAGAATTTAATCGCTTGACAAATTCGTAAGACTGCCTTATACTGTTAACAGACGTTAATTTGATTGTGTTGTTTTAATCGCGGTTTCTCGATTACTGCACGCTCTAAATTGAACACCTAGCTGCCTGCATGCGGAGGAATGGTTCCATGAAATCGATACTCGTCGGCGTGGTCTTCGCTTTGCCACTTGTGTGTCAAGCCCATATCGTTCCACCGGAAGAGTTCCATCCGATGGCCGAGGCCTACCGGCGCATGGTATTCGCGGTCAATCTAAATCCGGTCCCGTGGGACTTGGTCGCGTCCGACGCGGCAAAGGTCCGCGCGGAATTGGCGAAGGCCGCCGCGCCGGATGCCGAGGCGTACGGCGCACAGATTGACGGCATACTCGCAGCAGTACGGGAGGAATCATCGAACGGCTCGCTGACGTCCGCAGCGCGCAAAGCGGCGGCGCGGGAGGTGTTTGAACTTTCGACCGCCACCGTCGCGACGGCGATCGGTGTGCATCTCTCCTTGGCTACGGAACATTTGAACGACTACGATTTTGCGTTGGCCGCGTTCGACGCAGCGCGGCAGATTTCAGCGGCCTTCGAGTACGAGGTCAAGACCTCTGACCCGCAGGGATATCTTGTCTTAGGACGCGCCTGGCTGGCCGCCGCGAGCGCCCTCGGGAACCCTGGCGTCGCCGGTGTCGGTGCCGTGCCCGCCGATATCGAAACGTTTGGCTCGGAGACAGCGGTGATCATTCGTTACATGACGGAGAATTTCGGCGACGATTTCGCGGCGCCTTCCGAGGGCCGACTGGTTGCTGTTCCTGCCAAGAGTCCGACGTTTGATTCGTCCGCAGTGGTTCCTGCCAAACTTCCGCCGGGATCGGAGACGAACAAACAACTGCCTCGACCGCGCCAGGTGCTCAACTTGGTGGTTCGGGGCGTGGACGAGAGCGAGACAAGCCTCATCGCGCTGGGAGATATGGCGTTCGATAGTCCCTTCATCTTCGGCGAGCCGGCGCGGACGCTTCAGATAAGCTGCAACACGTGCCACAACAAGAGCATCACGAACCCCAAGTTTTTCGTGCCAGGCTTGTCCTCGCATGCCGGCGGCATGGACGTGAGCAATGGTTTCTTTGCGCCCCACGCGAACAACGGCCATTTCGATCCGGTGGACATTCCGGACATGCGCGGCATCCGTTTCACGGCGCCCTATGGACGCAATGGCCGTTTCGCCTCGCTCCGCGAATTCGTCCGAAACGTCATCGTGAACGAATTCAACGGGAAGGAACCTTCCCCCGCCCTGCTCGACGGCCTCATTGCGTACATGAATGAGTTTGATTTCCTGCCCAATCCGTATCTGAATCCCAACGGATCGCTGAACGAAAAGGCGACGGATGAAGCGCGCCGCGGCGAGAAGCTCTTCACGACGCCGTTCGCTTCGATGAACAACATGAGCTGCGCGACGTGTCACGTTCCCTCGAACCATTTCCTCGACAACCGGCACCACGACATCGGGTCCGTGGAGGACAGCAGCCCCTTCGCGCGCGACGGGGCCATGGACACGCCGACGTTGCTCAGTTCGCTCACGACGCAGCCCTACTTCCACGACGGCAGCCTTCCCACGTTGGCCAGCGTTGTCGATTGGTTCGACGATAAGTATACGCTCGGCTTCACCGAACAAGATCGCGGTGACCTGACTGCCTACCTCGAAACCGTGGGGGAGGGCGAAGAGGCCTACGAAGACACCATGCACACGCTCGAGGCGGAACTGGAAGAGTTCAGGTTCTTTTTGTCGGCGTACGATTATTCAAAGCGAATGAATGAGCCTGAAATCGTGAGCACGTTGTTCCAGACCGTCGCGGCTGAGATTCGGGCTCACAAGTGGGACGTTCAAGACACGGCGCACCTGCCCGTGCTCGAACAAATGGCCAAGCTGATGGACGACGCGTATGCGGCCAGTGTTGCAGGCGATTACACGGTGGCAGATGCGCGGGTGGCGGAATACAAGCGCTTATACGATGCGAATGCCGAGGTTTTGAAGTAAGAGTGAATTCCGAACGAACGCGCGTAACGCACTAAAGGACTCTTGTCAGTCATGGACGTAGCAACGATTCGAGCGATAGCATCGCTTGCCGTATTGATGGCGTTTGCGTCGGCCGGCGTGTTCGCTCAAGGTGACGTGGCCGCACCATCGAAGGTGAGCATCGCGTTTATCGCGTACCAAAACCCCGAACAGTTGGTCGAAGACGTGAAACCCGTCGCGGCGTATCTTGAACGGGAGTTGGGGGTCAAAGTCGAATACCACATTGCCACGAACTACGCCGCAATCGTCGAGGCGTTGCGCGGCGAGACGGCCGATATAGGCTTCATGGGGCCGCTCCAATACATCATCGCGCACCAGCAATCCGGCGCGTACCCGATTCTCGGCGAACTGTACAACGGCAAGGCGACGTACGTTTCGCGTATTTTCGTTCGCAAGGACAGCGGCATCGCCAAACTCGAAGACCTGCGTGGGAAATCCATCGCCTTCGCCGATCCGATTTCCTCGTCCGGATACCTCTATCCGCTGAATACCTTCAAGGAGGCCGGATTGGTCAACGACGCCCCCGAGAAGTTCTTCAAGAAAATGTTCTTCGCCGGCGGCGATGAGCAGGCGATGCGGGCCGTCTTCAACAAGTTCGTGGACGCCGCCGGTATCGGCGAATTTTCGTACAGCCTCCTGCGCCCGGAAGAGCGCGATGAAGTCACCTATATTGCCGAATCCCGGCCCTTGCCCTCGCACTGTGTCGTGGCGCGGAAGGGCCTGCATGGGCCGACGGCGGAGGCAATTCAAAGCGCCCTGCTGAAGATAGCGGATGGACCGGACAAGGACCTCCTCAAGTACTTGTATGGCGTGAGCGGTTACGTGAAAGTTACGCACGAGACCTACGCGGAAGTCGAGAAGATCGCGCGAGAATATGACCTCATCAAATAACGGTACTTCCCCGGCGGCGGTGGTCCGGCTCGACGGTGTTCGGGTCGAGTACGGCGCCGCGTGCGCGCTCGTCGCTCCGGCGCTTGTGATTGCTCCCGGCGAGAAAGTGTTCGTTCTGGGCAAGAGCGGGTCCGGGAAAACAACGTTGGCCAAAGTAATCAAAGGCCGCCTCCGCCCGTCTAGCGGCAATGCATTTGTGCTTGGGAAAGATCCGATGTCGCTCGATCTCCGCACGCGGCGAGCCGTGCAGCGCCGGGTCGCCATGATCGATCAGGAGTTTTACCTCGTTCCGCGCATGTCCGTCGTGGCGAATGTGCTTAGCGGCGCCCTTGGCCGCGTGGGGCAATGGAGGAGCCTGCTTGGGTGGTATCCCACGGAGGAATGGCAAAAGGCGGACGCGATTCTCAAGGAGGTTGAGCTCGATGGGTTCGGGGGCCGGCGCGTCGAAACGCTATCGGGTGGACAACGCCAGCGAACGGCCATCGCGCGGGCGCTCATGCAGGAGGCCGATGTCATCCTGGCCGATGAACCCGTCTCCAACCTCGATCCCGAATTGGCCGAGGACGCGCTCGAACTGCTCGTGCAATGTACGCAGCGGCGCGGCGTGACTCTTATCGTGAACCTGCACCAACCCCGGCTCGCCAGCCGGTACGCGACGCGCGTGTTGGGTCTCTCGCGCGGCAGCATCGTTTTTGACGGCCCTCCCAGCGCGTTGACGGCGACGGGCGAAGAGTTCATCTACGTTGCCGACGCGCCCACCCCCTCCGCCGCGGTACCCGGGCAACCGTATCATCATGACCGGCCTGCAACAGCGCTGGCGCGCTAGCGCCGGTTGGAACGGCCTCGCGCTCGCCTTGGTGTGCGTGCTGGCCGCTTGGTCCATGTGGTGGGCGGAATTTCGCTGGGACAATCTCTCCAAATCCGGCCCGCGGTTTTTCGAGTTCTTTTCCCGCCTTACGCCCCCCGATTGGAGTGTCACCAGGCTGCTCATCAACTCGACCTTCGAGACGCTGATGATCACGTTGGCGGGTACATTCGTTGCGGTCATTGTCGCGCTCCCGGTGGGTTTCTTGGCGGCGTCCAATGTTTCGCCGTCCTGGGTGTCGATGCCGTTGAAGGCCGTGTTGGGCGTAGTCCGTTCGGTGCCGCTGATTCTGGCGGGCCTGCTGTTCGTGAGCGCGTTGGGCCTCGGCGCATTCCCCGGCGCGCTCGCCATCGCGTTTCATTCCGTCGGGATGCTAGGAAAATTTTATGCAGAGGAATTCGAAACCGCGGACAAAGGCATCATCAACGCCGTTCAAGGCACCGGCGCGACATGGTTGCAGACCGTCCGCTTCGGCCTGTTGCCGCAATGCATTCCGCAGCTTGTCGCCTTTACGGTGTACCGCTTTGAAATGAATTTCCGCGACGCGACGATCCTCGGTATCGTCGGCGCTGGGGGCATAGGCTTTTACATCAGCATGTACATCGGCAGCTTCCAGTACCAAAAGGTCGCAGTCCTGCTCATCCTAATCGTCGGCGTCGTTCTAGTGCTCGACCAATTGACCTACTGGGTCCGACGCTGGATCCGATAGCCAATCAGGCTTGCGCGGCGCGCGATTAACAGGTCATAGCGTCAAAATCGGCCGGTTTACAGTCCTGCGCGTTCAACGTACAATATCGCCCGTTTGGCCGGGGCGATGTGCATAGCCCCGAGGGGTGCGGGGCCGCCGGGAGGGACACCGCGGTCGAGGCGTGAAAGGACAACAATCGTGAGCGTGACGGCCGTAGTGGGCGCGAATTGGGGCGACGAGGGCAAGGGGAAGATCGTGGACGCGTTGGCGCCGGACGCCGACTTCGTTGTGCGCTTCCAAGGTGGCAACAACGCGGGCCACACGATCATCAACCATTACGGCAAGTTCGCGCTGCACCTGTTGCCGTCCGGCGTCTTCTACGATCACATCACGAACGTGCTCGGCCCCGGCGTCGCGCTGAACATCGCGGCGCTGGCGGACGAAATCGACTCCGTCATGGCCAAGGGCGTGCCCGAGCCGAAGCTGCTGATCTCGGATCGCGCGCAATTGCTGCTGCCGTATCACCGGCTGCTCGACGCTTACGAAGAAGAGCGGCTCGGGAAGGATTCGTTCGGCTCGACCAAGAGCGGCATCGCGCCCTTTTACGCCGACAAGTATCTCAAGCTCGGCGTGCAGGCGGGCGATCTGCTCGAACCGGCGCAACTCAAGGCGCGGCTCGAACGCGTGTTGCCGCGCACGAATTTCATGCTGCGCGAGTATTACCACAAACCGGAGTACACCGTCGGCCAACTCGCGGACGAAGTGTTGAAATACGCCGACCGCGTGCGGCCCTTCATCTGCAACACCACGAAACTGCTCAACGACGCGCTTCAGCGCGGCAAGAGTGTGCTACTCGAAGGGCAACTAGGCGCGCTGCGCGATCCCGACCACGGCATTTACCCGTTCTCCACGTCCTCATCGACGCTCGCAGGCTATGCCGCAGTGGGCGCGGGCGTCCCCGCGCACAAAATCGGGCGCATCATCGCCGTCGTCAAGGCGTACTCGTCCTGCGTCGGCGCGGGACCTTTCGTTACGGAGCTACTCGGCGATGTCGGCGACGAGCTTCGCCGGCGCGGCGGGTCCGACGGCGAATACGGCGCGACGACCGGGCGGCCCCGGCGCGTGGGGTGGTTCGATTCCGTCGCGACGAAGTACGGCTGCATGGTGCAAGGCGCGACCGAAGTGGCGCTGACGTTGCTCGACGTGCTCGGCTACCGCGACAGCATTCCCGTCTGCACGGCCTACGAGATCGACGGCGACATTACCACCGAATTCCCGCGCGGTGCGGCGCTCGATCGCGCGCGGCCCGTGTATCAGGAAATGGAAGGCTGGCGGACGAAAATCGACCACGTCCGCTCGTTTGACGACCTGCCCGAGAACGCGCAAAAATACGTCCGCGAAATCGAACGCCTGATCGAGGCGCCGGTAAAAATCCTCTCGCTCGGCCCCAAACGCGAAGACATGGCGGTTATCTGAAGCACCGAAGTCCGCTCTTTGATGCGTGAATCGAATGTCGATTGGACTTGTGAATCGAGCCGCCCACTCTCGTCATTCCCGCGAAGGCGGGAATCCAGAACGGACGCCGTTCGGTTCCATGTACCACTAGATTCCCGCCTTCGCGGGAATGACGGCGCGAGGCAGGAACGCGAAACAATGAGTTCGCCAGAACGAATACGATGATCGACGCGCTCTCAAAGGCCCTTGGAGAAGTCAATGGCGAAGGCCCGCGCATTGAAAACCTTCGCCGCCTCTCCGGCGGTGCGAGCCAGGAGACGTGGTCGTTCGACGCAGTTTCTTCGCGCGAGACGTTGCCGCTGATTCTGCGCCGAGCACCCGGCGGCGGCGAATCGAAGGAAGGGCCGTCGCGCGTCTCGCTTGAGATGGAAGCGCGTTTGATCGAAGCGGCTCGCGCCCACGGCGTTCCCGCGCCGCGTGTGTTGCGCGTGTTGGCCGCGGCGGACGGCCTCGGCGCGGGTTACGTCATGGACCGCGTACAAGGCGAAACGATCCCGCGAAAGATTCTGCGTGATGCGGAGTTCGACGCAGTGCGGCCGAAACTCGCGCGGCAGTGTGGCGAGGTCCTTGCGCGCATTCATTCGGTCGATCCGGCGCAGCTCACCGGCCTGCCTGTGGCGGGGCCGCGCGCGCAATGGCAGTACTACCGCGACATCTACGATCGCTACGACTATCCGCATCCCGTGTTCGAGGCCGCGTTCCGCTGGCTCGACGAACGCATGCCGCCGGACCTCGCGCCCAAACTGGTCCACGGCGACTTCCGTAACGGCAATCTGCTCATCGGGCCGGACGGCGTTCGCGCGGTGCTCGATTGGGAACTCGCGCACGCGGGCGACCCGATGGAAGACCTCGGCTGGATTTGCGTCAACTCCTGGCGCTTCGGCAACGTCGACCACCCCGTCGGCGGGTTCGGCGCGCGTGAAGAGTTGTTCCAAGGCTACGCCGACGCCGGCGGCACGCCCGATCCCGAGCGCGTCCACTATTGGGAAACGTTCGGCACGCTCAAATGGGGCGTCATGTGCATGACCATGTACGACGTCTACCAAAGCGGAATGGACCGCTCCGTCGAACGCGCCGCAATCGGCCGCCGCTCCTCCGAAACCGAAATCGATCTCCTCGAACTCCTCGCGCCGCGGGGCCCGGCGTGACCGCGCGAACACAAGATTGTCTATTATTAGTTAATGAACTAGTACAATATATGTAATAGTACACTATGAATACTCCAAACAATTCCGTCCGTGAGGAACGAAGTGGCCGGGACGCGGGAAATGCGAATCTGGGTGGCCGCCGCGAACGGTCGCCCGTAGAAATCCTTTTACGTAAAAATCCTTTTACGGCCACCCATCGAGGCCGGAACAGGCCGGATCGCGAGTGTCGACCGTTGATATCATTGGACTTACGTCGATCAGTGGCCTCTTTTTCATGC
>CAYXRK010000212.1:0-7640 GCA_964467615.1 uncultured Nitrospirales bacterium | reverse complement strand
GGATCGATGCGATGCTATGGACCGACGTGAGCGTACCAATCGCGCCGGGGCTTACCGTTTGGCCGGGTGACGCAGTCTACGAATTCGTTCCGTCATCGCGTATCGCGAACGGCGAGATGTGCAACGTGTCGAAATTCACGATGAGCACGCACGCAGGGACGCACGTGGACGCGCCGTGGCATTTCGAGGACGACGGGAAAAAGCTGCACGAAGTCGAAACGGACGTTTTCTTCGGGCCTGCCCGCGTGATCGAAGCGAGGGGCCTGCGTGAAGTTACGGCGAAAGCGCTGGGCGAGGGCGCGTTGCCCACGCGAGTGCTATTGAAGACCGACAATTCGTTTCGTCCGCACGATGCCACTTTTACCAAGGACTACGTCGCGCTGACGCCGGACGCGGCGAGCCGCATGGTTGACGAGGGCGTTCGGTTGGTCGGCGTCGACTACCTGTCCGTCGCGCCCTTCGAGGACCCGGAAACCGTGCATCACATCCTACTTCGCGCGGGCGTGTTTATCGTCGAGGGGTTGCGCCTCGCGCGTATTGACCAGGGCGATTGCGAATTTGTCGTCCTACCCTTGGCGCTCGTGGGTGCGGACGGCGCACCCGCGCGGGCGTTTGTGCGGCAATAGCCCCGATTCGTTCCCGACTTTGACGCGCCCGCGCGGTTCTGGCAAAGTCACGCACTAGGAACAAAGGAGCGCGTGTCATGGGGCCACTGAAGGGCGTTAAGGTAATCGAGATCGCGGGCATCGGGCCGGGGCCCTTTTGCGCCATGATGCTCGCCGACATGGGCGCCGAGGTGGTCCGTGTCGATCGCGCGAGCAACGCGGGCCGAGGCGCGCCGCACGAGATTCTCAACCGTGGCCGCCGATCCATCGCGGTTGATCTCAAGAACGCCGACGCCGTCGAAACGGTGCTGAAACTTACCGAGCGTGCGGACGCGCTCATCGAGGGCTTTCGGCCCGGCGTCATGGAGCGGCTCGGGCTTGGGCCGGACGTTTGTCTCGCGCGAAATCCACAGCTTGTGTATGGGCGCATGACGGGTTGGGGACAAGATGGCCCGCTCGCGCAAGCCGCCGGGCACGACATCAACTACATCGCGCTTTCGGGCGCGCTGCATGCGATTGGCCGGCCAGGCGAGTGTCCCGTTCCGCCGCTCAACCTCGTGGGCGATTTCGGCGGCGGCGGGATGATGCTGGCTTTCGGAATCGTGTGCGCGCTCCTCGATGCGAAATCGTCCGGCAAGGGGCAGGTCGTGGACGCGGCGATGACGGACGGCTCGGCGGCGCTGATGGCGATCATTTTCGGCCTGAAATCAACGGGCGTTTGGACGAACGATCGCGGCACGAATCTCCTCGATGGCGGCGCACACTTCTACGACACGTATGAGTGCAAGGACGGCAAATGGATTTCAATCGGATCTATTGAGCCGCAGTTCTACCAACTCCTGCTCGAAAAGACCGGCATTTCGGACCCGGAATTCTCGAACCAGATGGACAGGTCCGCGTGGCCGAAGCTGAAGGAGAAAATCGCTGGCGTGTTCAAATCGAAGACGCGCGATGAATGGTGCGCGATTATGGAAGGCAGCGATGCGTGCTTCGCGCCGGTGCTCAACTTCGACGAGGCCCCGCAGCATCCGCACAACAAAGCGCGCGGGACCTTCGTAGACATCGCCGGAATCACTCAGCCCGCGCCCGCCCCGCGATTCAACCGCACCGCGCCGTCAACGCCGTCCGCACCGCCCAAGGCGGGCCAACACACCGACGCGGTGCTAGCCGAGTGGGGGTTTTCCTCGGAGGACCTGAAGCAGTTGCGCGAATCGGGGGCGATTGCTTAACAATCGAGTGGCGGCTCGCGAATATTCGCAAAAACCACGGAACAGTAGGCTACGCTGGGGTGTTTCCCTCAACACCGCCTCGCGCCCGGCGTCTCCGCGCGGTACACTTATCTCTCCCGTCGTAAGGCGCAGGAAATTCGATAGAGCCACCATGTTCTGCTTCCGTCTAACCGCGTTCGCCTTGATTATTGGGTGTTGCTGCGCCTTCGGCCAAGGTCCCGGAGGCCCGCCGGTGGTCATCACGGCCCCGGCCCAGGCCGGCGTCCTTGCGCCACAGAGTGAGTTTCGGGGCACGGTCTATTTCAAGGCGATCTCCCAGGTGGCGACAGAGGTCGGCGGTAAGGTCATCGAGGTGCCGATCGAAGTTGGCCAGCATGTCGAGAAGGGACAGGTGTTGGCCCGGCTGGACGACACGCTCCTCCAGAAAGACCTCCAAGCCGCCAAGGCCAACCACGCTCGCTACGCCGCCGACCTGGAAGACATCAAGGTCCAATACGAGCGCGCGCGGCAACTGCTTGAACAAGGCCTGACGCCGACGCAGGAGTTCGACCAACTCCGCTTCCAGGTCCAGTCGTTGCAGCACCAGGTCGAATCCGTCGGCGCGGAAGTCGAGCGGACGCAGACTCTGATCCAGAAGTATTCGATCCACGCGCCCTTCTCCGGCGTGATCCTGGAGCGCAAGTCCGAAGTCGGCGAATGGATGAGCAGCGGTGATCCGGCGGCCACGGTCGCGCGCGAACACGACTACGACGTAATCGTGAACACGCCCGAGGACGTGTTGCGTTGGGCGATTCCCGGCGCGCATGTCCCCGTAGACGTCGGCGGACGGCGCCTGGACGGCGAAGTCGTGACCGTCGTACCGCGGGGCGACATCGCGACGCAAACGTTTCCGATCAAAATTCGCGTCACGGACGATGCGGGACTATATGAGGGGATGTCCGCGTTGGTGCGCCTTCCAGTCGGCCCCGAGCGCGAATGCCTCCTCGTGCCGCGCGACGCCGTGTTGAACGAGCAGGGGAAGATGATTGCGTTTACGATCGATGGTGATGCTTCGAAGAAACATGAAGTAAAGGTACTCGGCTACGACGGCGACTTCGCGGGTGTCGAAAAGGCGGACTTCTCGCCCAGCGTTCAGTTCATCATCAAAGGGCAAGAACGCTTGCGCGGCGGCGAGAAGGTCGCCATCGCGCCGCCCAGCACACCCGATACCGCGCGCGCGGACGGCTGACCGCGATGGACGTCATCAAGTTCTGCCTCGAGAAACCGGTCTCGGTCCTGGTTGGCGTGATCTTGATCGTGCTGTTCGGGACGGTCGCGTTTCTGAAATTGCCGTACCAGCTCACTCCGAAGGTAGACACGCCCGTGGTATCCGTCTCGACAGTCTGGCCGGGCGCAACGCCCTACGAAATCGAGCGCGACATCGTCGAAGAGCAGGAGCGCTTCCTGAAAGGCCTGCAGGGCCTGGACGAAATGACCAGCCTGAGCTCGAACGGAATGGGCCAAGTGACGCTGCGGTTCAAGGTGGGCACGCAATTGGAGGACGCGCTTCTCCGCACCTCCAACAAGTTGGACGAGGTCTCCTCGTATCCGGAAAACGTCGATCGTCCGGTAATGACGGCCTCGGAGAACGAGGGTTCACCCGCGGTCATTCTCGTACTGCGGCCACTGCCTGGCAATACGACCGACATTTACACCTATCGCACGTACTTCCAGGACGAATGCCTCCAATTTCTCGAACGCGTTCCAGGCGTGGCCGAGGTGGAGATGTGGGGCGGCGTCGAGAAGCAGATGCAGGTCCTTATCAAGCCGGATCGGCTTGCCGCCTACGGGCTGACCATCGGTCAAGTGGTCAACGCGCTCCGCGGCGACAACGTCAACGTGTCGGCGGGAAATCTCGACGTGGGCCGCCGCGAGTACCGCGTGCGTACCGTGTCCGAGTTCCGTTCCGAGGAAGACATCTCGAACGTAGTCGTCTTCTCCGATGGACAGCGCCGCGTCTATCTACACGACCTCGCCGATGTGTCGTTTGGCTACGAAAAGAACACGGTACCCGGCCTTCAGAACGGCGAACCCGGCGTGACGATCGGCGTGCAGGTGGAGCCGGACGCCAATGTGCTCGAAGTCACGAAGCTGATGGCGTCGGCCGTCGCGGATCTGAATACAAACGTGCTAGCGGCAGAGGGCCTGACGCTCGAGTGGCTAACGGACCAGCGCACCTACATCGCGAACGCGATCAAGCTCGTCCGCGACAACATCTTTCAAGGCAGCATTCTAGCGGTGATCGTGTTGCTGTGCTTCCTGCGCAGCTTCGCCTCCACGCTCGTCATCACGACCGCGATTCCAATCAGCATCATCGGCTCGTTCATCTTCATGCAAATGTTGGGCCGGACGTTGAACGTGATCAGCCTCGCCGGCATTTCGTTTGCCGTGGGCATGCTCGTGGACGACGCGATCGTCGTGCTCGAAAACATCGACCGCCACCGCAAGATGGGTAAATCGCCGTACAACGCGGCGTACGACGGCACGCTCGAGGTGTGGGGCGCGGTGTTGACGTCGACCTTGACGACGGTCGCGGTGTTTTTGCCCGTGGTCTTCCTCGAACAGGAAGCCGGCATGCTGTTCCGCGACATCGCCGTCGCGGTCACAACGTCCGTGATGATCAGCCTCTTCGTGTCGGTCACGGTCGTGCCCATCTTTACAAAGTTGTTGTTCGAGAACCGTTTCGTGCATTGGTTCGAGCACCGCGTGTCGAACCATCGGATCGGCGATGCGGTGAACGCCGCCTTCAGCGGCGCGTTCATGGGGGTCGTCAAGCTCACGATGCGCAATTGGGCCACGCGGATCGTGACGATTGTCGCGTTGGTCGCGGCCGGCGTGTTCGCAACGATGGCCTATCTCCCCAAGATGGAGTACCTGCCCGAAGGCAACCGCGATCTCATTTACAATATGATCATTCCCCCGCCGGGCCTCTCGTTCGATGAGCGCTTGAAAATCGGCCATCAGGTTTCGGATTTCTTCGAGCCGTATTTTGGAGATGGCCACGACGGGTACCCAGGCATCCAGCGTGTCTTCTTCGTCGGCCGGCCGCAGGCCTTCATGGTGGGCGTGATGAGCAAGGACCAGTTGCGCACGCGCGAGTTGATACCGCTCTGCCGTCAAATGATTTCGCGCATACCCGGCGTCTTCGGCGTGAGCAACCAGGCGGGCATCTTCGGTCGGGGCATGGGCCGGGGCCGCACGATCGACGTGAATCTGAACGGCCGCGAAATCAACGACATGGTGCGCGTTGCCGGACAGATGATGGACGAAATCCACAAAACCATGCCGGAGGCGCAAGTGCGCCCCGAGCCGTCGCTCGAGCTGTTGTATCCCGAGGCGCGATTCGTGCCGGACGGCGATGCGTTGCGCTCCGTGGGCATGTCGGCGCAGGAGTTTGGTGTCGCGGTCGACGTTTTGATGGACGGCCGGCGTATTGGCGATTTCAAACAAGAAGGCCACCGGAAAATCGATCTCGTCGTGAAAGTTGCTGATGCCGACATTGCCTCGCCGCAGGAACTGGCCGCCGCACTGCTGCCGACGCCCAAGGGCCGGCCCGTGCCGGTGTCGTCGCTGTCGCACATGGAGGAGACATCGGGCCTTACGGAAATCCGGCATCTTGAAAGCAATCGCACCATTTCGCTGCAGATCACTCCGCCGTATTCCGTCACGCTGCAGGAAGCGATGGAGACAATCAACAACCAGATCGTGCCCGCGATGGAGAAGGCAGGACATCTCGAGGACACGACGGTCACCATGTCCGGCACGGCGGACCGCCTTCAAGAGACGCGGGCCGCGCTGCAATGGAATTTCCTATTGGCGATGCTCATCACGTACCTCTTGATGTCCGCGCTCTACTCGAACTTCATCTACCCGATCGTCATCATGCTCACGGTGCCGCTCGCGGGGGCGGGGGGCGTCATCGGGCTCAAGCTGGTGAACATGTTTATCGGGCCGCAACAGCTCGACGTGCTTACGATGCTGGGGTTCATCCTGCTGATCGGCATCGTCGTCAAGAACCCGATCCTCATCGTCCATCAATCCTTGATCAACATCCGAGTTGGCGCCATGAAGCACCGCGAGGCCGTTCTCGAGGCGACGCGCTCGCGCCTTCGCCCGATCTACATGACCGCCGCATCGAGCATCTTCGGAATGCTGCCGCTCGTCATTTGGCCGGGGGCCGGTTCCGAACTGTACCGCGGTTTAGGCAGCGTCGTCCTGGGCGGCCTTGCGCTTTCGACCTTCTTCACCGTCTTCCTGACGCCCGCACTGCTCATGTTCGTCATTTGGATGGAGAAGGTCCCCAGCGAAGTTGCCGCGGGCGAGGACGTCTCGATAGTGTCCCAACCTGACAAGTTGGTTCCCGCGAAGTAGTTCGCCGTATGGGCTGGCTGCCCATGCTCCAGCGCAAAATGGCCGCCGCGGATTCCCGTTGATTCGTCGCAGGCTGTGACCTAAACTGGCGCGCCTTTTTACCGTCTTAAGGAAGATTCCCATGCCTACCGATGTCGATGCCGCGCCCTGGAAGCGTCTCGAGGAAATCGCGCTTACCGGCGACGAGAACGCGCTACGCGAAGAGGCGGACCGCCTTGGCCACCGCGAGACCGCGAGGGCCATTTCACGACTCAATTCCGAAGCGCGCAGCCGCGTGCTGAGCGTCCTCTTGCCCTCGGTCGCGGCCGACCTGATCGCCGAATTGACCGACTCGCACGGCGCAGCGTTGCTCGAAGACTTGGATACGGACGTCGCCGCGCACATCCTCGACGAAATGGAGAGCGACGAGACTGCCGACGTGCTCAACCGGATCGCGCCGGATCGTGTCGAGGAAATCCTGCGCGAGATGGATCCGGTGGAGGCGGCGCAGGCGCGCAAGCTGACGCAGTATCCGAAGGAAGTGGCCGGCGGCCTGATGATTACGGAGTTTCTCGCCTTCCCGGAAACTTACACGATCCAGGAGCTGATTCGGGAAATCCGGGAGAAACGGGAAGAGTATTACGGGTACAGCATCCAGTATTTCTATGTCGTCGACACAAAGGGAAAACTGATCGGCATTTTGCGCATCCGCGACTTGCTGCTCGATCACGGCGACGCGATGCTTCGCGACGTGATGATTCGCAAGCCGTTGTTCGTCCGCGACGACGCACCGCTCGACAAACTCGAGGAATTCTTCAACGAATACAGTTTCTTCGGCGTGCCCGTGGTCGACGCAAAGGGCGTGATGATTGGCGTCGTGGAACGTGAAGACGTGGAAGAGGCGCTGACCGAGCGCGTGCGAAGCGACTATATGAAGGCGCAGGGCATCGTCGGCGGCGACGAGATTCGGTCGATGTCCACCGCGCGGCGGTCCAGTCGCAGGCTTTCCTGGCTGGGCCCCAATATCGTCCTCAATTTGATTTCCGCGAGCGTTATTTCCTACTTCGAGCCTACGCTCAAGGAGATCATCGCGCTTGTGGTATTCATTCCAATTATCTCCGACATGAGCGGCTGCTCAGGTAACCAGGCCGTGGGCGTCAGCATGCGGGAATTGTCATTGGGCCTTATCAAACCGTTCGATGTGTTTCACGTGTGGCTGAAAGAAGTTTCCGTCGGGATTATCAACGGCATTGTCCTCGGTATACTCGTCGGACTGGTGGCGTTGGTCTGGAAAGGAAGCCCGAATCTGGGCATCGTCATCGGCTCGGCCCTCGCCGTCAACACTGTCGTCGCGGTGTCATTTGGCGGCGTCCTGCCCCTGGTGATGAGGCGATTGAAACTCGCCCCCGCTCTCGCC
>CAYXRK010000211.1:0-7642 GCA_964467615.1 uncultured Nitrospirales bacterium | reverse complement strand
GTTGTTTCGGGCATTATCCAGTTGACTCCCTTGTCGTCAAGAAAAGCTTAAAATAAAGGGGATTTCATGCATCTCCTTACACGCCTTCGTCACTCAGACTCTCAAAATATCCTTGTTTTCCGCGCTGGCTTGCCCACAAGGGAGTTAAAGCGATAATTCCCGTTGTTTCTCCACGGAGATATTTGGCCCAAAATCGGGCCACAAAGTTCAAAAATAAACATTCGTTCGCATATATACGCATACACAAGGTTATGACGCCAATTCACGTCGCGCTAGACCGACGCCTCGAACGATTGCTATACTCGTTGTCCCTCGTGGCGGCGTAGCTCAGTTGGTTAGAGCAGCGGAATCATAATCCGCGTGTCCGGGGTTCGAATCCCTGCGCCGCTACCATTTCGTTTCCCACTTTGGTGGGGGCCGGCGCGCCAGTCAGTTCACCGGCTCGTACACCCAAAGTTCCATCGGGCGGCCGAAGGTCTGGCTGCCGATGTAGAGTTTGCCCTGGAACGTCGCGATCCATTGGATGCCGATTTGCGGGTCATCCATGAAGCCGGGGATGTCGACCAATTCCCATGTCGTGCCGTCGGTCGATTTCGCCAGCGTGCCGCCGTGCGCATTGACGAGCTTCGTCTTCGGCAGGGTGAACAACTCCGGCACGGTCTTGAACGTGCCGATTGATCCGACGAATACCGTGTCGGCCAGCGTGACCATCGTGCACGTGTAGATGTTCTCCTTGTCGCCGAAGCCGTTCTCGTTTACCTTTTCCCAATCGGTGAACGGGGCCTTCTCGGCGATGGTCGCGCGCCACACTTCGAGGCCTTGCGTGCGGTTCCAGGTGCCCGCGTAAATCTTGCCCTTCAAAATGGCAAGCCCGCAGATGTTGTGGTTGCGCGGATTGCCGAATCCCTCGGTGTTCACCAGTTCCCACTGATCGTAAGGCGGCGCGAGCTCGCCGTCCGTCCGCCACAGTTGCATGCCGACTTCGTCGATCTTTCGCGCCGATTCCGTGCCGACGTAGAGGTGCTTTCCGTCGTCGATCATCATTGTCGTGTCCGAGTTCGCCGGCGAACCCCAACCCTTCGGAATCACCATCGTCCACGAACCCGGATCGCCGGAATCGCTGCGCCACACCTCGGAGCCTTGCGTCAGGTTGAAGCAGCCTGCATAGAGGTTCCCCTTGAATTCGCGGATGTGCGTGAACCCCCAGTTGCGCCGATTGCCGAACGCATCGCTCGTGATCGTTTCCCATTTGATATCGACGGGATTCGGAGCGTCCGCGTGCCCGCGAAACATCGAGCCGCCTTCGGACTGGTTCCACACGCCCACGTAAAGCTGGCCCGCCAGCCACGCGAGCGAGGTCAGGCAAAAGTTCTTCGCGTTGCCGTTCATTCCCGGTTCGCCGATCCGCTCCCACGATTCACCGTCTCTCGACCGATACAGCTTCCCGCCCGATTCCGTGTTCCAGGTCGTCAAGTAGAGAAACTCGCCGAAGCTCGTCATCCGCGCGATGCCGATGTTGTTCGGATCGTCGATGCCTTTGTTGTCGATCAGGCGCAGGCGCCACTCGTCGGCGGAACTAACGCTCGCCAAGAGAAGTGTTAGACCCCACGCGGCAATTGCGCGCGGCCAAAGATGGATTTGTGTCATCTCACAATTCGCTTCATGTTTGCGGTCCGCTCCCCTTTATAAGGGATCTACGGTACTCATTGTAGCGTCTTTAGCGTCTGGAAGACTTTGTGCCACGTTTCTGACGCAGGCCTGCCGTCCCTAATCCAAAGCGCACATCCAGCCCCCTTGAAAAAGCCCTTTCCAGGCCCTAAACACGGCCTGTTTTGCGAAAAATAGGTCAACACGTTTGGCTCTCTTATTAGGGGGCATTGTGCCCAACCGCCAAAAGGTAAACTCTTGACAAACATCCTCGACCCGCAGAAACCCCGTACCCTTTTGCCGGTTCCCGCCAAGGTAGGCCCTATGTATCAAGGACTTACGAATATTTAGTTCCATTTCGGAAGGATATTTTCGGAAACTCTCAGATGGTCTGAGGATACCCCAGGGAGCCAGAAAAGGCAGAAAAAAGTTTCGAGCGGAGTATTTCAGAACGAAAATCATCACCAGCGTCAATAATTTACCTGTTAGCGAGAATGCTTTTCCAACTGCCTTCCTCGCCGCCACTACGTCGGCGACGCCGATAGGCACAAAAAAGGTAAGCTGCGCGGTACGGCGCTTGACATTAGAACGCATGTAGGCAGTATAGTTATAAACTAATTTGTCGCCCAGCCAAAAGGAGGTCCGTCATGTCCAGTCATTTGCTCGTCGAAATCAAGAACGGCATCGCCACGCTCACCATGAACCGCCCCGAAGCGCGCAACGCCTTCAGTGACGAAATGCGCAAGGCGCTTGCGGAGACGTTTCACGACCTCGAACTGAACGACGCCGTGCGCTGCGTGGTGCTCAAGGGCGCGGGCGATCACTTCATGGCCGGCGGCGACGTAAAAGGGATGGCGCAGGCGGTGCAACTCCCGCCCGATGAAATTCGCAAACAGTTCGTCATGCGCATCCACGACTTGCACACGATCATGTTCCCCATGCGCCGCATGGCCAAGCCGATTCTCGCGTCCGTGCGCGGCGCGGCGGCCGGCGCGGGCGTGAGCATGGCGCTGTGCTGCGATTTGGTCGTCGCTTCCGAGGACGCCTTTTTCACGCTCGCGTATTGCAACATCGGCACGAGCCCGGACGGCGCATCGACGTTTCACCTCCCGCGCACCGTCAGCATCAAGCGCGCGATGGAGATGGCGCTGCTCGGTGATCGCTTCACGGCGCAGCAAGCGCGCGACATGGGACTCATCAATTGGGTCGTGCCCACGGACAAACTCGACGAGGAAACCACGCGCATCGCCACGCGGCTTGCCAGCGGCCCGACGCGCGCCCTCGGCCACGCCAAACGGCTGCTCTACAAATCCATCGAGACCGACTTCGAGGCGCAACTCCAAGCTGAAGCCGAGGCTTTCGCCCACAGCGCCTCCGGCCCCGACTTCAAGGAAGGCGTGATGGCCTTTGTCGAAAAACGCAAGCCAGCTTTTAGCGGCAAATAGTTAAGTATATATAATATCACTTATTACATACTGGATTTTCGCGGCGTGCGAAGTAACGAAGAAGATCGAGGTGTCGTGATCGGGCCAAAAGAATAAGGGGGGCACGTCAATGACCGCGCTGTCATCCACGGGTCAATTCGTTATCGAGTTCGCTGTGATTGAAGTGAAACGATTCCTTGCCCATTCGCGAAAGCGCGAGTAGGAAATCGGTCCTATCGAGGCCGGCGATTTCCGCGGCGATTTCTTGGGACACTTTGCCTTGTTCGTACCAGAGCGCGGCGGCGGCAAGCCGTAGTTCATTCGAAAACTCGTGCGGCGCGTATCGCAACGCCGTGAATACGCGTTCGGGCATATCGAATGTTACGGCCGCCATTTGACTTCTTCCCTGACGCACATCGCTTCAAAGTATAGCACGTGAAAGTGCATTCAGTTGAACGGATAAACGATCTTTCCGTCGCAGAGCGTGTATTTCACGACGCCGCGCAGAGCCATTCCGGTGAAGGGTGTGTTGCGGCTTTTCGAGGCGAACTTCGCGGGGTCAACGGTCCATTCCGCTTTCGGATCGAACACGGTGATGTCGGCGGGGCCGCCTTCGCGCAGTTCGCCTGCGCGCAGCTGCATTAGCTTTGCCGGCGCCGAAGTCATCATCTCGATCGCGCGTTCGAGCGAAATGAGGCCCGGCTCGACGAGTCCCGTGATGACCGCGGCGAGCATCGTCTCAAGTCCGAGAATGCCGAATGGCGCTTGCGCGAATTCGACCTCCTTCTCCGTTGGCGTATGCGGCGCATGATCGGTCGAGATGCAATCGAAGATTCCGTCCGCGATCGCTTGCTTGATCGCGGCGACGTCCTCCGCCTCGCGCAGTGGCGGATTCATTTTGGCGTTTGCGTTAAACGTCAGCACGGCATCGTCCGTCAGCATCCAATAGTGCGGGCACGTCTCGCCCGTCACAGGCGCGCCGCGAGCCTTGTACCGGCGGAGAATCTCGACGCCGCCCGCAGTCGTGATGTGTTGAATGTGAACGTGCGCACCGGTCAGTTCGGCAAGCCGCGCGTTGCGTTCGATCATAATCTCCTCGGCCGCTTTCGGAACGGCCGGCATGCCGAGCTTCGTCGCGTTGACGCCCTCGTTCATGGCGCCGTCGACCGACAGCGTGTGGTCCTCGCAATGCGCCATATACGGCAGCCCGCACATGCACGCGTAGTCCAGCACGCGCCGCATCACGCGGCTGTCCTGAATGTCCTTGCCGTCGTCGGTCACCGCCACCGCGCCGACTTCCTTGAGCTCGGCCATTTCGGTCAACTCTTTGCCTTGCATGCCGACCGTCGCGCAGGCCGCCGGCCAAATCTTGATGCACGCGGTCTCCCTCGCGCGCCGATGGATGAACTCCACCATGCCCGCGTTGTCGATCGTGGGCCGCGTGTTCGCCATCGTCACGACCGAGGTCACGCCGCCGTGCGCCGCCGCCCGGCTGCCGGACGCAATCGTCTCCTTCGCCTCGAATCCAGGCTCGCGAAAATGCACGTGGATATCGACCAAGCCGGGACAAACCACGCAACCGGTTGCGTCGACGGTCTCGTCGCCGGAGAGGTCCTTCCCGATGGCCTTCACGAGTCCGTCGCTCACCAATACATCCAGCCGCGCGGAGGTCTTGGAGGCGGGGTCGATGACGTGACCGCCCTTGATTGCGATGGTCAACACTCAATCTCCTATCGTTGCGGGGACTGCTGGCCCGAGCGGCATGGGCAGGATGCCCATGCTACAGTTTCCGCGATGCGGCTTTCGATTCGTTTACAAGCAAGTGCATGACGGCCATTCGTATCGCAACGCCGTTCGTCACTTGTTCGAGCACAACACTGCGTGGGCCGTCCGCCACGGTCGCCGCGAGTTCGACGTCGCGGTTGATCGGTCCTGGGTGCATGACGATGGCATGTTTCGGCGCGGCCTCGAGCGAGCGCTCGTTGACCTGGAATAAGCGAATGTACTCGCGCAAACTCGGAAACAACGCGCCGCCTTGGCGCTCGAGTTGAATGCGAAGCGCGTACACCACGTCCGCGCCCTCGAGCGCCTCGCGCAAATCGTGCGTTACATCGACGCCCATCGCCTCGATCTTCCGGGGCATTAGCGTCTTTGGTCCGCACAGGACCACGCGCGCGCCCAGTTTCGTTAACGCCCAGATGTTGCTCCGCGCGACGCGGCTGTGGGCGATGTCACCGATGATGGCGACGCGAAGGCCGTCCAGCCCGAGCGATTCGTCCTCGCGCCGTTCGCGAATTTTCTGGCGAATAGTGAATGCATCCAACAGCGCCTGGGTCGGATGTTCGTGCGCGCCGTCGCCTGCATTGATGATGTGCGAAGTGTGCCCCTTGCGCAGCATGTGCGGAGCGCCGGCGTACGTGCTGCGAATGACGATGATGTCGCTGTGCATCGCCTCGATGTTCGCCAACGTGTCGTGCATCGTCTCGCCCTTGGTCACGCTCGATGCCGACGGTGTAAACGTGAGCGTGTCCGCGCTTAGGCGCTTGGCGGCGAGCTCAAAGGAAACGCGAGTGCGGGTGCTGGGTTCGAGAAACAGGTTTACAACCAGCCGCCCTTGCAGCAACGGTACCTTCTTGATGCCGCTCTCGCGTTGTTGTACCGCGAGGAACTGAGGCGCGGTGTCGAGAATCAGTTCGATTTCCTCGCGGGACAAATGCTCGAGTCCCACCAAATGCCGGCGTTTCCAACGGAATGGTTCCTTGGCCGCGGCCCGCGCGGGCTCGGCGGCTTGGTGCAGGGGTGTCGCTGGCGTTGCCATGACTTACGCGTCTCCCCGGACGGCCCGTTTCAACACCACAATGTCCTCGCCGTCGATCTCGGACAGGTGTACGTACACGTGGTCTTCGGGCCGCGTGCCAATCGCGCGGCCCAGAAAGTCCGGCTGAATGGGCAGCCGCCGGTTGCCGCGATCTACCAGGCACGCCAACTGAATGCACTCGGGCCGGCCGTAGTCCATCAGTTCATCCATCGCCGCGCGCGCCGTGCGGCCCGCGAAGATGACGTCGTCCACCAACACCACGTTCGTGCCGTTCACGTCGAACTCGAAATGCGTTTCACCCTTGTACACTCCGGAACTCGCGCCCCCCGTCCGGATGTCGTCGCGATACAGCGTCGTCGCCAATGACCCCACGCGCGGACGCAGGCCGGTAATCTCGCGTATCGCCTCCGCCAAGCGATCCGCCAAGGGCCGGCCTCGCCTCAGAATGCCGAGAAGCACGACGTTATCCAGCCGATCGTGCGCGGCGGCGATGTCCCGCGCGAGGGCGCGCACCGCTCCGGCCATGGCCTCGGCGGTCATGATGACGGTCCCGTTATCGGAGGCGGCGTTCATTCAGCGTCCAGGCAAAAAAAAACTCCCGTGCGGGAGTGGGTCTGCGGCGGGGCCGCCGTATGTGGCGGAAGATGTTTCACGTCGAGGACGCACTATACGCATCGCGCCCATGCCATTCAAGCAGTCGTCTCATCCCGCCGAAACGGGGAGGGCGAGGCTCCCGCCGAGCCGCAGTTGGCTAGGGGCCCTCGATCGGCAGCTCCCGTAGTCTCAAAATCGGTGACGTGGCGAGTATGACCGGCGCCGCCAGACCTCCGAGAACGCTCGTCCAGACCGCCGCGCGAACATCCACGGCGGATGCAATTCCCCCGGCGGCCAACGCGCCCAGCGGCACCAATACTCCGGTGAATACGTGCGTCGCCGCGTTCGCTCGCGCGAGGACGTGCTGCGGCAAAACGGTTTGGCGCAAACTCACCGCTTGGATGTAGTACGCCACCAACATCGCGTCGCCTAACAACTGATGCACTGCCAGGCAGCTCACCACCACCCACTCCGGCCCGCTGGCGAGCGGAATCAACAACGCGGCCGATTGCCCCACCGCGAGTAACACGACCAACGCGGGACCAACGCCGAGGTAGCGCTGCAAGTGCCGCGAAATGATCGCGCCAAATAGAGCGCCCACGCCACCCACGCCGATCAGCGTTCCCACGATCGCAGGCGGCAACGCCAGTGTTTCGATCATGTAGATCATGTAGAGGGAAAGATAAAAACCGCCAAAGAACGCGGTGTTCGCATCGACCATCATGAGCGGGCGCACCAATCGATGGCCGAAACCCGCGCGCAGGCCGATCCAAAAGTCCCGGCCAAGCGCCTGCGTTTCGGCCTCGGGCTTCGTCGGCAATTCGCGACGGCGAATCGTCCGAAGGAACGCAGCCGATATCACGTACGAAACGGCGTCGAACGCAAGCGCCATCGGCGCGGTAACGAGTCCCACCAATATTCCCGCGAGACTTGGCCCGCCGATCTCCGCAATCGCGTCCGTCGTTCCCAGCTTCGCATTACCTTCGAGCAGATCGGACTTGCCCAGGAGCGCAGGCAGATACGCGTGATCCGCGATTTGGAACAACACCGTTGCTGCGCCGACGCCCGCCGCAACCAGATAGAGTTGCGGCATTGCCAGAAAGTCGAAGTACGCGGCGACCGGGACGGTCGCCAGCAACGCCGCGCGCACCAGATCCGC
>CAYXRK010000210.1:0-7699 GCA_964467615.1 uncultured Nitrospirales bacterium | reverse complement strand
GCACGCTCGGCGTCCGTCTCGCACACCAAATCGAAATACTGCGCGTAGAAAAAGTAGTGCCCGTCGAGTTCGTCCGAGCTCGTGTCGGATTTCCAATACCATTGGCCGTCCGCGCTCTTGGGCCATCGCGGCTCGTAGACCTTCCACAGCTTGTCGCCCTCGTCGTGCTCGCGCTGGTCCCCCTGGATGCGGCCGATGTTCGGATCATGACCGGACGTCGGCAGAATCGTCCGCGCGACGTAGCCCTTCGGCGGCGAATGCTCTCCGCCTTGTGTGACTTTGCCGAGGAACTCGAGCGCATCGAATGCCTTCTGTGCGCGCTCTCGGGCCGCGGGGTCCTTGGTGGCCGCGTACGCGAAACATTCGCCAGCGCCGTACATCGCGGTCCATAGCCCGTCGTTGTCGCTGTCCTGCTGCCGCACATTTTCCTTGCGCCCAGGTTCAGGCAGGCCCACTTCCAGCACGTAACCATAGGGCGTGCGCCGGTGGTACTTGTCGATCTCGTCTTCGTAAAACTTCGCCTTCTCGGCCAGCGTCATCGAAACGCGCTTGATGACGCCCACACCTTTTGCCGTGGCGAAGTACGCCGCACCGTCGGCCGTGACCGCTATCGCGCGAACGTGATCGTCCGGCAGCCAACGCCGGCCTTGGCGATATTCCCAGTGCTCGCCATCGAAGTGGATCGCGCCCTTCGTCGTGCCAAACCACACCGAACCGTCCGGCGCGGCGGCCATGCAGGTGAAGTCGTTGTAGGGCAGACCGTCCCGCCCTTCGTAAAGTGTCCACGATGCGCCCTCAAGCACGCCGACACCCTGCGGACACGCGAACCAGAGCCGGCCTTTTGCGTCGTACTCGACCGCCTTGATGCCGCGCGGCGCCCAGGAGCGCGTCGCGTCCGCGGGGAACAGCGGGGCCCATCCGCTGCTACTCGCCAGGAACAGTCCGCCTTCGGTGCCCACGGCGGCGGTACCCACTTTGACTACGAAGGAATTGATCGTCTCCGCGCCTGGAAAGTATTTGCGCATGTTGGCGTCAACGGCCGGCCTAGCCTGCGCTGCCCGTACGGCGTTCGTCGCCGACCACGTTGTCCCGTTTAACTCCACCGCATCATCGGCGGTGAGAGCGATGACTCTTTCGTTCTGCCCGATGACGACGCGTTGAACATCGTCGCTGGGGAGACCGTCGGCGGTCGTGTAGGTCTGCGCCGTTTCCTGGAGATAGGTACCAACGGCGGTGGACGGGACATCGGCGGCGAGAGCGAACGCCGCGGCCAGCGATCCGAGCAGAAACGCGAAACTCATTGGATAGGACTCCGGTTGACATGAGGAAGAGGAATTGTAGCGTCGTGGGCGGGCATTCGCTACTGGACGCGAGTTTGTTGTGGAGGCGCGAGGGATCGTGACACCAACGCGTGGGCGATGTACCGTTTAGAAGGCGAGTCGTGCTCGCGAGTCGTGGTCTAATGTGTTTCGGCTATCTCTGGCTCGGCGGGAGCCTCGCCCTCCCCTTCGAGTTGAGGGCCCGTGGATGCCGGTTCGATATAATCCCCGGGTTTGCGGCATTCTTCCTCAACCATAGGAGCACCAAGATGCGATTCGGCTTTACGTTCTTTCTTGTGTCCGCGCTGGCGGCCACGCTGTACATTCCTGCGTTCGCGGCGTCGGCCGGCGATGACCCGAAGGTCATCTACGGGACCGACGACCGCCTTGATGTGTTTGAAGTGACGGATCCCGCGATCCTCGCCGCGGTGGATGCGACGTGTCTTATTGCCGGAGCCTCGGAGTTGACGGATAACGGCGATGGGACGTTTATGTTGACTACGTCCCCGTATATCGATCCCGGCAGCGGTCTTCCTCCATGTGAAAGCGAACCTTTTGCCGATCAACCGAACGCAGGATTCTGCACTGGTTGGCTTGCCGACGATGACATCATTGTCACGGCGGGCCATTGCCTTGTAGGCCCTGTTACATCGCTTCGTTTCATTTTCGGCTTTGAGATGATTGATGCCGACACGCCGAACACGGTATTCGATGAGGAACAAATCTATTCCGGTGCTGAAGTGGTGAGCCGATCGCCCGGGGGCACTGATCAAGACCATATGGTCGTCCGTATCGATCGCGCCGTCACGGCGCCAGGTGCTACGCCGTTGTCGTTTCGCACAGAGGGCGGGATTGTACTGGACACGCCGATAGGGGTGATTGGGCATCCGTTTGCGCTGCCTACTAAGGTCGCATTTGGCGCGCAAACGACGGTTCAGGACATTTCGGACGCGAGCTTTTTCCTCTCGAATCTCGACACCTATCGAGGGAATTCCGGTTCCCCCGTTGGGCGAATTGTCTCGACAGCAAAAGGCGGCTCGGAGTTCTTCGTCGAAGGCGTGCTCGTTGAGGGAGCGACCGACGCCGATATCGTGGGGGATTGTTTTGTCTCGAACGAGTTGAGCAATACGCAGGCCTTTGAGAAGTCCACCCGAACGACGGTGTTCGCCGACGCGATTATTAGTCCGCTGCCCCCGAGTTGTCTCGCTCTCGGCCCAGGCACGCGGTCGGTGAGTTGGCCCCTGGGCGATGGGTTGTTGTTCAGTTTGGCCGTAGCGCTGTGCGTTGCCGTGAAGCGGCGGGGGCGGGCGTCGGTCCGATAAGGTACGTGTCTTTGGAAGTCCGATGCATACAGTGATCAACGATAAGCGCGTTGCGTTGCTGGAGTTGTGCCGGCAGTACCGCGTGAAGGAATTGGCGGTCTTCGGTTCCGCGGCGACAGACGAATTCGACGAATCACGCAGTGACATCGATTTCACGGTCGAGTTTGAAGAATCGACGCCGCTCGAACATGCGGACCAGTATTTCGGACTTCTCGCGGCCCTGCAAGACCTGTTCGAGCGCCGAATCGATCTGGTCGAATTGAGCGCGGCGAAGAACCGGTTCTTTTTGGCGGAGGTGGCGCGTTCGAAGCGCATCATCTATGGCCAATGATCCCCGGAAGTACTTGGAGGACATGATTCTGGCCGCAGCGAACGTCACGGAAATATTGGGCACCGCTGATCTCGCGATGTACTTGGACTCCTTGACCATCCGTTCTGGCGTCGAAAGGCAATTGCAAATTATTGGGGAAGCCTTGTATCAACTTGACAGGCGGCACCCGTCCGTCGCGTCCCGTGTGGATTCGTATCGAGTCATCATCAATTTTCGGCACGTCCTCGTCCATGGATATGACACGCTGAACGATTCTGCGGTCTACTCGATCGCTGTTGAACGCATTCCGGGGCTTGTCCGGGAGTTGACGGAACTGTTGAAAGAACTTGGTAACACTCCTTAGGTATTCGGTTAGACGTAGACCATCAAACGCATCAGGCCGCGAAATGAACAGGGAAGTACATCGATTGATAAGAAAGTTGGGCACCCAAGGGAGAGAACCCCGGGCGGGCCGATATGCCAATCTATTCACATCCTCGGCGGTCGCGCTGCTTTGCTTATCTGCCACTGCCCAAACGCTCCCGCCCCCCGTCGAGCGCCAAGTAACGTATGCGGTCGACGTACATCCGATTCTCGCGGAGCGGTGTTACCGTTGCCACGCGCCGGACAAACTGCGCGGCGGGCTTTCGATGGAATCGCGGGAGACACTCCTCAAAGGCAGTGAGAACGGTCCTGTCATCACCATCGGCGACAGTGCTTCGAGCGTGCTGATCAAGGCCGTCGCCGCGATCAATAAGGACCTCGTGATGCCGCCGAAGGGGGACAGGGTGCCGGACCGCGAGATCGGCATTTTGCGCGCGTGGATCGATCAGGGCCTCGAGTGGGATCTCTCCGTCACCCCGGCCCCCACGTGGGAGGACTCGATCCATCCCCGGCGTCCCGAGGTTCCCGGCGGCGATGGGATTGACGATTCGGTCAATCCCATCGACCGGTTCGTGGCGGCCTACTTCGAGGAACACCCAATTCATTTACGCGCGCCGGTGGACGACAGGACGTTTGCGCGGCGCGCGTACCTGCATACCATAGGTTTGCTGCCGACGGTCGATGAACTCAACGACTTCCTGTTTCACGCGGGCATCGGAGGCGGCAAAGCTGACGCGCGCGCCGAGCTGGTCGATGAACTTCTCGCGCGTGACCGCGACTATGCCGAGCACTGGATGACGTTTTGGAATGACGCGCTGCGGAACGATTTTCAAGGTACGGGCTATATCGACGGCGGGCGCAAGCAAATCTCGCAGTGGCTCTACGACGCGCTCTATTACAACATGCCGTACGACGAATTCGCGCGGCAGTTGATTCATCCCTCGGACGGCGCGCGCGGATTCACGGACGGCATCGTGTGGCGCGGCGTCGTGCCTGCAGCGGAGCGCACGCCGGTCCAGGCGGCGCGGAGCGTGGCGCAGGTGTTTCTCGGGGTAAACCTGAAGTGCGCGTCGTGCCACGACAGTTTCGTCGACGAGTGGCGGCTGACCGATGCGTATGGGCTGGCGAATTGCTTTTCGAATGAGCCGCTCGAACTCGTGCGTTGCGACGTGCCGCAGGGCGTCACCGCCGAAACGAAGTTTCTCTGGCCGGAACTGGGCGCGATCGATGCTTCCAAACCGCGAGGCGAAAAGATGAAGCGCCTGGCCGAACTTGTCACGGTGGACGAGAATGGCCGGTTCGCCCGCACCATCGTCAATCGCGTGTGGGAGCGGCTCATGGGCCGGGGATTCGTCGAGCCGCTCGATGAAATGTACCGTAAACCGTGGGACCCGGATCTGCTCGATTGGCTCGCGAGCGAATTTCAGACGATGGACTACGACCTGCGCGCGCTGCTGCGGCTCGTCATGACGTCCAAGGCCTACCAACTTCAGAGCGCGGGGGCGGGCGAGGGGCGCGGCGGGCCGTTCACGTTCCAAGGGCCCACGCCCAGCCGGCTCACGGCCGAGGCGTTCAACGACGCCGTCTCGCGCGTTACGGGCGTTTGGCAGCAGGAGCCGAAGTTCAGCCCGCCCGACACGCACGATGCCGGGGAAGGCGTCGGCGTGCGGGCGTGGCGCGTCCCGGCGGATGCGCTAACGCGCGCGCTCGGGCGGCCGAACAGGGAGCAGGTGGTCACGCGGCGTCCGCTCGAGTACACGACGTTGCAGGCGCTCGAACTCACCAACGGCGTAGTGTTCAACCAATTCCTCGTGCGCGGCGCGGAGAAACTCGCGGGCGAATTCCCCGGACCAGACGCGATCATCAACGCCGTCTACCGCCGCGCGCTCCAACGGCCGCCATCCGAGGAGGAGCGCGCCACCGCGCTTACCATCCTGGGCGATAGCATCTCACCGGAACGCGTGCAGGACTTTGTCTGGTCGATCGCGATGCTTCCGGAGTTTCAGGTCATCTACTGAATCGGTCGCGTTAGAACCCGTCAAATCCGCGGTTGTATCGTCCGAAGATCCTCGCGCTGTCCACAGTTAGTGGAAATTTCGCGCCGGGATATTTTTGGAACTCGACGTGCCCATCGAGGTAGAGAACGTTCGAGCCACCGGGTACATGGGCGAAGTCTTTCGTCGCCGTCGATATGTGGTCCCACACGATGGGCACGAGCGATTGCCCTTGAGCGTTGACGCCGGCGTTGTTGATGTCCGTGATCAGGAACCGCTCGATTCCTTCGCGGAGCCGGTACAACGTGTCGCTCTCGCCGGGCATGAAGCGCTCTCCGGCGTAGTCAAAGGTCGTGAAATCGTCGTCACTCGCCGCGCCCATGGTATCGACGTTGAGCTGCCACAATTCAGCCCAAGGCGTTGCGCCAACGTAGTCACTTTCCTCGAAACGGCCGTTCGGGCCGGTGCCCACCGTCCCAACGAGGTCGCCTAGAATGTTCTCGTCCTCGAGGATCATCCAGCCCGTGTAATCGAAAGGCTCCTTCGTTAACTCGTGCGGTTGCACGATACCGTCGTTGTTGCCTTCCGCCGCATCGTACCGCGCGAGCGGTCCCTCTTCGCGCCACGACGGGCACCACACGACGTTTACATCGGGAATGTACTCGGGAATGAGGGCATACCCGTCGAAGATCATGTCCCGGCCCAGGCCGTTGGGCACGAAAAAGCCGCTGCCGGGGGCGGTCTCGCCGTAGGTGTACTTTTCCCGTGCAGGATATTTCTCTCCTCGCGACTCCCCGGCGTACATCTTGAGCGATATGCCAATCTGTTTGAGATTATTGGCGCACGAGGTCCGCCGCGCGGCCTCTCGCGCGCGCGCCAGCGCGGGCAGGAGAATCGCCGCGAGAATCCCGATGATCGCGATGACCACGAGGAGCTCGATGAGGGTAAAACCGCTTGAACGCTTGTGAAACATGAGTTAAAACCTTCCTATTCAGTTGCAGGCTGTACGAACCAACAGAACGTCATGGATAACATTTGATTACTATACTAAACAAAACGTCTGCATGTCAAGCTAAAAATTTCTACGGTTACAAATAGTTTTGCATGGTTTACTGACTTCACAAGCTTGCGGAACTCCCTTGGGCAGGGCTTTGGCTGGTTTGTTGGGCGCTTTGGGTGTCCGCGATCAGGCAACTATGATGTCTAATAACCGAAGCAACGGTGACATTCGATAATGCAACAAGATTCGCTTGACCAATCCTTGATAGAAGCGACCCTTTGCGGCGACCAGGGAGCATTCGAAAGCCTCGTCCGCGCATACGCGTCGACTGTCAAGGCAGTGTCGCTGGCGATAGTCCGGAATCTTGAAGACGCGGATGACGTCGCGCAGGAATCATTCGTGAAGGCATACAGCGGGCTCGGTTCGCTGAGAGACCGTCGGAAGTTCGGCCCGTGGATCGTGGAGATCGCGCGAAATACCGCCCGCACCTGGAGCGGAAAATCTATTCGGCGCGAGCAACTGTATGGAGAGATTCTCGAACAACCGGAAACGCCTCCGGACCATGTGCAATCCGAATTGCATCACGCCGTTCGTCAGTCGCTCGAAGGATTGCCCCCCGTTGATCGGGAAGTGCTCCTGCTCCACTATTTCGCAGGACAGTCAACGCGAGAAATCGCAACGCTTCTGAACGTAAAGGCCGGGGCGATACAAAAACGCTTGCAACGGGCGCGTGAGCGGTTGGGCGAGCGCCTCGCCCCCACACTGGCCGACGCGTTCGATTCGCCGCAGGGACGCGAAGCAAGCCGCCGCCGCGTCTTGGCCGCTATCGCGCTAGCGCCACCGCCGAAAGCCGACGCTGTCTCAGCATCAATGTTGTTGAGTCCGGCGCGTCTGAAGGCGTCCGGCGCATTGTTCGGTGTTGGAATTATCGTGGCGACGACTATCATTGCCGTACGGACTGAATACTTCGGAGTTCGAACCGCGACGACCACGCCCGTCGCCGCTTCCGAGCTTGCTCCAAAATCTCCCGCGAGCGCATCGGTCATGCCAAGCGAAGGCGCCGTTGGATCGGCCTCTCCCTCCGACGCACCGAAGAAGACCTCGTCACCAAACGCGATTTCGGGCCGGGTCATCGACGTTGACGGCGAGGGCGTCGCGGGTGCAATCGTTCGCGCGTACGTGGATGCCGGCGATCCTCCGGAGATGCGTACCGACGCCAATGGCGAGTTCGCCCTGGACGATCTGCCAGGGCCGGTGGGCACCTTGCGGGTCACGAGTGAAGGATTCGTACCGCTGACGATGCCCGACGTGCCTCGCGGCACGTCGGACTTGACGTTGGTGTTGCTGCGGCGATCCAGCATGTCGGGCAG
>CAYXRK010000209.1:0-7751 GCA_964467615.1 uncultured Nitrospirales bacterium | reverse complement strand
GCGTCATGGCGACGTTTCGCTCGATGAACGGCATCAGGACGACCGTATCCCGCGCGGTGCCGCTCGCGCCGAATGCGACCAAGCGGGCCTCGCTCTACGTTCCCGCGCCGCTCAGCCCGGAGGAGCTAATCGTCCAATATCAGGTCGGCAACGCGCGGCCTCTCGTCGAAATTAGCATCCAACCCAAACCGCTCGGCTCGGACGTCCCTGTGCTCGGCCTTATCGGCGAGCCCATTCGCAGCCTGCCGCCATCCGAAAACAAGGGCCAAACGATCTTCACCCGCATTTTCCTTCAGGCCGAAAACCTTCCCGATCGCGCCGACGGATTCGATATGTTCGACGCCCTTGTCATCGCGCCCGCGCTCGAGACTCCGCTGACCTCCGCGCAGATTGGCGCGCTCCGCGAATGGATCATATCGGGCGGCATGTTGATCGTCGATGCGTCGAAACGGACCGAGGCGTACCGCCAAGAAGCGTTCGCGGAACTGCTTCCCTTCCGGCCGACGAACACCCGCCAGGAACGTGTAGCCGTCTTGGATACCGACCTCGTGTTCGCGGAAGGCCAAGCATCGCGCGCGCGCGTCCTGCTCGAATCGAACGGCGCGCCCCTGGTCGTCGAGCGCCCTTACGGCCTCGGCGCAATCGTCTGTTTCGCCTTCGCGATCGGCGATTCCGCGTTCGTATCCTGGCCTGACCGCGACGGCTTATGGCGGCAGATTCTCGGTGCGCGGTTCACCGACATCCCCGACGGCTCCCTCGTCCAATCTTGGGACGTCCAAAGCCTCCAAGCCAAGGAACTGGCTGATCTCGTATCGGGCGCGCCGAGCGCCGGCTTGCGTCTCGGTCTCGTGCTGTTGCTCACGCTCATCTATGCCATCGCCGCGGGACCGGGCGACTACTTACTCGTGAAGCGCCTCGGCCGCCCAAGGCTCACTTGGCTCACGTTTCCCGCGATCGTCGCCGTCTTCACGTTTGCCGCGTGGCTCGGCGCGCGCCTATGGATCGGCGGCGAGCAGGAGGTCGAATATGCCGAACGGACGGTCGTATTTCCCGAGCTCGATACTTCGCTTAAAACGGGCATCACCGGCATCTTTTTCCCGCGGGCCGACCTTTACCGCATCGCAGATCCAGACGGACCACCCCCGCGCCCCTTGGCGGGCCTTTATCGAATAGAGGACCCGATTCGAATCGATGGCGACACGGGTGTTATTTCGGAACAGGTCCCGATCTGGACACACCGCGCGTTCGCGTCGACCCGATTGGATCCGAACGCGCCAAAAATCAACGTCGCTGCGTCGCCGCGGAGCGACACTGTAGAGCTGCGCATCGAGAACCAAATGGACGGACCGATTGACATCGAAACGGTCCTCTTCGGTGGTTCCCTCTGGCAGGTGAAGGCGACTATCCCGGCGGGAGGATCGCACCGCGAGACCTTGGATCGGCCCGCCGCGGGCGATAATTCCTACCTCTCATTCGACAATCGGGCGCACCCGATGGCGGGAAAAACACAAACAACGCACCTGGGTGACGCCTTCGCGCGCCAATTCCGGCTTGCCGAAGCGCTCCGGCGCGGGGCCCTTATCGTGACATTTACTGGTTCTGGTCACTGGCAATACGTCGCCCCGCTTACTCTGAATGGGGAAGCTCTAACCTGCTCGGTAACCGGCTCGCGGATCGTGGTAACGTATCCGGAACTCTAGAGCCCCGAAATGTCCGTAGCCATCCGCGTCCAAAATCTGCGCAAGCATTACCGCAACGTCCAGGCGGTGCGCGACCTCTCCTTCGAGGTCGAAGAGGGCGACATCTACGGTTTCCTCGGCCCCAACGGCGCAGGCAAGACGACCACCATGCGCGTCCTCGCCACACTGCTCAGACCCGACTACGGTATCGCCGAGGTCATGGGCCACGACTGCGTGCGCGAGGCGAAGATGGTGCGTCCGATCATCGGCTACATGCCCGATTCGAGCGGCGCATACCGCGACATGATGGTGTCCGAGTATCTCGAATTCTTCGCCGCGGCCTACCGAATTCCCGCCGTTCGCCGCCAGAGTGTCGTCAACGATTGCATCGAATTGACTGGAATCCAGGACAAACGTGATGAATTGATCGAGGGACTTTCGCGCGGCATGCGCCAGCGCCTCGGCCTCGCGCGTTGCCTCGTGAACGACCCCAAAGTCCTCATCCTCGACGAGCCCGCCTCGGGCCTCGATCCCCGCGCCCGCATTGAAGTCCAAGAAATCCTTCGCACGCTCGGCAACATGGGGAAGACCGTCCTCATTTCCTCGCACATCCTCTCCGAGCTCAAAATGCTGTGCAACAAAATCGGCATTCTCGAAAACGGATCGCTCGTCTATTCCGGCACGATCAAAGACGCCCTCGCCAAAACCCGCACCAAACACCGCCTCGAAATTCGCCCTGTCGATAGGCCGGACGCCGCCGCCGAGATCCTCCGCAGCCTCCCGCAAATCGAAGACGCCTACACCGAAGACGGCACGGTCATCGCCGAACTCGCTCCCGACACCACTGACTTCAGCTTCGTCGCCTCCGAACTCGTCTCCCGCGGCTATCGTGTCCTGACCATCAAAGAAGAAGAGGTCCTCCTCGAAGACGCCTTCCTGAAACTCACCGGCCATGCCCCGCCGCCGTTGCCAGGCCGCGCACGGGCTGAATAAAACTCATTGAACGTTGAACTTTGAACGGCGGGTGCGGCCCCGTATTATAGGCCGGTATGGGGGAAGTGCCTGGCCATATGCAATCGGCAGCGAAATCATCTGCGCGATGGGTCCTGCGCTCGACGCTGATCTTGTTCACGTCCTTGCCCGCAGTCGCGCAACTCAGCGGGACCTACGGAATCCATGACCTCTTCGCCCAACTCAATGGCGAAGGCTGGGTCCGCTACGGCACGCGCACGTTTCAAACCGCGACGGGCCAAATCCAAACGGTCCTGACCAACGGCGAGATCCCCTTCTTCACCGAAGACTTTGTAATCGAATCGACCCGCACCTTCAGTGTGGATGGCCGGCCCGTTTGGGGCACCTTCACCTCCGACGGCGCAATCGCCATCGAGTCCCTCCGCGTCGCTCCAAGCTTAGACACGACGCTCCCCAACGGCTACGCCGCCCTTCGCGTCAGCGTCAGGACCACCTCCCCCCTCAACGACGCCTCGTTCACGGGCGACTACAGCTACCAAGCCCTCACTTCCCAAGACAACGGAAACTGGCGCGCCTGGTTCGGCGCGGTCGACTCGAATGGCCAAGGCGATTACACGCTCGCGGCGAACAATCTCGTCACGAACCACATCTACGATGTCACGTCCGCCGGTCCCACGCGCATCGACGGCGACGACGACGATCTCGCGACGCTTACCTCCGCGGGCGACATCCTCTTCCGCTCGATCGAGGCCGACGCCAACGACGACCCCCGGCTGCTTTTCGCGCATGTCGGCCTCGCAATGTACGTCCGCCGATCAACGAACTCCCGCGCTGCCGATTTCCAAGGGACGTATCGTGTCCATGAACTCCGCGTCCGCTCGAACCGAATCGAGACCATCGGTGTCGGCCAAGTCGTCGCCGACGGCACGGGTGACTACGCGGGCACTATCGAGCGCGCCGGAGACCTGTCCACATTTTCCGGTTCAATCGCCGTCAACGCCACTGGCACCTTCAGGTTCAACGGCAGTGGCAACGTCGAAGGCACTATGAGCCCGCGAGGTGCGATGCTGGTCATCACCGATTTCAACGGTCAAGTCATCGCCGGAGTCAGCGGCGAAACGTGGATGCAACTCTGGGTCCGCATCGTAGGCGGCGGCCCGAGCGACACCGACACCGACGGCGACGGCCTCACCGACGACGAGGAAGAGGACCTCGGCACGGACCCGGACGATCCCGACACCGACAACGACGGCCTCAACGACGGCATCGATCCCGATCCGCTGATCCGCAACGACATCATGAGCGTAACGCCCGCGGACCTCGACTTCCTGAAAGTCGTCACGCAAGACGGACCCGCCGCGCAAACGCTCGCTGTCTCCGGCTCGGCCCACCCTCTCTTCGCCTGGACCGCGACGCCAAGCGACTCGTGGATTCAGGTCACGCCCGAAAGCGGATCGCTCGATGGCGTGGTCTCCGTCGAGGTCGACACCACCGACTTCACACCCGAGGGCAGCCCATACACCGGCGCCATCGAATTCGAATCACCACAGATGTCGAACAGTCCCTTCACCGTCGATGTCACGCTGACCGTCGCCTACCCCGCGCCGGAAATCGTGCTCGACCCGGACTCGCTCAGCTTCCACGCATACGCGGGCAGCGTCAACCCCGACACGCAAACCATCAACATCTCGAACGCACTTCTCGGCCCGCTCGAGTGGATCGCGACGCCGCTGCATTCCTATGTCACCGTAACGCCGCCGAGCGGCGATGGGCCCGGCGACGTCGAAATCTCAATCGACATCACGGGCCTCGAAGCGCGCATGAATCCCTACCTCTCCGGCATTGAGTTCACCGCGGTGGGCGCGGAAGAGATTCCGGTGACTCTACCCCTGCGAATCCAAATCGACGCGGCCCGGGAACTGAACGATCCATTCCCCATCTTCGACGACGGCCGCGTGCAATCGGGCCAGTCGGTCATGTTCGAGCTGCTTGCCGATCGCTACGTGGTCGCGTGGATCGCCAACTTGCGCGCCTACGCTTCGATCCTGGACAACGCCGCGCTGCCGCTGCGCGACGGCATTGCCCTATCGTCGCTCGACGTCGGCAGCGCCGCCTCAAGCGCCGCCGCCGCGATCGGCGACGCAGGCGAGGTCTGGGTCACCTGGGAAAACTCGTTCGAGGGCGCTGATTACGATTTGCTGGGACGCGCCATAGATCTTAATTCCACGGACGACAGCCCGACGTTCCCACTCATCGCGGGCGCGAGCGACGACCTCGCGCCCAGATTCATCGCCAACGGCCCCGAGGGCGACGTCCTCGCCGTCTACCGCGTCCAAGGCGCGGTCGAAGACCTCCGGTTCGCGCGCTTCGACCCCGCAACAAACGACCCAACGCTCAACATCAATCTGACCGCGAACGACGGTACGGTTTCCCTTGGCGAACACGCCGCGGCCTACGACGGCGATCGCGCCGAGCTTCTCGTGGTCTACTGGTCACGCGTCGATGCCGATCCGTGGACGCTCCTCGCCCGGCGCAGTGATGCCGCGACCGGCGACCCCATCGGAGCGCCCGTCTCGTTGCCACTCCCCGGCGCCTCCGCCGGATTGACCTCAGTCCACGTGGACGCCATCTTCGTCGATTCGCTCGATCAGTGGGCGGTCCTCGCCGGGGCAGCGCCCACGGGTGTCTGGCTAACGCGCTTCGACGCCGGCACGACCCCCGCCAGCTTCGTCACGCTCGTCGTGTCTGAGAACGCAAACACCGAAGGCGTCGCGCTCGGGTATTCGCCCGATGGCGAGCAGTTCGCCGCGCTTTTCTCCGTCGCGAACGCGAGTGTCGTCGAGTTGCGCGGCGCGCGCGTCACCGCTGGCGGTCAGCTTCTGCGCACGGAAGCTGCCCTCGCGCCCTCTTCGGGCGATCAGTTCGATCCGCGCGTCACGCACAACCCGAACGACAACGAATTCCTTGCCGTCTGGCAGGAAGACACCGGCCTGAACCCGCTCGTCTACGGTATGCGACTGCCCGGTGGTTCGGCCGACGAAGACGACGACGGACTCCCCAACGATTGGGAGCTGACCTACGGCCTCGATCCTTTCAGCGCATTGGGCGACAACGGCCCCGACGGCGATCCCGACGAGGACGGCCTCGCCAACTTCGACGAACTCGCCGCCGGAACGGATCCGACCACCGACGACACCGACGGCGACGGCCTCGGCGACGGCCGCGAAGACCTCAACGGCAACGGGCGCGTAGACGCATCGGAAACGGACCCGGTCGACGCCGACTCCGACAGCGATGGCTTCAACGACGGCGCGGAGGCGCTCTCGGGATCGGACGCGAACGATCCGGTCGACGTACCCGAGACCGGTATTTATCTGATCGATTATGGCCGCAGCCGCGAAGGCGTCACGCAACCCGTGCGCATCGGCGTCGTGGTCGATTCCGCAGCCCTCTTTGCGCTTTCCGTCAACGCCCCTGATGGATCGGGAGTTGTCGCCCCGGCGGGTTGGATCGCCTCCGCGGACGGCGATTTCACAGGCCTGCTCCAACGCGGCACGCACGAATTCACGCTGTTGGTAACACCGCCCGCAAACGCAAACGCCGCGAACGCGCTCGGTGATTTCGTCTTTCGCCTTACGGAAGACGCCGTCGAGATCGACTCCATATCGATATCGATGGCCTGCGATTTCCTCGAAGCCCCGTCGATTTCAATGCAAGCGTTGTCCGACTTGGCCGGAAAGTTCGCGCCCGTGATTAGGCTCCACCGGAGCGAAGTGTTCATGCCGGCGCCGGTCGACCTTACGTTTTCGCTCGCATCGCTCACGCCCGCACCCGGCGCGTCGCTCGCGGCCCCGCTTGGTCCGCGCGAACTCGACGCCTACCCCTGGCGCGAGGCGGAAATCGACCTCCCCGGCGACACCGACGACGAACTCATCGCCGGCTACCTCGAAGTCGCCGATGCCTTTGCCCCAACCATCTACTGGACCGCCGCGCAAATCGGCACGGGGTCGTCCGCCAGCGGCGCGACGCCCACGGACATCGCGCTCCAATACTTTGTGCACTTCTACGCCGACACTTGGGGTGACGGCACGCGAGGCGGTCACCGGCACGAGGGCGATTGGGAACTCGTCCAAGTCCTGCTTGACGCTGCGGGAAATCCGAAAAGCATTGCGGCGACGCAACAGTGGCAACAATTCCGCGACTCCGGCGACAGCGGCGCTGTATCACTCGATTGGAACGGCATCGAGCTCGATGGCGACTCGCATCCCGTGCTATTCGCCGGGCGCGGCGGACACTCGATGTATCTCCACGGCGGCTCGACGCGCTATCCCGAAGGCCTCGAAGAACACGACGGCGCGGGCCAATGGTCCGTGCCGACCGATCTGTTGCCGGATTACCCGGACATCGCCGCATACAATCTCGCGCAACTTGGACGGCTCACGGATCCCGATTCGCCGCGCTGGCTTCGCTTTGCGGGCCCCTGGGGTCAACGCAACTTCCCGCAAGCCCCCGACGACAACGCCGCGCAAGGGACCGACGACGGCCCTGCCGGACCCGTGTTCATCGGCAACGTCTCAGCCAGTCCCGGCGTCCGCAGCGCATGGCTCGACCCCTGGGCCTGGGCCAAAGGTGCCCGCACGCCTGCAGAAGTCACGGTCGAAGTCGTCGGAATCTGGAGCGGCGCAGTCTCGCCTGTCACCGCGATTCTGTTCGACGCCTTCGGAGGCGTCCGCCGCGCAACGCCCAACCTCGCGAGCGGCGCGTTCTCGTTCGACGTTCCCGCGGGCGCATACGTCCTCGCCTTCACGACGCCCGCCGGACCCGGCAGCGAAGAGGTCCTCGCCGTCCAGGAATTCACGGTCGACGCCTCCACCGACATCCTCGCGCCAGTCACAGCGCCCGGCCCCGCGACCATCACCTCCCCGGCGCTCTACGGCCAATCCGATTCGGACGGCGACCTTACGCCCGACGACGCCGACACCGACCGCGACGAGGACGGCGTCGCCAACGCGTCCGACGATGACGCCCTTGGCGACGGCATTCTCGACGACACGCAGCGGATGGACCCCGACGGCGACAACGTCCCCAACTATCTCGACG
>CAYXRK010000208.1:0-7822 GCA_964467615.1 uncultured Nitrospirales bacterium | reverse complement strand
ATACCCAGCGGGATTACGTCGATGGACTTCGCGCCTACACTGAGATAATGGGTGAGATCGTCCGCTGTCGCGGTCGAATCCGCGATGACGCGGGCGGCGCATCGCACGCTTCGCGTGACACCCCAGCGGTAGTACATCGCGCGGCCAGGCCGGAACCATCCCGGATTTCGAAAGAAGCTGAGGTCGTGGACGGTTAGGATGGTTCTAAGACCGCCGACCAATCGGCCAATATTCGCCGGATAGTGCAGCAAATCGGCATCGCATTCGCGCGCGAAGCGTGCGATATCGAACTGATCGGCTTTTAGCCGTTTCCACGCAGGCGATGCAGCAACGGGAACCAGTCGTCTCGCCGGAATCTCCTCCGGCGCGGCCAATCCCTCGGGCCAAAGCACGCTCACGTCGCCGAGAGTCGGAAGCCGCCGCGCCAGTTCGGCGGCATATCGGCCCGTCCCGCTGCGGTTGCCTGATTGGAGTGCGTTGAAGAGGACGTTCATGCGGCTCGATTGAGTGAGATGATTCGATGGGATAGTGTAACGAGATTAGCGCCGATGGATACATCGCTCGTTTTATCTAACCTGTCACCGACACGAACGCCAACAGACTTTGAATGATCCCTCCCTTCGACGACTCCGGCGTCCTGCCACCCGGCATCCACCCGGCCACGCTGTCCGAAATCAAGTCCCGCTTCGGTCGTGAATCCGAGCTTCGACGCGTGCAGATGGAGTCGATCCGATGGATGGTGGACTTGGGTATGCACGCGGGAGTACACCGCATCGTTTTGAACGGCAGCGTCGTCACCGATATCATGGAGCCGAACGATGTCGACTGCGTGTTGCTGTTCATCGCGGGGCGGCGGCGAAACCACGCCGCGATCCGGGAATTGCGTAGTGGTCTGCCGTTTCTGGACATAGCGATCTCGGACCAAAAGGAATTCGATAGATTGACTGGCGATTTTTTCGCGGAAGATCGCCTGGGCTCGCCCAAGGGCATGGTAGAGGTGGTGCTGTGAATCTCACAAGTGAACGAGAATTGCTCAACACTCGCAGAAAGCTGCGCATGCTCGAAGAAGACTACGAAGCCCTCGCCCATGAAACCAGCGATGACGAGGAATTACGCGAGATGACAATGGGATCGCTCAAGCGCCTCGTGAATCAACTCAAGGAAGAAATCGCGCGATACGAGGCGCATCATCATTCCGTTCGCGCTTGAGCATTTCGACGAGGCGAGACCACTTGCCGAAGAAGCAGCACGCCGAACCTAAATTGACGTTGCGAAGCGACTCCGGAGAGAAATTCTGTTGTCTCTGTGGTGAGTTGATATCGTTGAAGCCGAGTAGCCCGGGCGACAGGCTTACGAACGATCATGTCCCGCCGAAGCAGTTCTATCCTAAGGAAACTCGCAGCGGGCAGAATCTCAATCTTTGGGTGATCCCAACTCACGAGCGCTGCAACAGCCAGTACCGGGAGGACGAGGAGTACTTCTATTCGGCCAGCGTGCCGTTCGTGAATAAGGGCAATCATGCCATGTGGCATATTTTACATCAGGATTTAGTGCGGCGCGTCAACAAACCGCAGACCCCGGCAATGGCTCGGCGCCTGTTGAAAGAGATCAAGACGGTGAGCGACGGCGGCATCCACCTGCCGTCTGGAATCGTGTATCTCAAACTCGAAAAGTACAGAATGCAGCGCGTCGCGATCAAGATCGCGCAAGGGCGTTTTTACCTAGAACACAAGAGATTCCTTCCGCGCCAGAACTGCAAAGACATCCGGCTTTGTGAAACCGAGGCCGATGTGCCTGAGCTTTATCAGTTTTCTTGGCAAGTTGCGAATGCGAAATCAGTTCTCCCGGCAGTGTTTTCATACAGGTGCTTTTTGTTCGAGGATATGCATCTGTTCTCACTGCTGTTTTGGGAATCGTTCATGATTTGCGCTGCTTTTGAGAACCCTGTGGCGGCTTTCGCGTGACTTGGAGCATGGTTTAGGGTCAAGGGAAGCAGCGATTCGTCCTATCGAGAACGAGTCCGATTGCGTTGCAGCTATTCCGCCGATAGGATTGGCGGCTGATCCTCAATGCGGAAGATGATCCTATGAATTCGATGCGTGCGTGCGCGGTGCTGTTGGCGGCAGCGGTTTGGTCTGTCGCGTTTGGCGATGATGTGCCATTTGGCTTTACCGCGGAGTCGGGGAAGGCGCAACTTGATCGCGAATCGCAGTTCACGAAGCAGTTAAACGCGGAGAACTTGCGCGAGTGGTCGCGGCACATGACGACGCGGCCGCACAATGTCGGCTCGCCCAAGGCGAAAGAGAACGCGGAGTACATCGCGGGGCTTTTCCAGCAATGGGGTTACGACACGAAGATCGAGACGTATCACGTGTTGTTTCCGACTCCGAAGACACGCGAACTCGAAATGCTGGAACCGGAGCGGTTCACGGCGAGCTTGAAAGAGGAAATCGCACCGACGGATTCGGCGCACGATGCGATCGTCGCGGAGGGGCTGCCCCCGTACAACGCGTACTCGGCGGACGGCGAAGTTACGGCGCAACTGGTGTTCGTCAACCGCGGGATTCCCGAGGACTACGAGGTGCTCGAGCGCCACGGCATCGACGTCAAGGGCAAGATCGTGCTCGCGCGCTACGGCGGGTCTTGGCGCGGGATCAAGCCGAAGGTCGCCGCGGAGAAGGGGGCGATTGGCTGCATCATTTACAACGACCCCGCGGACGACGGATTCGGCGAAGGGGACGGGTATCCGAAGGGGGCGTACAAGCACGATACGGCGGTGCAACGCGGGTCGGTGCAGGACCTTCCGTTTCGCCCTGGCGATCCGCTTACGCCCAACCGCGGCGCGACGGAGCACGCGCGGCGTTTGAAGCTGAAGGACGCGGACTCGATCACGAAGATTCCGGTGCTGCCCATCAGCTACGCGGACGCGCTGCCGTTGATGCGGGCGATGGGCGGGGCCACCGTGCCGGAGGAATGGCGCGGCGGAATGCCCGTGACGTACCGCTTCGGCGGCGAGGACGGTCCCGTCGTGCGGCTCAAGCTAGTGTTCAATTGGGACATTGTGCCGGCGTACGACGTCATCGCGCGATTGGAGGGCCGGGAGCGCCCGGACGAGTGGGTAATTCGCGGAAACCATCACGATGCGTGGGTGATCGGCGCGCGCGATCCGATCTCAGGCCTGATCACGTTGCTCGAACAGGCGCGGGCGACCGCCGAATTGGCGAAGACCGGCTGGCGGCCGCGGCGCACGATTGTGTTCTGCGCGTGGGACGGCGAAGAACCGGGACTACTCGGCTCGGTGGAATGGGTGGAGGACCACGCGAAGGTACTGCGGGAACGGGCGGTCGCGTACATCAACACCGACAGCAATTCGCGCGGTTTCCTTAATATCGAGGGATCGCACAGCCTGGAACGGATGGCGTCGGAGACGGCAAAGGTTGTGTTGGACCCCGAGACACACGTGAGCATCGCCGAACGGAAGCGGGCGAACGCGGTGCTGAATGGCCTGGAGCCATTGCGCAAACACTACGAAAGTTCCGGCGATGTGTGGCTCACCGCGCTGGGATCGGGTTCGGACTACTCACCCTTCATCCAGCACCTCGGAATCCCCAGTTTCAACCTCGGCTTTGGAGGGGAGGGCGACGGCGGCGAATACCACACCTCATTCGACACGTTCGATCACTATTCGACGTTTGTCGACCCGAAGTTCGAATACGGTGTTGCGCTGGCGGAGGTATGCGGACGATTGACGTTGCGCCTTGCGGACGCGGACGTGGTCCCGTTCGATTTCACGGGAACGGTGCGGGCGTTGACGGAGTATGCGGAGGATCTCGTCAAGGCAGCGGACGATCTGCGCTCAAGCACGGAGAAGGAGAACGAGCGAATCGAGAAAGGGTATTACACGCTGGCGGCGGACCCGATGGAGAAGTATGTCGCACCCGCCGCGAAGACGCCAGTCCCCCACTTCAATTTTGCGCCGCTCCAAAACGCCGTCGAGGAATTGCGGACGGTGGCCGACGGATTCAAGAAGACGTTGGAATCCGCGCTCAAAGATGGCAGCGGCCTTTCGGTCGAGCAGTTGGAACGGCTTGACGCGACGATGTACCGGGCCGAGCAAAAATTCATACGCGAGGAGGGGCTTCCCAAGAGGCCGTGGTATCGGCATTTTATTTACGCGCCCGGCTTCTACACGGGATACGGCGTGAAGACGCTGCCGGCGATCCGCGAAGCCATCGAGCAACGCGAGTTCGATACCGTGGATCAACGAATCGCGGATACGGCCGAGGTCATCAGCGCGTACGCCGCGGAGGTAAAGGCGGCACGGGCAATCCTGCCGGAAATGGCGGACGAGAAAAAATGATCGCGCGTCCTCCGAAGGACGGTCCTGGCGAGCGGACGACCAAGGTGCGCGTTGCGGGCGTGTCGATAGATGCGCCGGTTTTTGGATCCCGCGCGCAAACGGAAAAAATGGCCGGGCGAGTGACAGAACGAATGCGCGAATTCGAGAAGAAGGCGGCGCGGATTGACACACAGGCCTTCGCGATTCTGACGGCGTTGTCATTCGCGGCGGAGTTACACGAGCAACTCGATGCCGCGGACCTCGAACGGTTAGAAATGAAACGCGAACATCAGAGCGAAGTGTCGGACCTCATGGTGCAACTGGACAAGGTACAGGCGGCGTTGCGCAAGTTGGCGGAAGAATTCGCGGTCGAGGAGTAGGTCAGGGCAGGCGGACGCGGCAGAGGGTTTCCGGGAACGGGCCGTTCCGCGATTCGATTCGCAGGCGGAGGCGCTCGCGCGAGGATTCGAGCGTCTCGACAATCACGTCCGGCGACATGGTCCGGTTCCCGACGCGAAGGACATCGAACGGCGCGGGGGCGATGTAGCGCGTGTCCGGGCCGGTGATGATGACCTCGATCACGGAATCGGAAACGGGCGTCGAGGAAAGCGTCCAACCATCTTCGCGCGACGGATACACCGAAAGCATGAGCAGCGAGACGTGCGGGACCTTTCGGCTGAACGGCGTGTCGTACCGGATCGATTCGGATAGTTGAATGGGTGCGCCCCGCCACGCGCCGATGTCGGGGAGGATGCCGATTGTCTCGCCACCTGGAGCCAATCGAACGGCCTCCGCCTGAAAGTCCCGGACTTCGCGCGCGGCGTTTCGCCAGATACTCCCGGCGTGTATCTGGAGTCCGAACGCGAGTAGGGCGAGGAGGGTCGTCCAACGGACCACACCGCGCCGCCATTTGGGGTGCTTCCAGATTTGGCCAAACACGACGACGAGCGAGACGAGCACGAGCGATCCGGGTAATAGCATCGATCCCGCGCCCGTGAGGTGCGTCCAATCCACCCCCGCGCGTCCTTGAAGGGCGCGTAGAACGATTGCGGCAACCAGACCAAAGTGCGCGGCGCGATGGCGGGCCAATTTGAGTGTTAACCCCACGACGGCGAGGAATGAAACAACGGCAAGCCGCCCAAGCCAGGGAAACTCGTGGAAGCGCCAAGCGGCTTCGGGCAGAAAACCGATTGGATAGAGGACGAGGTACAGCGGAGCGATGGAGGACGCGGGGCGAAGCGACTCAAAAGAGACGACGTCGGGGCGAAGCGCCAGGACAATCGATTGAATTGCGGCGAGGCATATGATGCGCTCGATGTGGCGATCGCTAGAGATGATGACGCCGTACGCGAAACACGCGAGTGGAAGCGCGGTATTAGAGGAATCGAAGAGCGCGGCGGCAGCGATGGAGGAAAACGCGGCGGCGCGAAGTCGAAGCGAATCGCGTGAGCACGAAAGAGCGTAGAGCGTCAGCGTCCCGAGTCCCACGGCGCAAGGCAGAAGTTGGATAGCGCCCGAGAGGTGCAGCGTGGCTTCGCGGAAGGCCGGATTCGCCATGAACAACGCGGCTGCCAGTGTGGCGATCCACCGGGGGCCGTCGTGGTAGGCAACCCGGACGAACCAGTACAGGAGCAGCATGCAGGCATACAGCAACGCGAGATTGACGAAGTGGTAGGCGGGCGCGAACCCGCCGAAAATGTGGACCATTGCGATCCAGACCGAGGCCAGCGGGTGCGAGAGACCGTTGGTATCACCGGACAGAAGCCGAAAATCGCGCCCAAGCGGACCCGCGTTGATTGACCATACCTGGACAGCAAGTAGGTAAATGGCGAGCGCGATGGCGTCTCGGCGGGCGGATTGTGGTCGCACCGCGGCGTTGGCTGGGGCGTCTGTGATGGGTTCGGTCACGGCGGCGGAGTCTAACCCGGATAGGCGCTACGGTCAACGGATTCCAAGAACCGTTCTCCCATTGACGATGTGTTTTGATAGTTTGATCGAATCGCTTTGACAATCGAATCGCTTTGACTTGAACGGGGGGCTATGTTAGATTGACCGTCCCGTTTGTGGAAGGCATAGGGCGCGGAGTGTTTGCGGAGCAAGGCGCAGACCGGGCCCGACTAACCCGAAGGAGCTGAGTGTTCCGTTGGCCAAGCTCTCGAAGAAACAACTCAAGACAGTCGAGGAACTCGAACGGCGCGTGAACATGACACGCGAATTCATGAACGACTGGCTCCTGTTCAACCAAATTCTCAGCGCGTATCCAAGCCCCGGCGTGAACAAGGCGCAGCTCGAGAACCAGTTTCTCAAGATTAAGAGCAAACTCGCGCGCGAGCACAACGTGCTCTACGAATGTCTGGCCGACGATTACAAAATGGACGGGAATACGATGAATATCGTTTCCGGCGCGACCAATCTGGAAGCGATCTACGGCCAGTCTGAAGTGGCGGTCAAGAAACTGGGGAGCGAATGGCACCGCGCCTTCATCTCGATCAACGAAACGCTCGGCCGGGTCGAGGACAAGAAGGCACGCGCCGAAGCAGGCGAGAAGATATTCCTTCCGCAGGCCGGTATGCAGCAAATGGCCATGAGTGGCGGCGGTGGAATATCGAAGAATACGAAGACCATGCTCATTATCGTGGTCGTTGCGGCGGCGGTGGCCGCGTTCGTCATGTCGCCGGTCGGGGAACCTTGGCGGACATCGTTCACCGATCTTTTCGGCGGCAAATAATCCGCCTGAGAAGCCGGATCTTACCCTTAATCGCCCGCCACAATCCTGGGCCCGTCCGGCTGTAATTCATGTCCTTCATCGCAGAACGCATGTCGCGAATCGACGCGAGCGGCATTCGCAAGGTGTTTGCGCTCGCGGCGAACATGAAGGACCCGATCAACCTCTCCATTGGCCAGCCGGACTACGACGTCGACGAATTGGTGAAGGACGAGGCTGTCAAGGCCATTCGCGCGGGCCGGAATTCGTACACGCAGACGTGGGGAATCGAGCCGCTGCGCGCCGCCTGCTCGGAGTATTACCAGCGCTACTACGGCGTGCCGCTCGAAAACGTGATGGTCACGTCCGGCGTCTCGGGTGGCCTGTTCCTCGCGCTAATGGCGACCGTCGATGCCGGCGACGAGGTGCTGTTCGCGGACCCCTACTTTGTCATGTATCCGCACATTGTTTCGCTGCTCGGCGGCAAACCGGTGATGATCGACACCTACCCCGATTTCAAACTGACCGTCGCGAAAATCGAAGCCGTGATTTCGCCGCGCAGCAAGATACTCATCGTCAATTCACCATCCAACCCCACAGGTACGACACTAAACGCCGCTGAACTTCAAGCCATCGCGGACCTCTGCGCCAAACACGACCTGCTACTCATCTCGGACGAAATTTACGAGCGCCTCTACTACGATGGCGCGCCCGCGTCGATGGCGGGCCGCTGCAAGAACGTGCTCGTGCTCAACGGCCTGTCGAAAACAGCCGGAATG
>CAYXRK010000207.1:0-7871 GCA_964467615.1 uncultured Nitrospirales bacterium | reverse complement strand
TGGGAGCATATCAATGCATGACAAGGCAAATCAAAACAAGTTAGCGCTTATGGGGTGAAACCCCAGGATACGACGACCTCCCGACCCAGCCAGCCCTGTAAGGGCGAAAGAATGAAACAACCCAAGGCCGCTCCCGCCCGCCCACTAAAGCAATTCGAAACGCGTGCCGATAAGGGCTTTAGCGACGGAATCCGGCCCTCTGGGAGAGGGCCCAACGAGGAGGGAAGTGTATGGTCGGCCTAAGCGGCAGCATTCAATCGAGCGATACTATTTTGCTCTATCAGCAAACGTTTTACCGGCGGGACGCCAACGGTGCCTCGAGCGGCGGATCCATACTCGGCAGCGATTCGGCGCTGTTCGGCTCGCACGGCCTGGGCATCGGCGATTCGTCGAACATGGTCCTCGAACGGGCCTACCAGCATCTACGGGCCGTGGTAGGCGATGCGCGCGCGGAACTGGGAATTCCCGAAGACGCCGTCATCGATACCTCTGCCGAGGCCACCGCAAACCGCATCGCGGATTTCGCGCTCGGCTTCTTCGAGAAGTTCAAGGAAAACCACTCGGACCTGAGTGAAGAAGACGCCAAGCAGCAGTTCGTGGATTTGATCGGCGGCGCGATTCAGCAAGGCATTCAAGAAGCCCGCGGCATATTGGCCGCGCTCGACTCGCTCAATCCCGGAGTCAACACGAATATCGACAGCATCTGGGAAGTCATTCACCAGCGCCTAAACAATTTCCTGGCGAACGGCGAGCAATAGCCGCCGATACGCGGCGAATATCTGGACTCCGCACCTTATTCCGAGCGCATGTGGGGCAGCCGCCCTCGGCTGCCTCACGGACGAAATAACAGCTACGACGCCGCGCGCTTCCCCTCGAAGCCCGCGAGCTGGAACATCCCGCCGCCCGCGCCGCCGAAATCGCCCTTGATCGCGCCGTCGGGGCCAACGGTACCGTTCGCCATAAATGATGCTGAAGCACCGCCGAATTTGATGTTCAGTTTGAACGTGTACTGGGCACCGTCCCAAATGATGTCCGTCACGGGCAGTTGCATAAACTGGCCGTGCAGGGCCAAGTGCAGCGAGCCGTCGCCCTCGCGCGGAAGCACCAGCGCGGTGGGCAGCGAGTCGCGGCCAAAGGCGAGATTTATCTTGTACGTGTCGCCCTTCGGCAAGTCCTTCGTGATCATGCTGAGCCGATCATCGTCTGACACCGGTTTTGCGGCCGCGCCATCTACAGTGAAGTACTCGAAGATGCCGAACATCATCTCGTCCGTCGATTGCAAACCAAAGCCGACATCGACCGACGGATCCGGGTTGTGCGGATTGTTCGCCGAGTTGTCGTAGTGCGCGACCACGTCCACACGCGTCCCCTTGGGCAATTCAACGAACTGGTCGGGATAATAGAAGAGTTGCCAGTTGAAGTCCCATTTCGGGACGTTGATGAGCACGTCCGAGTGGCCGTCCGGATAGACGGCGGTGAACTTCATGTCTTGGCCACGCAGGTGCATGTGCGGGAAGAACGACGTGATCTTCACGTCCTGATCGACCCACCAACTCGAGGTCAACTCGTGGTTCGGCGCGTTCGCCGGAATCTCGAACGAGAAGGGGCCGTTCAGCGCGGACTTGACTTCGCGCGACATTTCGCCTTCGCCGTAATACAGGCCGACGCGCGACTGGTCGGTTGTCGCGGTGCCGTTCGGATGATAGTGCATGTTCGTGCGAATCATTTCGCCGGCGTGCAGTTGGCGGCCCATGCCTTCGGGGAATACCGTCGGCGGCGAGCCGACCGCCCACACGGCAAGAATTCCGAATTCACCGCCCATGCCGCCTCCGCCACCGCCCGCGAGAAACAGTACAACATGGTGATTCACCAGGCGGTTGCCCGGCCGAATTTCCACCGCGCGCACCCAGCGGTCCTCTGGAATGTCAATTCTAACGCTCAAGTCCGGAAGGTAGTCCGGGCCGTCGGCGGGGACTTGGACCTCCGGCAACGTGATGATGTGATCCGGCGCGCCGAGTTGCCAGTCTGGGGCGAATTGCGGCAACTCCGGCATGTCCGCTGCTTTTCCGCGCGGCGCGCCTTGATCCACCCAGTTCGCCAGCAGCGCAATTTCACCCTCGCTCAGCCGCGCGTCATTTTTGAATTTGCCGTGCGCCGGATCCGCAAACCATGGCGGCATTGCGCGCGTGGTCACTTTCTCCTTGATTGACTTGGCCCAGGGCCGCACTTCGTCAAAGGTCTGTAGCGACATAGGCGCGACCTCGCCCGGCCGGTGGCACGCGACACAGTTATCGAACAGGATCGGCGCTACGTCCTTCGAGAACGTGACCTTGCCTGGCGCTTCGGTGTCGGCGAAGGCGGTAGCGCAAACGAACGCGCATGCGAGGTAGGTGCGAGAGAAAAAACGAGCGGTATTCATCACGGGGGGACCCTCAGCAAACTAGTGTAACCACCTAAAGAGGGTACCAGCGCACCATGAAGTTTGCAAGGGCTTGCTTCATGGGCATGTTCGAGAGATTGACTAAAAAGACTGGCGCTCCGTACCATGATCACGTCCTCCGTTCACGTGGCAGACCAAGCGGTAGACAAACTTTTTCTTCCACGCCCGCGAAGGACTGCGTCAATCTGTCTACCACAACAACCGTTTAGGACGAAGGTGATCGTGTCCTCAGACCGACATGCCCTTTCAAGGTCCGTCGTTCTCGGCGGGATGGGCCTACTCGCATTTGCTCTTCCGTGCCTTGCGTCCGACGCGACCGCCGCTTTCTTCCGTGAACGTGTCGAGCCGATCTTGATACGCCGCTGTCTCGAATGCCACGGAGACGCGCGTAAAGGCGAGTTGGACCTGCGGACTCGAGAGACCGCCCTTAAAGGTGGAGAGCATGGCCCCGTCATCGTACCAGGCGATCCCAATAATAGCCTGATGATCAAAAGGGTCCTCTTCGAGGAGATGCCTCCGAAGAATCCGCTCGATGATCAAGAGAGCGGGACGCTCCAAAAATGGATTGCCGACGGTGCGTATTTCCCCGACAAGCCGCTTGATCCCTTTTCGATCACCACGGAGAAGCGCGCCGGATACGATTGGTGGTCGCTCCAACCGTTGCGAGATGTCACAGTCCCGTCGATAGACCCCGCCGTAGAATCCGGGGTGCTCTCGAAATCGTGGAACACGCACCCGATAGATCGCTTCGTTGCGAAGACGCTTCAGAAAAATAAGCTAACGCCTTCCGCGGCCGCCGACCCCGTCACGCTGATTCGCCGCGCGACCTACGACCTCCTCGGCTTACCGCCGACTCCGCGCGAAGTCTCCGAATTTGTGACGGAATGCGCCGCGGAAACGGGCGATGGCGAGCGCGTCGGCGACAAGGCTTACGAGCGGCTGCTCGATCGTCTACTCGCCTCTCCACAGTACGGCGAGCAGTGGGGCCGTCATTGGCTCGATGTGGTCCGATTCGGCGAGAGCGCGGGCTTCGAGGTGAACGCTATCGTCGATGACGCGTGGCCCTACCGCGACTACGTGATCCGTTCGCTGAACGACGATAAACCCTTCGACCGGATGGTGCTCGAACAACTCGCAGGCGACAGCGTCGCGCCGGGCGAGCCGGATGTCGAAGTCGGCCTGACCTTTCTCGCGTGCGGCCCGGTCGACATCGTCGGCAATCAGGACCCCGCGCAGGCGGCGCAGATTCGCGCCAACGGTATCGACGACATGATCCGCGCCACGGCCGAGACGTTTCTTGGGCTGACCGTCGGTTGCGCGCGCTGCCACGATCACAAGTTCGATCCGATCTCGCAAAAGGACTACTACCGTCTGTACTCAACCTTCGCCGGCGTTTACCAAGAGAGCCGAGAAGTAGCGACGGAGGAACAGCGCAACGCACGTAAAGTTACGTTGGCCCCGCTCGAATCGCGCAGGGCCGAACTCGCTCGAGAATCAGCGGAGATTGGTAGAACGATTCTTGCGCGGGCGGAGGACCGGGCCCCTCCCTACGCGGACAACTGGACGCGGCCGCCCGTGAATCGGACCGGAACGGAAGACCGGTTCGATCCTGTCGACGCGAGATACATGAGACTCGTCGTATCGGGCCGGGACACGGACCCCTTCGCACAGACAGGATTCAAGATCGACGAATTCGAGGCGTGGACCGCCGGAGACGGACCGATCAATGTCGCGCTCGCCGCCAACGGCGGCCGCGCGGAAGGAAAAAGCCCCGTCGCCGAAGACTTCGGCGAGGCCTATCTGCCCGATCTGACCATCGACGGAAAGTTCGGCCAGAGCTGGCTCGCGCGCGAATCGACGTTGACGATTTCATTCGCGAACGTGGAACGTATCGACCGCGTCGTTTTCTCGAGCGACCGCGCAGGCGCGCTGGCGCCGGGTTCCGGTGAAGCTCCCTTTCCCTGCGAGTACAAGATTGAAGTTTCGGCGGACGGTATTGATTGGACTACCGTCGCCGATTCCGCTGATCGCGCGCCGGTGAACGATGCGCATCGTCGCAAACGGCTTCTTGAACTAGAGACTACTCCAGCGGAAGAAACGCGGCTCGACGAGATCCGCGCGCTCGAAAAGACAGTCGAAGCAGAGTTTGCCGCAGTCCCTAGCTTTCCGGTCCTGCGCGTCGGAAAGCTGACCCAGCCGGACGCGGTGTCGCACGTGTTCAAAGGCGGCGATCCCCAACGACTGGGCGACGAGGTCGTTCCGGAAAGTTTGGCCGTGCTTTCCGCGACCGCGCCCGAGTACCGCCTCGCGTCCGACACTCCCGAGCGCGCGCGGCGTCTCGAATTGGCCAAATGGATCGTCGCCAAGGACAATCCCCTGCCCGCCCGCGTATTGGCCAACCGGCTCTGGCACTACCATTTCGGCGCGGGCATCGTGTCCACGCCGAGCGATTTCGGATTCATGGGAAACCCGCCCACGCATCCAGAGCTGTTGGACTGGCTCGCGCGCGAGCTCGTTAAACCGGCGCATGGTCTGAAAGACGACGATTCCGCGACCGATCAATCGTGGCGGTTAAAGCGGCTGCACAAGATGATCATGCGATCGCAGGCCTATCGTCAGGCGAGCGCGTATCGACAAGACGCCGCCGACATTGATAGCGAATCCAGATTCCTCTGGAGATTTCCGCCGCGCAGACTCACCGGCGAGGAGATCCGCGATAGCATGCTTGCCGCCGCGGGCGTTCTAGACGCGCACATGGGCGGCCCGGGCTTTCGTCTCTATCGCTACATTCGCGACAACGTGGCAAGTTATATCCCCCTCGACGAATACGGGCCGGAGACCTACCGGCGCTCCGTGTATCACCAGAACGCCCGGGCCTCGCGCATCGATCTCATGACGGACTTCGACTCCCCGGACTGCGCGCTCGTCGCTCCTCGTCGTTCCAGTACAACGACGCCGTTGCAAGCGCTCACGCTCATGAATCACAGCTTCACGCTTAGCATGGCCCAGTTGTTGGCATCGCGGGTGGAACGAGACGCAGGCAACGACCCATCGTCCCAGGCCGTTCGCGCGTTCAAGTTGGCGTTGCTGCGCGAACCGAACGCCGATGAATCGAAAGACGCCATTGGGCTGATCGAGGCGCACGACCTTCGCTCGCTGTGCCGAGCTCTATTTAATTCCAACGAATTCATCTACCTGGACTGATACGGGAATCGTCTCATGGCAGAACGCGAACAACTCGCCAACTCGCTGCACGCGCAACTCACTTCACGTCGCGGCTTTCTGTCGGACACCTACACCGGGCTCGCGGGGATCGGCCTCAGTAGTCTGCTGCTCTCGGACATATTGGGACACAACGTGGCGTTCGCCGCAGGGACCGGCGCCGATCGATCACTGTTCGGCCAGCCGCATTTCGCACCGAAGGCCAAGCGCGTGCTGCAAATATTTTGTCCAGGTGCAGCCTCGCACATGGACCTCTGGGAGCACAAGCCCGCGCTCGAGAAATATCACGGCCAGCCACTCCCCGGCGAAGAGGGCCTCGTCAGCTTCCAGGGGAAAAATGGCCCCATCATGCGCAGTCCCTGGCCCTTCGCGCCCGCGGGCGCAAGCGGAAAAATGATCTCGACTCTGTTGCCCAACATGGCCCGCCACGTGGACGATATCGCCTTCGTCCACTCCATGACCTCGAAGACAAACACGCACGGCCCCGGCTGCGTCTTCATGAATACGGGCCAGGCGACCGAGGGCTTCCCCAGCGCGGGCGCGTGGTTCAGCTTCGCGATGGGCCGCGAAAACGAGAATCTTCCCGCCTACGTCTCCATTCCGGACATTCGCGGCGAACCTCCAAACGGCAAGGCCAACTGGAGCAACGGATTTCTTCCGGCCCAGAACCAGGCGGTGGTCATGGCCGCGCATCAAGCCGTCCGCAATCTCGAACTGCCCGGCGATGTGACCGAATCCGAGGAACACGCCACGCGCGATTTTTTGCATCGTCTGAACGAGCAACACGCCGAGGCGCACCCCGGCAACTCCGAACTGCACGCCCGAATGGCGGCCTACGAACTCGCCGCGCGCATGCAATTGTCCGCCCCCGAAGTTGGCGCGCTCGATTCCGAGCCGGCCGCCATGCACGCCTTCTACGGCGCAAACGATCCGGACCGGTTGAAGGCCTCGTACGCCCGCAATTGCATCCTCGCCCGCAGACTACTCGAGCGCGGCGTCCGTTACGTAAATCTCTACTGCGGGTCTCGCGCCTCGGGGGTGGACGGACTCCTCAACTGGGACGCGCACAAGACCTTGAAGTCCGACTACGAACGCCATTGCCCGGTTTTCGACCAGCCCACCGCCGCGTTGTTGACCGACCTCAAACAACGCGGCCTGCTCGACGAGACGCTCGTCCTCTGGACAACCGAATTCGGCCGCATGCCCACGAACCAGGAAGGCACCACCGGCCGCGACCACAACCCGGACGGCTTCACCTGCTGGATGATGGGCGCCGGTATCAAGGGCGGCGCGAGTTTCGGCGCGACCGACGAATTCGGCCGCCGCGCCGTGGTCGACCCGGTTACCGTCTGGGACTACTACGCCACGGTGCTCCACCTGCTCGGCTTCGACCACAAACGCTTGACCTACTACTACAACGGCCTCGATCGCCGGCTCACCGACGTCCACGGCAAAGTCATCGCCGGAATTCTCGCAGCGCCGGGCTAGCAGCCCGTGGCAAAAGTCGTCTCTCGATTCGACTAGCCCGGTTGGCGTGATTCATCCACTCGAGAACTTCCAAATATGGCCAGATTTCGTCATTGCGAAGGAGCGCGCCTTTCTGCATGGCGCGCGTATGCGGCAATCTCGACTTTTGCCACGGGCTGCTAGAGCGACTTGAGATACTCAATGAGGTCCATTTTTTCATCCTTGGAAAGATCAAGACCGATACGATGGCCCCTGGGGGAATTGCCGGGTGTACAACCGAAACATCCCCCTACTATATAGTCCAAGCCTGTTGACCCATATTTTTCAAAACGGGCCGGAAACAGCGGCTGAAATGACGATTTTCGAGGGGTGCCGTAGCGCCGATTTCCAATCGGCGTAATCCCGTCCCAATCCCCGTTCGTGGTAAGCCCAGCCCCAGCATACCGTTCGTGGTGAGCCCAGCCCCAGCATACCGTTCGTGGTGAGGGTGTCGAACCATGAACGGAGAACGCCGTGCAATCCCCCTCCATTTCCAAGGGAGGGGGCAGGGGGAGGGTTCAAGCGCCCACATATCAGTTTTTCTTTGCATACTTTCTGTTTTCAGATAGAGGCCAGCCCCAGCATACCGTTCGTGGTGAGCGTGTCGAACCATGAACGGCGACCACCTTGCAATCCCCCTCCATTGGCAAGGGAGGGGGCAGGGGGCATAAGCGCTAACTTGTTTTGATTTGCCTTGTCATGC
>CAYXRK010000206.1:0-8005 GCA_964467615.1 uncultured Nitrospirales bacterium | reverse complement strand
GAGGGAGAGTTCGACTTCCCGCTCTGCGCCCTGATCGACGACTTAATCACCCAACTCGATGACTTTCGCGCGGCGTTCGAAATTCCGGCGGAGGACGACGACATAGACAATGACGGTATCCCGGAACGCTTCCTTCTGGAATTGGTCCGATTCATCGTCTGCGGAGTGGACCCGGCCGACGCCGACAAGGTAGCGCTGGGCCAAGCGTTACAAGACGCGTTCGACGGCAACAGCGACGTGTTCGGCGCCAAGGGAATCGACACCAGCGGGTTCGCGCAATTGCTTGCGTTGCTCAGCGCGATCAGCGAAACCGCACAGCAAGCCATCGTCGATATACTTGACGGCGGCGGTGTGACCGTCGACGGTCTTGCCCTCTTGGCGGTGTCATGCGACGGCGGTAATTGCGACGCCGTTAACGATCCGGACGCGGGCACCGAGACCCTCTCGGGCGTTGGAGACGCCGACGGCGATGGTAACAGCAACGAACAAGAGTTCGTGGACAACGGCGGGAGCGACGGCGATCCGGAGGAATTCGGGATGGCCGCGGGCGGAATCGAGGCGACTCCCGGACCGCAATGCTTCGGCGCAGGGGCCGCGAACGACGGCATGAAGGGCGGCGCGCTTGATTTGGGCTTGCTCGGGATATCGATCGCGGTGTTGATAGGCGTATCGAAGCGGAATCGCGCCTACTAACTCTGGTTTCCAGAGCGCCCGGATCGCCCCGCCGATCGGGGCGCTCCTGTTTGTACTGCGACTGATCCGCGGCGCCAACGCGGAATTGCCGATTGACGGCGTGTTTGGGATAATCCGAAGCAACACGCCTCGCGTACCCACGGAGCGAAGAAAGGCCTCTCGATGTTTTCCATTCATGCACGGCCCGGCTGGTATCTGCCGGAGCGCAAGGCAACGCCGGAATCGTTGTACAGAAATCGGCGCGCGTTTCTGCGGGAGCTCGGGTTCGCGGGAATGGGGCTCGCCGGGTTGGCCGGCATTCGGAACGCAAACGCGCAAGACGCCGCCGCGGTGCCCCAGGCCGTCGCGGATATTCCGCTGCCCGAGTTCAAGCGCAATCCGGCGTTTGCCGATGCCGGCCGGCCCATCACAGATCAAAAGTACCCCGAGAACTTCAACAACTTTTACGAGTTCGGATTCACCAAGGAACTGCCTGCGCAACGCTCGCAAGGATTCAACCTCGATCCCTACACGATCGAAATCGACGGACTCGTCGAGAAACCGCTCAAGCTCGACATCGAGCAGATCGAAAAACTCGGTGTCGAGGAGCGCGTGTACCGCTTCCGGTGCGTCGAGGCCTGGTCGATGACGGTGCCCTGGATCGGCGTGCCGCTGCACAAAGTCTTGAAGCAAGTCGAGATAAAGCCGGAAGCGAAGTTCGTCGCGTTCACGACGTTCCACGATCCGGAGAAGGCCTTCGGTCAACGCGAAAAGGTCTACGACTGGCCCTACAAGGAGGGCCTGCGGCTCGACGAAGCAATGAACGAATTGACGATGGCGGTCACTGGGCTCTACGGCAAGCGCCTGTTGCCGCAAAACGGTACGCCGCTGCGCATCATCACGCCGTGGAAGTACGGTTACAAAGGCCCAAAGAGCATCGTGAAGATTTCGCTTGTTGCCGAACAGCCGCCAACGCTGTGGAGCACGGCCATCCCCGAGGAGTACAAATTCTACTCGAACGTGGATCCCGATGTGCCGCATCCGCGCTGGTCACAGGCCTCGGAAAAACAGCTTGGCGACGTCATCGTGCGCGCCGAAACGCAGTGGTACAACGGCTACGGCGAGTACGTGGCAAATTTGTACAAGGACATGCCTCGCACGCTATATTGATCGTCATTCGTGCTCGTCATCGTCATCGATCGAAAACCTCCGCTCTAACATTCCGCGGCAATAAGCGGGCCGCGATCCGGAAAGGTCGATTCGCAATGGCCGAGTTCACGCCCGAACGAATAGAACGCGCGAAGCTGTTTCTGTCGCGCGTAAGTGTAGAGTCGCCCGACGCGTTGCGCGCGCGGCTCGAAGAGACGCGGCGGAACTGGTTTGGCGAGCTGGACGGCCTCTCCGCCGCGCAACAAGATTTCAAGCCCGCGCCGGACAAATGGTCGATCCGCGAAGTGAATCTGCACATGACCCACGCGATGGATCGCGTCTCGGGACTGATCGCCCTCCTCGCGTCGGGCACAACGCCCCAGGCGCCGACGCCGCGCATGGGCGTCGTGCCGGACGATCCCGGTGCCTGGGAGAAAGTCGAGCAGGGCATCCGGGCAGCGTTCGAGAGCGCGAAAGCCACGATGACGGCGCTTGAAGGAGCGCCCAATCTCGATACGCGTTTTCCACACCCGATCTTTGGGCCGTTGAACTGCCGGGATTGGGCCGCGTTCCATGTCCTTCACGCGAACGTCCACGTGGACCAGATGAAACGGAACAAGAAGGACGACAGTTTTCCGAATTGAGTAGTCGGCGCGCTGTTCCTCCTCTACCTCGTCTACTTCCACGCCCGCCACCATATGGTCCTGTCGCCGGAGGAAGAACTCGCGATGGAGCGGCAGGAGAGGCCGCGAAAAGCCGATGGTCTCACCTGCTTGCCCAGCGCACCGTTAATTCGCTATGATTTCGGCCCTTCTCGCTGGCCGGGGGGCAGGTCCATGAACACATTGAAGATTCCCCTGGCGTCCATCGGCGAGGACGGGTATCGGGTCGATGCAGCGGTCCCGGCCGATGTGTTGGAGTCGACAGGCGACGGCGGCCCTCAAATCGAGGGCGTGCGGCTGGTCGGCGAAATCGTCCAAATCGATAGCGAGTATCTGTTTCGAGGCCGTGTCCGCGGTTCGTTCCGTACTACGTGCGATCGGTGCATTGTCGAGATAGCCGTGCCGTTCGACGTCGAAGCGGTCTGGTATTTCGAACCCGGCGTTCCGAGCGTCGAGCGCGAGGAGGTCGGACTTGATCCGGACTCCGATGCGGACGAGGACGGCGGCGGGCGTTGGACATTTGCGGGCGGTGAGTTGGATCTGACCGGCGCGGTCCGGGAGGAGGTCAGCCTCTCCATTCCGGCGAAGTTCTTGTGCCGCGAGGATTGCAAGGGATTGTGTGTGGCGTGCGGGGCCAATCTGAACGAAGGCCCGTGCGCGTGTAACGAACGAGGACATGCGGGCAGTTCGAAGTTGGCGGCGTTGGCCGACCTATTTCCCGATCTGCGCCCAACGGAGGATTGAACCGTGCCAGTACCCAAGAGACGAACGGGCAAAACCCGTCGCAACACGCGGCGCTCTCACCACGCGCTGACGCCGCCGAACCTGATCGAATGCCCGAACTGCGGCGAGCGCGCAATGCCCCACCGCGTCTGCCCCAAGTGCGGCTACTACAAAGCCCGCTTGTCCGTCGGACCGGAAGAAGGTTAGTCCCTGCGCTGGCGTCATATATTTACATTAAACTATTACATATGATGTAAATGTTTGCCGCCGCGGCGCCGACGGGCGATCGGCATATGCCGTAAGGCCATAAGCGCACGCCGACGCCCGCTCCAAGTTTCGCCGATTACAAATCGGCGCTACGTTGGCCACGGAATTACGTAGAGTGATTTTTACGGTTTAGTAGTCGCGTCCGCCGCCGCAGACGACTAAATCCACGCGACGATCGTTGATATCGTTGGACTTAGCATGGGTTGACCCTCCATTTTTGGGCCTCTAAACTCCCGAATTGGGCGTGAAAAGGCCCGATCTTCGCCGTCGAAGCGCCGAATAACGGCGGCTTTTTCCGTTTCGTGGGCGGCGAGTTCCCCCTGCCTTGGTTGAAGGGAGGGGCCAGGGGAGGGTTGAACACGCCCAATTCTCGAAGCATCGCGAAGACTCCCTTCCAATTGTGTGAGCTGGTAAGACACGACTTTCGGAATGTTGCGAGACACAACACCCCCTATCTATATGTCCAAGTTTGTTGACCTATTTTTTCAAAAATGGGCCGGAAATAGGGGCCAGAATGCGAGTTTTCGAGGGGGCGGTAGCGCCGATTTCAATCGGCGTGTACGCCGACTGAAGTCGGAGCTACGAACCCCCTCAACGCAGAGGACGCCAAGGGCGCGAAGCGACGCAGAGCAGCAAAAGTGTTGTGACTAGAAGGAACGCGGAGTCAGCGTAAGGGGCGGCGTCCGAAGCATGACCAGAAGCGCACGATGGCCCCTCACCTTCGCCTTCGCCTTCACCGCCCGCAATCGCGTTCAGGTCGTTGCGCGAAGTAGTAGTCGCCCTTGCGTTCGTACGACACGCCGGACGGGCGAGTCTTTTGAGTCACCAGTCGCCCGCCCCAATCAACGTAGCACGAATCGCTGGTAGCATGGGCTTCCAGAATATGACCGGCGCTGCCTATCGTGGCGTCCAGTATACCGTGCGAACAGAGGAAGGTTGTTTGCTGACACCGCTAAGATCGTGGTAATTTGACTTGGCAAAGCCTACGAGAGACTCCATGATTCCAAGAGAAGAACGACTGAAACTCATCAGATCGATCGAACAGAAGCGGGCGAGCAAGGTTATCTGCTACGTCACCAGTGATCGCCCGAATTTACAGGCTTCGATCGATGGTGAGGTCATATCCGTCATTCACGACCACATTCTCTCGTTTACGCCCGACGAGCGGAACAAGATCGATCTACTCTTGTACAGCCGCGGAGGTCAATCTCACGTCCCTTGGGTGCTGGTTTCGATGATTCGCGAGTATTGTAAGAAAGGTTCCTTCAGCGTACTGATTCCATACAGGGCCCATAGCGCCGCCACAGTGATTTCATTGGGCGCGGACGAAATTGTCATGACTCGCAAAGCGGAACTCGGCCCTATCGATAGCACGATTTCGCAAGGGCCTTACAACCCGAAGGACCACGAAACGCATCAGCGTTTACCCCTATCGGTCGAAGATGTTAACGGCTACTTCAATCTACTTACACGCATCGGGTGCGAGCGCCCGGAGGAGAAATTGCAAGGATTCGCCGAACTCACGAAACACGTGCATCCTCTCGCGTTAGGCAGCGCAAATAGAGAGCTCCAGCAGACCGAACTGGTGGCGATAAAACTATTGAACACCAGGGCCGATCCGTTCGGCGAGGAAACAAATCGGAGGATCGCTCAAAATCTATCCTCGGAAATATTTTCCCACTTGCATGCCATAAGTAGATCGGAAGCGCGCGAACTAGGACTCAAGCATGTGAAGGACGCGGAGGACTTTCAGATTGATGGTGAGTTGTGGGATCTTTACGACGCGTATAAGTCGATATTCCAGTTTGAGACACCATTTACGCCGGAAGCTGATCTTATCAGTACAGGAAGACCAGAAGAGACATGGGAAAACATCAAAACCGCAGTCGTCGAAAGCGATAAAATCTGCCATTTCTACGAAAATACGCTGAAACTTCGGCAGTTGCGCAAAGTCCCACCGCAAGTAACAATAAATATTAGCAACCTTAGTCTTCCGCCAATCAATGTAGGGAACTTGCCTGGAGGGATAGATGCGAATCAGATAGCTGGAATAGTTGCAAATGCGGTACAATCGCAACTTCAGTTTGTCGTACGATTGGCGAGCGAGCGAGCAGTGGAGAGTTTTATTGCCGCGCTACCTAACGCTGGATTCGAACGGATGTCATTGGGAAACGGCTGGAAGGAGAACAAATTATCATGATAACCACAATCTCCGCGTCGTTTGAGACGCCCGTCTCTTCCGTGTCTCCTCACCCGTCCGAGTATCGAGGGGTGGGCATCGAGATAACGATTACTCGTCCATACTCCATAACACATTTTGGAGTCGCAGGTCAGTATTCTCCCTCATTCGATCCATCGATCTTCGATGCGAAACCCGATGGCGATGTTTCGTTCGTCGTTCCGGTGGACGCAAGCGAGTTCAGCGCAGATCGTTACGCCGAGTTTGCGGACGACGACCGGCTGTTGGCGGATGCGGGTATGGCGGAGTATGCCGAACTACTCCAGGCCGACGATGAGTAATGAGAGGACACGTATATCGCGCCGACCTGGATCCTCACGAAGGCTCTGAACCGGGCGGAACCCGGCCGGTCGTCATTCTCCAAACTGATACTCTCAACCCACACATCAATACGTTGGTGATCGTGCCGTTCACGACTAACCTTCGGCGCGCGCAACTTCCGACTTGCACACTCGTTCGCAAAGGCGATGGCGGGTTGACGCAGGATTCTGTGGCGCTGTGTCACCAGATCCGGGTAATCGCGGACTCGCGTCTTCGCGACTACTTGGGCGTACTTTCATTTGAAGCGATGTTCAACATCGAAAAAGCACTTCGTTTCACGCTTTCGCTTTGAGCACACGCGCAGCTTTTGTGGCAAACCTCAGGGATTTTCTCTTTTGTCACAAGCACTCGGTCTTTCTCGATTGTTTTCTCTTAACGACAAACCAAGCCGATGTCCTGTATATACGTGAGAGCGACATTTGAAACTATCTGTTAGTCCGGTACAATCGTAATCTTGAACCGAACCGAGCGATTGAGTTGATCTCATGCATGGTCAAGGGCGAAGAACGGATTTGACACGGGCCACGGAGACGCTCCGCGGAATTCTCGCTGGCATCGCGTGCGACTACGAGATTGCCACCGTGGAGCTTTCGAGGTTGGAAGGTTGGCTTCAGGATCACGTCAATTTACTTCCCCACCAACCGTTTAGGGAAACTGCGGAACTCCTTGGCAGAGTTCTCGAGGATCAGGTTGTTACGGACGACGAGAAAGAAGAGCTTATCGAGTGGTGTCATTCGATCGCTGATCCCGATTCCGCGTTCAACGTGACGATAACGAACGGTATTCGAAGACTTCACGGCTTTCTGCAGGGAATCCTTTTGGACGGCGAAGTATCTGACGCAGAGATTCTCGATTTGCGTGATTGGCTTGAGCAGTTCAGTTTCTTGCGAGACTCGTGGCCATTCGATGATATTTGGGCCATGGTCGAGAGTATTCTGAACGATGACGTCGTTACTTCGGATGAGCGGCAAAAACTAAGGGACTTCTGTGACGAATTCAACGAGATCGCGATCAGCCGCGAGTACGTCAAAGACGATAGTCCGTCGGACGCGCATATGCAGTCAGAGGCTCCTATCTTGCTGACTCTCGCCGGTGTACTCGACAAGGATCCTCGAATCGACTTTAGACGGAAGGAATTCTGCTTCACTGGGCATGCAGGCTTCGGCAAACGAAAGGAACTCGAAGCGATAGCGACGGAATTGGGCGGGGTCGTCAAGTCGAACGTAACAAAGGCTCTGAACTACTTGATTGTTGGCGCGTTGAGCCAGCCGTGTTGGATTTACGCGAAGTACGGGCGAAAGATTGAAACGGTATTGGCCAACCGAAAATCTGGCTGCGGTACACTTATCGTTTCAGAAAACGACTTTATCTCCGCTGCCCGATCCGCTGCCGATTCTCTCCACTAGCTGGCCGTCCCTGCGCAGTCGAGCATGTCCCACAGACGCGACATGTCCTTGAAGTCAGGCTGCATAGATGCGTTCGCAGGTCCTCAGAATCTCGTGCTTACGCCAGGGATTGCGGAGGGCCTCTTTTTCGACGAGGTCAACGGGGCGCCCAACGACGCTGGATAATTCGTCCTTCATGTCCACCAGATCGAAGAGGTCAATGGCCGCGCCTTCCTCGAAGCTCACCAGAAAATCCAAGTCACTCTCGGGGCCGAAATCGTCCCGGAGCGCGGAACCGAATAGCGAGAGTTCGCGTATCTTCCACTTGCGGCAAAAGGCGGCCACGGCATCGCGATCCAGTTGTACTTGCGGGTTCATTGATCGTTGCTACTCCGCGCACATCTTATGTTGCCAACGTTCCGCAGGCGGAACATGACGCATAATACGACGACAATTGTTCCGCACTCGATCCCGGTGGTTGTACCGTCGGCTTCCAGCCGGGCCGGTGCCGCCAAGATGGCTGCGGTACATGTAATCCTCGCCACCGGTGGGCGTTACGTAGCGCCGATTTGTAATCGGTGTTTACG
>CAYXRK010000205.1:0-8081 GCA_964467615.1 uncultured Nitrospirales bacterium | reverse complement strand
TGCTCATCCCATGACGGCTACTATGGCGCTCGGATTTCGAATCAACGAATACGTCCCAGGTGCATTGCTACCTTAATTACAAGTGCAAGGACACTCCCTCGGACCGCCCTGCCATCATCCCGTAACGGAAAGCCGTTTATTCACGACGCGCCAAAGGGCGCTGACGGCTTTCTTCTTACCGTCAAAGAAGTCTTCAAAGAACCCGCGGGCGTTCAAGGTACGAGGATAGGCATACCGCTCACCATCCTGGCCAATTTCGCTTACCCAGTCTTTCGGTTCGCTTGCGTCCACGATTTCGAAAAGCCGGTGCGGGTACAAGAAGGGTTTGCCGCGATCGTTCAATAGCCGGTAGTCGTCAGCCTCAATGCCGATGACGGAATACACCTGCCCCGCAGTCAAGTCCGGATATCGCTCCGACTTTCGTTTCAGTTTTACTGTCATTTTTCCTTTAGCCAACTCGCTTGCGTTTCAATTCTACACGCCCGATGCCCGGGTGTTCATACCAGTGATATTCGTACTGATGCCGTCCCAGTTCAAATTCAGGGCTGCTCTTCTTGACCCACTTTGAACCTTTGCCGCCATATGTATCCACAAGCCGCTGCACGTCTCTAATCCGATTGCCCCTCGCTATCACGCGCGATTGGGCCAACATCTGTGGCGAAAGCCTGCCGGTCCCGGCAAATTTTTCAGTCATTCGACGAAAGTCCGTCTGCGAACCCTTACAACTTCGGCGGCGTCCCGATGATCGCGAACTCGTCGAACACCGCGTGCATGATTGTCCGCCTCTCGTTCGTCGTGTACACAATGTGGATTTTATCGTCCCGCGTCTGAATCGCATACGGGTACGCAAAGTCATTGTCGCCCCCCGCAATGTCCCGCCGGTGCGAATACGTCTTGTCATTGTCCGTCGAAATCGCCACCGTCAGCGGCGTCCGCTCGTTCATATTGTCGTTGTATACCAGCAACAAATGCCCGTTCTTCAGCTTGATGAAATCCACCGCTGAATTCGGGTTGAGAAACTCCGTCTCCACCGCCTCGCTCCAGGTGCGCCCCCCGTCGCGCGATTCCGCCCGCAATGTATACCCATGGTCCGTCGGCTCGAAGTTCCCCCCGCGCCGGATGTACGCCACCACGTGGTCCGGCGAAAGCTCCACCGCCTGCGCCTGAAGGTTACCCATCTTCGATCGAATGCGCTCCGACTCCGTCCACTCCTTCGTCTTCGGGTCATACCGCATGAAATACGAAACCGTGTCGCTCGCCGTCATTTCCGTGTCGTTGCCCGTCTCATGATAAAACGGTACAAGATAGTCCCCGCTTGACAGCGCCAGCGGCTGCCCCCGCACCATCGAGCCCTCCTCGAAATTCATCACAAACGGGTCCGACCACGTCTGCGCCCCGTCCTTCGAAATCTTCGCGTGCACCCGCGCATTCGACCACGTCGGTCCATACCGGTTCACGTAAAACAGCCACACGATCCCGTCCGGCGCCTGCCACACCACCGGGTTCCCCTCGCCGCGGTCCGGCGTGTCCGCGATGACCTCCGGATCCCACCACTCCTTTTGCCCAAGCACCAGGCGCGAACCATATACCGCCGTGTCGTCACCGTACTCGCCAGTTCCGCCGTAGTACGCAATATATAAGTCCCCGTTCGCCAACTCCGTGATCGACGCCGGATGCTTATACGGTTTCCCCGGATGCTCCGATCCAAACACCCGATACGTGTCAATGTCCCAACTCTCCGCGAACGCCGCCGCGCCGACGCACAATACAATCAACGAAAATTTCATCGTGCCCCTCCTGTGCCAGCCCCATCGCTTCATGTACCGGCCACTTCCATCCGACGACACGTTATACCGCATCGATCCCCGCGGCAACTTGGCGGCCAGGTGTCAGTCGGGGCGGGCGTCATAGACGACTACGCCCCCGATGATCGTCATCATCACGTGCGAGTCGAGTATCTGCGCGGCCTCGATCGTCATAATGTCCTTGTCCAGAATGACCAAATCCGCCAGCTTGCCGGGCTCAATCGACCCAAGCAGATCCTCTTGAAACGCCGCATAGGCGGCATCGATGGTGAAGCTGCGGAGGGCCTCTTCGTGCGTCATGCAGTCCTCCGGCCGCCATCCGCCTTCAGGCCAACCCGAGTGATTCCGGCGCGTAACGGCCGCATAGAAGCCCCACAGAGGATTCGCGTTTTCGACGGGGAAATCGGATCCGTTCGCGATTCGGCATCCCGCGTCCATGAACCGCCGCCACGCGTACGCGCCCTTGATGCGCTCGGCGCCGACGCGGTCCTCCGCCCAATACATGTCCGACGTGGCGTGCGACGCCTGCATCGAAGGTATCACGTTGAGCGCGGCGAAGCGCGGAATGTCCTCGATCGCGACGACCTGCGCATGCTCGATGCGCAGTCGCGGGTCGCGCGCGCCGGGGACCGCCTTGAGCGCGGCCTCGTATGCGTCGAGCGTCACGCGATTGCCCCGGTCACCGATCGCGTGGGTGCATACTTGAAACCCTTTCTCGAGCGCGCGCTCCGCAATCGACTCGAGCCTGTCGAACTCCATCACCATCAACCCCCGGTTTCCAGGTTCGTCCGAGTAGTCGTCCAACAACGCCGCGCCGCGGCTTCCCAGCGCGCCGTCCGCCATGCACTTGATGCTTCGGACCGTCAAGCGATCGCGACCGTATCCGATCAGCGGCCCCGACGCGAAGTACTTGTCCAAGCTGGCCCGATCCGCGCCGCGAAGCATCGCGTAGACGCGCAGCTTCCATTCGCCCGAGTCGATGAGCTGCTTGTACAGTTCGATATCACCGGAGGAAACGCCCGCGTCGTGCACGGACGTCAACCCGAGCGCGAGGCATTCCCGCGCGGCCGCAAGCAATTGCTTCTTTCGCAAATCTCCGGACGTTTCCGGTACAAGCCGCGACACAAGACCCTGCGCCGCGTCGATGAACACGCCCGTGGGATTCCCCTGTTCGTCGCGGATTATCCTGCCGCCGTCAGGCTCGCGCGTGGACGCCGTGACGCCCGCGAGTTCGAGCGCGTTGGCGTTCACGAAACACGCGTGACCATCCACGCGCGAGAGGAAAACCGGATTTTTTGCGGTCACGGCGCTAAGCGCGGCGTGGTTCGGAAAAGACTTGTCGGACCAATCGTTTTGGTCCCAACCCCGGCCAATGACCCATTCTCCCGCGTCGAGCGAACGCGTTCGTTCCTCGACCTTCTTGATGATTTCTTCGTACGATGATGTGCCCACAAGGTCCAAACTCGCGAGACTTTGGGCGAGGCCGGGAATGTGACCATGCGCATCGATCAATCCCGGGACGACGGTCTTGCCCTCGAGATCGATCGTGTGAGTATCGGGTCCCGCGAGGCGGCGGACCTCGGCGTTAGTCCCGGCGGAGAGAATTCGTCCGTTGCGAACGGCGACCGCTTCAGCGATGGCGTTGTCTGGGGCGACGGTGTAAACATTGCCGTTGATGAGCACGAGGTCGGCGTTCTGGCCAAGGGCGGCGCCGATGGTGCATAGGGCCGCGGCGGCGAACACTCGAAACCCGCGGCGGCGCATTACGCCGGTAAAGTGATCAACAAGGTGCTTCGTCGAGGTCATAACGATGTGCCCCAAGGCCGGGAGTCTATCCTAAATCGTCGAGATTGGCCTTGTGCAATGCCGGCCTCATGCCGTCAAGTCCGCTTCACGCGACGTCCAAGCGTTTCATCGCCCGCCAGAGCGTGGTGCGGCCGACGCCGAGGAGTTCGGCGGCGCGGGTCCGGTTGTTGCGCGCGCGATTGAGCGCGGCGCGGACGACTTCCAACGACAACTCTTTCGGCCGGCCTTGCCAGCGGTCGGCAAGGACCTCCTCGGGCAGATCCGCGGGGGAAAGGTCGCGGCCCATGGCCATGATGAGCGCGTGCTCGATGACGTTGCGCAATTGGCGGACGTTGCCCGGCCACGCGCATTGCAGGAGCATCTCCTTAAATTCGGGCGACATCTTTGCATCGGGCTGGCCGTGGCGCTCGCGGAACTCACGCAGGAAGAGTTCGGCCAGCCGGATGATGTCCGTGCGGCGTTCGCGCAGGGGCGGCAAGTCGATGCGCCCGATGGACAGCGAATAGAACAAGTCCTCGCGCAGCGCACCGGCCTCGAGGGCGTCGATGGGGTCTTCGTCCATCGCGGCGATGATGCGCACATCGACCTTTACGGGCTTCTCCGCGCCGAAGGGTTCGACTTCCCGTTGCCCCAGAATCCGGAGAATTTCGCCTTGCGCGTCGGGGTCGAACGCGAGCAGTTCCGTGAGGTAGAGCGTGCCGCCGTTCGCCCGGATGAACGCGCCCTTGTGGTCCTGCACGACGCCGGGCAACACGCCGCCGATGTAGCCGCGCAACTCCTGAATCAGCAGCGGGCCGCGAAGCCCTTTGCAATCGACAACGATGAAGGGTTTGTTCTTCCGCGCGCTGCCGTAGTGGATCGAACGCGCGAGCGTTTCCTTGCCTGTGCCATGCTCGCCGGAGATGAGGACCGTGGCGTCGGACCCGGCGAGTTGGCGCGCCTTTTGGACAACGCTCGTCATCGCTTCGGAGTCCGCAATGACGCCCTCGAGCATCGCCTCGGGGCGATGCTTCTGTTGCATTTGTCCGAGAGACAGGTTTGCGCGCTGGGCCGATTTTTGCGCTTCGGCGATCCGCTCATCGCGTTCGCGAAGTTCCTCCTCGACGCTTCTGATGGTCATCGCCGTTCGCGCCCATGCGCATTCTTCGCCCCACTCCTGATCAAGCCGGCTGACGAACCGGCAGTCCGCGTCGCCCTTGCATATGCATTGTAGCTCGAGCGTGATCACGCGGCGGCCGACAATCTCGCTCACGTGACCCGCGATATACCCCGCAGTCTGCCAACAGCCGCAATACTCGCTGTTGGCGTAGGTCATCTTGTGGACGACCGCCTCGACGCTCGAAGTTAGAGTCAGTTCGCGGTAGAGCGTGCGTTTGTCGAGATCGAACTCGAAGCGTCCTTCCTCCGCAACATAGCGGCCCTGGAGTTGGCCGAAGACCGTCGCGGCCTGGAGCGCGAGGCGGGTGTTGTCTCCGAAGGCGTTTAGATGCCGAGCGCCGTCACGCCTGCCCTGCTCGAAGCCGGTGCGGTAGCGCAAGGCCCGGGCGCGTTCGAGGCCGAGCATCTCGATGATGTGGCGCCGCTCGACGGCCTGGGCCTCGAGGTCCGTGAACGAACCGGACCGATTGAGGACGTTGAGCCGGCCACGCTTCGGATTGCCCTCGATCCACTGATGCCGCTCGGCGTCGATGTAGTGCGCCAATACCGGCGGAAGTTCCAAAAATACGTTGGATGAAAGTTTCTGCGGACGCATTGCCGCCATTCCCCCTGGATTCCCGCGAACAACAATGGAGAACGTAGGAACTGTTCACCGATTTGTCAAGGAAATATTCGAAGCTGATTTCTCGCGAGCGCCAGATCAGGCCGAGCGCGGTGTATCGACCGGGCGCGCGTGGGCTACTATCACATTCGTAACCGATGAATCGATCATGCGCATCACCATCGCATTTCTGACACGAAACGCCGGTGAGTTGTTGGCGCGCTCGCTTGCGGCGATTCGCGAGCAATCTACAGCGCACGAGGTCGAATTACTGGCGGTCGATTCCGGTTCGACAGACGATACGGTGAGCACGTTGCTGCACGCGGGCGCGCGCGTCGTCGAAATTCCGCACGAGGAATTCAACTTCGGCCGTACGCGCGATTTTGCCTATCAGCGGGCCAAGGGTGAAATCGTCGTGAATCTCTCGCAAGACGCCGTGCCTGCGCACCGTGACTGGCTTGAGAAACTCCTCGCGCCCCTGGAAGAGAAGACTATCGCCGCGAGTTGCGGGCGTTCGGTGTTCGATCCGGAACGAGGGCATCGGCAATTCGCGTGGGAACGGAATGGCTACTTCTACTTTACGCGCGAGATGGCGCGGTTCCGGCAGCGGTACGGGCGCGGCCTGTCATTCTCGAATTCGGCAGTGCGGCGAAGCGTGTGGGAGCAGTTACGCTTTGGACCGATCGCGCTGGGCGAGGACTTCCAATTTCAAATCGCGGCGAAGGAAGCGGGTTTCGCTTTTGCTTTTCCCGAGGGCGCAGACGTGTTGCATCACCATGACTATACGTTGCCGGCGCTGTGGCGCAGGTGCCGGGACGAGGGCGCAGCGTTGAAGCAGTTGGGTTGTCCTTACAGCACGCTCGATCTTGCGCGTGACCTATCGAGCCTGCCGAAGTTCGTGCAGTTCGCGCGCGACATCGCCCACGTCCGGCTGCGCACGCCCGCCGAATTTCTGTTTCCACTCCTCCGCCCGTTCGCAGTCTACTCGGGAAACGGCGCCGCAAATCCTGAGTCATTAGGCTGACCCAACGAGGCTAATCACGAGGTGCGAAGATGACCGCGACGGACAAGAGATTCAATGACACAAACGCGATGGCCTGCTCGGATATGATTGCCGAGTACTTCGGCGGATCAACGAGATCAAGAAAACGCACTCAGTGAGTTAATCGAGTCAAAAAAGGAGGAATCGGTCATGGTATCGAACGTAAAACTGTTGTCGGTCATCGTATTGACGGCGATGCTGTCGAGTATGGTTACGCTTCTACTTCTTAAGCAAAGCGCAAACGCTCAAGCATCGGAAGCCGGCTACAAGATCGGAGTGGTCGACCTCGACCAGGCCGTGGACGAATACAAGTTGAAGACCGACCGGGTCGCCCGCTATTCGAAAGAATTCGCCGACAAGGAAGAATCACTCGGTTCTCGCAAACGTGATCTTGACGCGAAACGTCAGACGTTCTTCGAAAATCGCGCGAATCTTGGCGAAGAAAAGTATTTTGACCAGTCCATGGCCCTCGATGATCAACTCTTCCAACTGGGCAGGGAGTTCGACGCATTGCGCGCCGATCGTGAACGTGAAACGCAGCGTCTTGAATCGGTTCTCGCGCGCGATGTGCAACAGGGTTTGAACGCGCTCGCCGATGATGAAAATTTCCACTTGATTCTGCGGCGCGATGCGCTCTCGAATGCGGTCGCCTATTCTAGCCCGACAATCAATGTAACGCCTAAACTCATTGATCGGCTGAACGCCGCCTACGCGCAACAATAACGAAGCGATCGTTTATTCCGGGAAGACCCACGCCGGAGCGCGGCAGACATCATCCGTTCGCCGCTAGACAATCCCACATCGGGTAATGAACAATGCTCTGTTCGTTGCGGAATGGAGCGGAATTCGATGCGCGTATTCGTGTTCGCGGTGTGCGCCGTTTTGTGCGGTGGCGTTTGGGCGGCGGATTGGGACGTCAACCACCCGCCGGGCGCGTCGAAGGAAGTCGCGATCGACGTCACCGAGGGCACGTGGCTGAACCTCGACGTGTCGCCTGATGGGAAGACAATCGCGTTCGATCTGCTCGGTGATATTTACGTGTTGCCCATCGAGGGCGGCGAGGCACGCGCGATCACCGAAGGCGTCGCGTGGGACATGCAGCCGCGCTTCAGCCCGAGCGGCAAGAAAATCGCCTTCACGAGCGATCGCGGCGGCGGCGACAACATTTGGGTCATGGACTCGGACGGCGCGGATCCGAAGGCCGTCACCAGCGAAAAGTTCCGCCTGTACAACAATCCGGTCTGGACGCCCGACGGCGAGTACATCGCCACGCGCAAACATTTCACGTCGAAGCGTTCGCTCGGCGCGGGAGAAATCTGGCTGTTCCACCTCGCGGGCGGCGAGGGCGTGCAGATGGTCAAGCGGCCGACGGAGCAAAAGGATCTCGGTGAACCGGCGTTCTCGCCGGACGGACGATATTTGTACTACTCGCTCGACGCAACGCCGGGTCCCAACTTTGAATACAGCAAAGACCCGAACCAGCAAATCTACGCGATAAATCGCCTCGACAGGGAGACCGGCGAGATCGAGCCGTTCGTGACGGGCCCCGGCGGCGCGGTCCGTCCCACGCCATCGCCGGACGGCAAGTACATCGCATTCGCGCGGAGGGTTCGCTACAAGACGAACCTCTTTCTCCAGGAAATCGCGTCTGGCGTTGTTTGGTCGATTT
>CAYXRK010000204.1:0-8113 GCA_964467615.1 uncultured Nitrospirales bacterium | reverse complement strand
AGCGAATGGCCAATCTCGAAACCATCGTGCTCGAAGAAGAGAAGCACCGCCACTTCGAGAAATCGCTCTAGCGATCAGCGGCCACCCACGTCCGTCGGCGCAAAGTCATCAGTCAACACAACGCCGTTCCGCCGCGCCGTTTGCGCCCTTGAGAACTGCGTTACTCGCTGAGGCAGATTCGGTACCCCCACCATGACACCGGGCCCCAGCCCCCCGATGAGCTCTTGCCACTGCGCGCCGGATAGCGGATGCGCCATCCACGGGCCTTCCGGCCACGTTTTCCCTTCACGGAGGCCGTTAGCGTCAAGAGCGCCCATGTCGATCTTCTGCGCGATGAAGACCGTGTTGATGCTGGTCCTGGCCTCGAATACATACACAGCCTGAAAGACCGATTCGAGCGTCACGAGCACGTTTCGTAAGACTTCGGCGTTGTCGCCGTTGTGCCGGCCGATCGCATTGAAGAAGAACGAGCCGCCGTTGTCGAGGCGTTCCCACACGATGGTGAAGAACTCCTGCGTCGCGAGATGGTACGGAAGATACGCCATGCCGCGCGGCCCCGAGGCATACGCGTCCATCAGTATCGCGCCGTACCGCGCGCTTCCCCGCTGCAAATACGTCCGAGCATCTGCCACCTGGATCGATAGCCGCGGATCGTCCGGAATTGCGAAGAACTGCTTCGCTACTTTCACGACCTCGGGATCGATTTCCACCACTTCGACCCGCATCGCCGGATAGTTGCGGAGGAAGCTCTTCGGCCCGGTCCCTCCACCTAAGCCAAGGAAGAGGACCCGAGTTATCTTGGGATCGAGCACGAGCGGAAGATGAAAATAGTCCGTGTACTCGAATCCGCCCGTACTCGGATCGCTGAGCGACATAAGCGACTGCTGATTATTGTCGAAAAGTAGCGCCCGAACATCGCCTGCGTCCTCGACGAGAATGTGGTGGTAGTTGCTGTACGTCTCGAACTGGACTTGGCCAAACGCGGGGATGAACGCCGCCGTCAGAACTACGGCAACGGTACGCCTTTGGATTTGCATCAACGCGCCAGCCAATATCAGCAGGCCCGAGGTAAAATTCAGCGTCTCGACGATGCCAAAGTGTCGAAGCAGAAGCATCGGCGTGACCAATACGCCAACGATGCTGCCCAGTGTAGATACCGCCGCCACGCGACCCGCCGTGCGCCCCGCGTGATCCGCGTCCCGAGAAAGCGCGCCGATCGTTAGCGGCATCACCGTGCCTAGCGCGGCAATAGGTACAAAGGTTGACACACCCGCCGCCATCAGCGGTTGCCATTGGATAAGCAATTCCGTAGATACGAATGCGTCGCCGGCCCATTCGGCCAGTGGGTGAATGAGCAGTCCTGCCGCGCCCGCTCCGAAAAGAAATATCCCCACAATGCGCTGGCTCCGAAATCGGTCTGCCAACCGCCCTCCAATCGCATAACCCAACGCCAGTCCCCCCAGGCACACTGCGATCTCCGACGCCCACACATCCATCGTCCCGCCGAAATACCGCTGCAAAATGCGGATCGCGAGCAACTCGTAAATCATTACCGCCGCCCCCGCGAGGGCCGCCGCCGAATACGCGATCACGAACCGAATATCCTTCTCGTGCGCCGCAGGACGGCCCGGCTCGTCTCGCAAGCGCACTGGACTACGAGGCGAGGAGGATACGTCGCGGCCTGTTCTTAGCGCGTGTTCTGCTTCTGCCACGTCGCGAAATCGAAATAGTCGCGCCAAGCCGCAATCTTCCCGTCGCGCATTTCAAAGGCGCCCATAACGGGCAACGCGACGGGCTTGCCCTTAATGACAAAGTTGTCCAGCCGTTCCGTCAAGACCGTATTTCCAACTTGCGCGATGTTCAGGATTTCCCACTTGACCTCCTCGGCCGGCTGGATGAACATCGAAATGACGTTGCGCACCGCCTCGGTTCCCTTCACGGGACCGGTCGGCATATTGTGGTACACGGCGTCCACGGTAAAGAACGACATAATCGCGTCTATGTCTTTCGTGTTGAAGGCCGAGATCAACGCCTCTACGGTGGGTATCCAATTGCTCATGACTCCATCTCCTCCGAATCGCGGCGGCTTTAGGTGCCGCCGTTCCACTACGTTTGTGACGACGAAGCCACGGACGCCCCGGTGCTACCCGCTGTTCCTCGTTTCGGATGAAGTCTACTACGGATTGGGCGGTGTTGCCGCTGGCGCTGGCGCAGAGGGCGCATCGATGGTAATCGTCGGCGACGCCGGTGTAACGGTGATCGCCGGTGCATCGGTCGTTGGCGTTTCCGTGGCCGGTTGCGCGTCCGCGGGTTTTTCTTCGGCGGGTGGCGCGGGCTTGAGCGCGGCGGGCGTGACGAGGACCTTTTCCACGTCTTCCTTCTTCACAAGAAACGCCGACGGGATCGCGTCGACCTTGACCGGGTAGTGTCCGTCGCGTTCGGTATCGATCGCTAGCGTGTGCTCGGCGCCGTCGGCCATGGTCAGCTTAATTGTGCCGACAATGCCGCCGAGGACATAGCCGTCGCCGAAGATCAGGTCGTCGCCTTCGAGATCGTTGAGGTCAAAAGTCAGGTCTTCGGCTTTGGTCGGGTCGGCCGGGGTGCGGGCATCGCCCTCGACGACCTCCCACGTGTCCGCCGCCCGCTCAATGGCGAACGATTGTCCATCGCGGGAAATGTCGATGCGCTTGATGTCGTCTTCGGCGATGTCCAACAGGCCGCGCTCGTACAAGTCCTTCGGCGCGGCGAAAATTTTGTCGATGTCCGTCTTGGCGGCGACGAGCACCTCCGTGCCGCCGTCAAGCCGGGCGTAGAAACCGTCGGTATGGACCGCCTTCGCGCCGATGTCGATGGTATGCGAAGCGCCGTCCTTCGTCTTAAACGTAACGCTGTAGGCCGGTGCGTCGAGACCGGTGGCTGCGCCGGGCGTCGAATAGTCGTCCGCCCTCCACGAGGCGAGCGCGCTGGCGATACTCGTGGGCTTCGATTCGATCATCGGCAGCGGCGACGCGGGCTCTTGCACCTTCCAGTCTTCGCCGTCTTTCGTCAGCACGACGTGGCCGCTCGGTGCTTTGTAATCGATCGCGGTAATGTCCGCGGGGGTCGCGGTGAGCTTGGGCAAATCGAACAACTGCGAACCCTTCGGGAAGAGTTGCTCGAAGCCGTAGCGGTTGGTTTTGTACACGATGTCTTTGTCGCTACTCGCGAGGCGCAGGTAGCCGTCGCCCGCCGTATCGGGCCGGCCGCCTTCGATCACGATCTCCTCGTCCGTGCCGTCGTCCTTCGTGCGGGTGACGCGCGCGACGTATTTCGGCGCGTCGAGACCATACTCGGCCTTCTTGGCCGGGTCGACGATGTCGGTCGCGTTGAGCGCGACGAGTTTGCTGATCAACGAATCGACGCCCTGCTGCTTAAACGTCGTACCGTAGCCGCCGCCGGCGAGTTTCCATTCGTATTCCTTGGGTTTTTCCGGTGTGGGCGGAGGCGGTGTCGCGCCGTCCGCGGGGGCTGGCTCCGGGGCAGGTTCCTCGGAGGGTTTCTCGCGGTACTCGAGCGTGATGTCTTTGTCCGGCAAGGTCAACGCGATGCGCTTGATGTCCTCCTTGTCGATTTTTAGCATGGTCTTGTCGAGCCACGTCGCGGGCTCGGGCGCGTCACCAATTTCCTCGGAGTTGAGGCCCGCTTCCTGGCGAAGGTTCGCGTCGCCCACGAAAATGTCGAGCGAGCCGTCCGCGCGCATAAACATGTTGCCGTACTTGGGCGATTCGCCGACGAGCACGTGGAACAGGGGCGCGTCGCCCTCTTTGCCACGACCCTCGATGTGGAAGGCGCGATCGCTCACCAACTCGTAGTCCTTCAGGCCCGCGTCGTCTTTCGCGGCGGCGCGGAACTCGCCTTTTATGTTTACGAGTTTCTTGAGGTATTCATCGATCTTGGTCTGAAGCACGGGCGCGTTGAAGTGCGACTCGACGATCCACGCGTCGCCTTGCTTGGCGAGGACCAGTTTCTCCTCGGGCTTTGCGCCCGCGTACATCGTGAGTTTCGCAACGTCGCTCGAGGAGAGGTCCTCGGGCAACATGCGCTTGAGCTCGACCTCTTTGGTGATGCCGATGGGTCCGTCGCCGGACCGTTTGAGGAACACCAACCCGCCAAGCACGACCATCACCCCGGCTAGTATCGCCAATGTCTTCGGTTTCATTCTTTATGGCCTCCTATACGCCACGAGTTTTTCCGCAATATTTGCTTCGAAATCCCCGCACCTTAGGCCCCTCACCCGTTCGCCCTGAGGGTGTCGAAGGGTGGACGGGTGAGGGGCCGTCGCCTACCCCAGCGATTTCATCCTCCATTGCGATCTTTGATTACGGCTACGGCACGCCGAGTTCTCTGCGGCTACCTACACCGACGCTGATTGCTGCGCAAGCGTGTATGTGTTTCGCGAGCGGCGGCGCAGTGTCGTGACCATGATTCCAGCGACGGCGATGAGTGTAGGCGAGAAACCGTAGTTCACTGTTTTCCAGAACGTGCGCTGGCTGTTGGTCGGCTTGCCGATTGCGCGATCGATGGGCTTGCGGCTGCGGACGTTCACGATGTCGTCGCCCAGGGTGATGGCGTCGATGCTGTTCATGATGAGGTCCATGTTGCCGGCCTGTTGGATGAAGTTGTCGCGGAACATTTCCGAGCAGCCGATCAGGATTAGCTTGCCGGGCGCGGGCGTTATCGCGGGCGCGGGGCCGTCTTCGGGCACGGGCGGACGGGGCGGCTGGCCGGGTTGCGGCTGTTCTTGCGGCCAGGCCGGACGCTCGACGCTGTCATAAGCGTTCGGGAATTGGCCCGTGACCATCGCCATCAACGGGAACTTCTGCAAGCCGGTGTCAGGCTTTACGAACGACGCCTGCGTCAGCGAACTCGTGTCGCCGATGGTCCATGAGTTAGCAGTCGAGTAGAGCAAAGGCCTCACGTCCAATTTCGTGTCTTTGAGCGTGTCGTCATCCAGTTGCAGCGCGGTGCCCCAAAGGTAGAACACGGAGGACAAGCGGCTGGTGATCGAGGTCTCCTGGTCCATCTGGTCGCTGTTGACCATGATGTGCATCGGGAGCGGGAGCGTCATCCCGCGGCCGGTCAACTGGTCCATCAGGCTTCCGGAACTGACCGTCAGCGCGATGTGGTTTTCGTCCATCAGGACTTCTTTGCTCACTTGCACACCGTAGGACGCGAGCAATTCGTTGACGCTCGGGTTTTCCTCGCGGCGCGAAATGCTGACGCTGCCGCGGTTGTTGGGGGTGTAGTCCCATTCGTAGGTTTGCACGGCCATGATGACCGGCTTGCCGGACACAATCGCGCGGTTGAGTTCCCAGCGCTGGCGTTCATTCAAGCCGCGCGGGTTGATCACGACCAGCGTGTCGTAGGCTTCCGGCATCGGGCTTTCCGCCGTCAAATGCACGCGCTGCACTTCGTACTTTTCGGCGTCGAGGACGCGCTGCACCATCTTGTACGGGTCTTCGCTCGTCGGAATTTCCTGGCCCATTTGCATGAGCATCTGCTTCATTTGCGGGTCGATGTTGACCGCCTCGGTGGGCGCGAACAACGCGACGACCGGTTTCTTCTCGCGCGTAAGTTTGTACACCGTGCTCACGATGCGGTACTCGAGCTCGTCGAGGTTTTCCGGCATGACGGGCGCGATCAGCTCCTCTTGCTTGTCCTTGTAGCCCACGCCGAGGGTCGAGTAGACCAGCTTGTTCGTCATCTGGTCTTCGCTCATCGCTTGCACGGAAAACGGCTGCACGCCCTTTTCGAGCATGCGCTTCTCGATGACGGTCTCCTCGTCGCCCTCGTCTTTCTTGTCCTCATCCGGCGAATCCGGTTCCGCGCCGATGACGTTCGCAGCGCTGAGGTGGACCGGCTGGAACTGGATGTTGCCGTTCGCGGCGATTCCCAATTCCTGCAGTTTACTTGTCACGTCCGCCTCGATGGTCGTCAGGCCGGTGGGCATTTCGTTTTTCGGCGTGACGTAATACTTCACCTGCACCGGCGTGTCGAGTTCGGAAAGAATCCGCTTCGATGCCTCCGACATCGTGTAAATCTTGTCTTCGGTCGCGTCAAACCGGACGAGGCTTGTGTCCGAAACCAGCCAATTGCCGAGCAGACCGATAACGACGCAAACGGCGACGGTCGCCGAGAAATACAAGCGGGCGTTCGGGCGGCTGCGGATGTCGATGAACAACACATTGAGCAGGAGAAACACCGCTGTCCACGCCGCGAAATACAGGATGTCGGCGAGTTCGACGACGCCGCGCGTGAACGATTCGTAGTGGTCCGAAAGCCCGACGAGTTCCATCAGCAGCGAGCCAAGGCCGGGGATGTTACCGTCGATAAACGTGGCGATGAAATTCGTGCCGACGAGGAAAATCCCAAAGCAGACCAGCAGCGTGATAACGAACGCGATGATTTGGTCCTTATAAAAACCGGAAAAGAAAATTCCGATAGAGAGGAAATACGCGCCGAGCAGCAACGTGCCGAAGTAGCCGGCGAAGACCGCGCCGTTGTCCGGGTCGCCGAGGTAGAAAAGCATCGCGGGGACGGTCAACGTCGCGGCGAGCGTCACCGCGAAGAACGCGAGGCTCGCGAGGAACTTCCCGGCAACGAGCTCCCAGGCCTTCATCGGGAACGTCAGCAGCATTTCCCAGGTGTTCTCTTTGCGCTCCTCGGCCCACACCCGCATCGTCACGGCGGGAATGAACACGCACAGCAACAGCGGCAAATTGCCGAAGTATGGGCGCATGTCCGCGACCGGAAACGCGAAGAACGTCGTGATGTACAGCCCGACGCTGATCGCCACGAACACGATCATGAAAATGTAGCCGATGGGCGACGTGAAATACGTCCCCAAGTCGCGCCGCATGATGGTCAGAATGTTGCGCATTTACGCGGCCTCCCCTTTCGCTTGCTTCTCGGTCAATGTGAGGAAGGTCTCTTCGAGTGTGAGCGGCCTGTCGGCGAGCTCACGCAATTCCCAGTTCTTCGAGCGCGCGACGCCGCTCACCTCGCGCCACAGCTCCGTGCCCGGTTTACCCTTCACGACAAACGTGGCGTAGCCGCCGTGATCGTCGATGTACTCGACCGACTGGCACCCGGCCACGCCCGAAAGCGTCCGCTCGATTTCCTTCCGCTCGCCTTTGACGGACACTCGCACGCGCTCGTACCGTTTCGCGCGCGACCGCAACTCCTCGACCGTGCCGTCGCCCACGACTTGGCCCCGGCTGATGATGACGATGCGGTCCGCCGTCGCCTCGATTTCCGTGAGGATGTGCGTCGAAAGCAGCACCGTCTTGCCTACCGCCAGCTTGCGGATGAGCCCCCGGATTTCGACGATCTGGTGCGGGTCGAGTCCCGAGGTCGGCTCGTCGAGAATGATGATGTCCGGATCGTGAATGAGCGCCTGGGCCAGCGCAGTGCGTTGCTTGAAGCCTTTCGACAACTCGCGGATGACCTTGCGATACATCGGTTGCAGGCCGACTTCCTCGAGCACGAGGTCCGTCCGCTCCTTGAGCCGCTCGCCGCTCAGCCCGCGCGCCTTGCCCACGAATTTGAGGTAGCCCCGCACCTCCATGTCCATATACAGCGGCAACGTCTCGGGCAGATAGCCGATGTGCTTGCGCACCTCGAGAGGTTCCTCGAGCACGTTCACCCCGGCCACCGTCGCCGTGCCCCGCGTCGGGTGCAGATACGTCGTCAGGATTTTCATCGTCGTGGATTTGCCCGCGCCGTTCGGCCCGAGCAAGCCCACGATTTCACCGCTCTTCACCTCGAACGAAACATTCTCGAGCGCGGCCACGGGGCCGTAATACATCGTGAGGCCTTCCGCCTTAATCATAAGCTCGTCTCTCCCTGCCCGATTTCAAATGACCTACCCTTATCACACCAATTGGAGCACGGGCTTTCTAGCCCGTGCCTCAGCGCCAAACGCGCCGCCGGATTGACTCCCCTCCCAACGAACCCACGCGGGCAGCGCTCCCAGAAAAAGGCCACCAATGCCCAGTATCCCCTCAACCTAAAAACAGCAGTCCATTCACCACAACACACAGAGAAATCAATGAGCCAGAAACCTTCTCCTACG
>CAYXRK010000203.1:0-8203 GCA_964467615.1 uncultured Nitrospirales bacterium | reverse complement strand
CGATACGCTCTCGATAACCGGCGCCGGACAACCCGCCAAAGCCAACACCACCCCGAAGGCCACGCAGACGCCCAAGAGTGGCTTCGACGTTATCTCCCTATGCATGCGCGACTCCAGGCAACAGATCACACGAATCCATGATACATTTTTCACGCTTGTTGTAATCGGTCGAAACTCACCCACCCCGTTCGAGAGAGGGGAACAATTCTTTTGCGTGCGTCCCGCGTATCGAAGCCCGCACTATGGGCCACATTGGCACTAGGCTACGTACTCGCCGTTCATGGAATCGACACCCTCGTGACGCGCCGGTCTCACTGGCTAATCGACTGGGGTGGCCTCCAATGGTACTGGGCCGGAAGTTTCGACGCCTACAAGTTCGTGGCTTGGCTCATCGTCCCGCTAGCGCTTTGCGCGCGGCGGCTCGACGTTTCCTACTTTTCCTTCACCCGTTGGAAACGCCCGGAGTGGGCGGTGCTCGGCGTCGCAGTCCTCGGCGGAATCCTGTTGATGGCCGCGCTTCCGAACATTCCCGGTGTCGGCGACTACTATCACGGCTGGGGTCATCTCTCGCCCCATGACCGGCGCGCGCAGGCCCTCGGGTCCCTTCTGTGGACGCTATCCTGGCTTCCGGGTTGGGAGTTTATCCACCGCTACTTCCTCTTGCGCCCCCTTCGCGCGGCGTCCAATCGAGCGGGGATCGTCCTCGTCCTGATCGTCATCCCCATCGTCGAAGGCGGCTATCACATATTCCAACAAAAACCGGCCCTCGAATGCGCCGGCATGGCCGCGCTGTCGGCCCTGATGTGCGGCTACGTCCTCGCGCGGCGCAACGTCCTGCTTCCGTTTCTTGTGCATTTCATTATCGAAGTCGAACTTGTCGCGTACCTATACGTCAACTGACGCCGCGCCCACTAAGCGTTCCGTGCCCGCAATATCTTCCGTGACTCTTCGCTTGTCGAACCCGTAATACTCGAACACGTCCTCGTACTGTTCGAGGATGCTGTCCTCGCTCAACGAGTATTGCTCAAGTGAATACTCGTGCCGGCTTTCATACGCCTGCGCCCGCGCCTCTTCCTCGTCCAGCACCGCGTGAAACCGGGGCGATATCGACAGGCCAAAGCGTTCGTACAACTCCTCGACCACTTCTCGCGGGCGCGCGCGCAATTCATCATAGAGCACAAATTCGTGCTGAAAATCGGGCCATTTTGGCAAGCGTTCCATCGGCCAACGATACCAATAGCCCGTAAGTTTGAGAATCATATCGCGAAACCCGAAGCCGCAGTCGTCGTTACGGAATTTTCGCCATGAGAACGTAAGGAAACTCAACAGCGAAGGCGCCGCCTCGTAGGGCGTGCGCACGTTACAGATAAGCCGCGCGTCCGGGAACGTCTCCCGCAGCGAGTCCACCTTCGAGCTGAACGTCGGGTTCTTTGACAAGAAAATCTTGTCCGTCCCATGCACGTACAAATGCCGCTGCACGCATTCCCGATAAAACCGCATAATCCGCTCGCGCTCGGCCCGCGGCGTCTCGGTGTCGAACCTCGCGTAATGCCACAGTTCCTCTTCAAATGGAAACGGAAAAAGCAGGAACAACGAACCGAAGATTGGAAATAGAACGAGGTCGTCTTCCTCCGGCTCGAACAGGCTCACATGGTGGATTTTCCGCACCTCGGCGAAAAACCGCCGGTCGGCCCAGCGCAACAACCGTTGTCCGGACCCGCCCAACGTTTTGTCGATCACGGCCAGCCCCAAAAACATCTTCCGCTCGACAATCGACGGCGCGAACATCAACTCCCACAGCGAAAACGTCGTGAACGTGTCGGTGTCCTTGGAAAGCACCCGGTGCAGAAAAGTCGTCCCGCTTCGCGGAATTCCCATCATCAGGACGGGCGCAGACACGTCGACCTTCCGAAACCCTGGAAACAACACCGTGTCCAACGCCAAGCACATCCGGTGAATAGCCTGGCCGATCCCCAGCAACGGAACGAACCACGCCATCACGAGTGCGCGCATGGGTGTCAGACGGGCGTGGGTACCCCGGTTCCCAGTCCACGTTCGCCAAACGACCCGAAAAAACAATCGAAACCCACTTTTCATCCACTGCCCCGCGAGTAATCGATAAAGTGTAACAAATTAGAAGCATTCCGGTTGATTGCCGCTATTGAAATGATGAAGGCAAAATGACATCATTATGCAATCATGAAGACGCTGACCATCAGAAACCTCCCAGACGACCTGCACGCGCAGCTCAAGGATCGCGCACGCCACAACCGCCGCAGCCTCAACGGCGAGGTCGTGGCGATCCTCTGTGGCGAATCCGAAGTTCGACCTCCGGAGTTGGACAAAGTAGCGAAGCTTCGTATCATCGATGAGCAGGTCGAAGCGCAAAATGCCCCACCTGTGACCAACGCGCAAGTCGACGATTGGAAGCGCCTAGGGCGTTCGTGATCGTAGTCGATACCAACGTCATCGTGGCCATGTCGGTTCCGAATGACAATCGCGCCATCGCCCGCGAAGTTTGGCTGCTCGACCCCGATTGGCGCGCCCCCGCATTGTGGCGAAATGAGTACCGGAACGTGCTCGTCCAACGACTACGCCATGGGATCGGAGATATCGATGCCGCGCGCTTGGCAATGCATACAGCCCGTGACCTCATCCCGGGTAATCACACCTACGAATCAGAGGATGACGATGTACTTTCATTGGCATCGAGGTGCGGGTGTACCGCATACGATTGTGAATTTGTATCTCTCGCCTTGCGCCTGGACACGAAATTGCTGACATGGGACCAACAACTGCTTCGCGAGTTCCCTTTGATCGCGATCCATCCGTCGAAGTTCACCGGCCAGAACTAACATCATGGCCAGCGGCGGCGATGTCGACCGCCCGCCTCACAACTCCACGCGAATCGACAACTCCTCCCCTTCCTCTACGTCGAGCTCCCGAATCTCCAGCATGCGCGTAACATCAATCGTCGCGTGACTCAGCGCGGCACACACCCCAGCGGGTGCCGCCACTGTCACATTCTTCACGGGCGCCTTGATGCTCAGGTTCTTCTCCGCCTTCGCCTTGCGCACCGCATCGATGACCTGTAGCGACAGGGCATAGAGGTCCTCATGCTGCGGCTCGGGCACGTCCTCGATCTCCGCCAACGTCGGCCAAGGCGATACGTGCACCGATTCGCGCATGTCGCCGTCCTTCGCGTACACCCAATTCCACACCTCTTCCGTAATGTACGGAACAAACGGCGCGAGCAACCGGATCAGCATCCGATGCATGATGCGAAGCGCCGAGCACGCGCTCCTGCGTCCGTCCGTCAACACCTCGTCGTACGTCCTCGGCTTCGCGATCTCGAGAAAGTTGTCGCAAAACGTCCCCCAGAAAAATTCCTCCGTCAGCGACAAGGCCTGCGCGTAGTCAAACCGCTCGAACGCCTCCGTCGCTTTCGTTATCAACGGACGCAACTCGGCAATCGCCGCCCGATCCATTTCCTCCGTGACGTGCATCGGCCGCAACTCGAGCGGATCGATGTTCGCGAAACGTCCAATTACAAACTTGCTCGCATTGAAAATTTTTGTGCAGAGCCGCTTTCCGACGCGGAACACCTGCTCGTCGTAGGCCGTATCCACTCCCAGCCGCGCGCGCGCCGCCCAATATCGCACCGAGTCGGACCCAAATTCGTCAATCAGTGGCTCCGGCGTCACGACGTTTCCCTGCGATTTAGACATCTTCTTGCGATCGGGATCGAGAATCCATCCGCTAATCACGACGTGCCGCCACGGAATCTCGCGCTCGTGCATGTACGCCTTCGTAATCGTGTAGAACGCCCAGGTGCGAATGATCTCATGGCTCTGCGGCCGGATGTCCGCCGGAAACAATTTCTTGTGCCGCTTCATGTCCACCGGCCAGTGGCTCGAAATTTGCGGCGTCAGCGAACTCGTGGCCCACGTATCGAACACGTCCGGGTCACCCGTGAAGCCGCCCGGTTTGTCCCGCTGATCGTTCGTGTATCCCGGCGGCACGTCATCCAGCGGATCGATCGGCAACGTCTCTGGCTTCGGCACGATCCGCTTCTCGAAATCGGGTTGACCGCTCTGGTCGATCTCGTACCACAACGGAATCGGCACGCCGAAGTACCGCTGCCGGCTCATGCACCAATCCTGGTTTAGCCCGTCCACCCAGTCGGCGTACCGCTTCCCCATGTAATCCGGATGCCACTGGATTTTCCGCCCCTGTTCCTGCAACGCCTCCTTCTTATCAAGTATCCGCCCATACCACTGCGGCGTCGACACAAGCTCCAATGGACGGTTCCCCTTCTCGTAGAACCGAACCGCATGCGTGATTTCCTTCGGCGGCGCGGCAATGACGCCGTCGGTGTTCGCGGCAACTTCGACGACTATCTTGCACGCCTGGTTAACGTACTTCCCCTGAATCTGCCCATAGACTTCGTTCGCTCGATCTTCGTCGAGGCTCTCAATCAGGGTTGGATATTCGTAGGTTGGTATTGGCGATGTTCCCAACGTATCAGCGATTTTGTCGTCGGATCCTGGAAAGCTAAATGACTGGAACTTCACGGGGCGAAGGTTTCCGTCTCTTCCAACAATCTGCCGCAATGGCAATTGATGCTCCCGCCACCACTCCACGTCCGTCTGATCGCCGAACGTACAGCACATCACCGCGCCCGACCCCTTCTCCGGGTCCGCCTTCGCGTCGGCAATTATTCGCACCGGCACGTTGAACAACGGCGTAATCGCCGTCTTCCCAACGATGTCCTTATACCGCCCATCGAGCGGATGGACAAATACCGCCACGCACGCCGCCAACAACTCGGGACGCGTAGTTGCGATGACAATCTTCTCGTCGCTCCCCTCGATGCCGAAGTTCAAGTAGCAATACGCGCCCGGTCGTTCCCGGTCCTCGATCTCCGCCTGAGCGATCGCCGTCTGAAAATCCACGTCCCACATTACGGGCCGTTCCGCGTGGTACACCTCGCCCTTATCGAGCAGCTCCAGAAAACTCAATTGCGAAATGCGCCGGCAATGTTCGTCGATCGTCGCGTATTCCTGGCCCCACTCGTACGACAACCCCAGCCGCGTCCACAACCGCCGGAACGCCTCTTCGTCCTCTTTCGTTACCACGCCGCACAACTCAATAAAATTCCGTCGGCTAATCGGCAACGCGTCGCCCTTGCGCCCGCGTTCGAGCTTCAGGTTCGGATCGTAGTGGACGTGCGGCTCGCACTTGACGTTGTACAAGTTCTGCACGCGCCGTTCCGTCGGCAGACCGTTGTCGTCCCAGCCGATTGGAAAGAAAATGTTCTTGCCCCGCATTCGCTGGTACCGCACGATAAAGTCCTGGTGCGAGTAGCTGAACATATGCCCCACGTGCAGTGAGCCGCTCACCGTCGGCGGCGGCGTATCGACCACAAACGTCTCGCTCCGCGGCCGTTCCGGATCCCACGCATAAATCCCGCTCGCCTTCCACCCCGCAATCCAGCGCTCCTGGATTTCCGCGGAATCTAACTTGTCAGGAAGCTCCATTGAACACTCCGATGTAGAACGTCTTCATTGATCAATCCGCCGTTGCACGACCTCAAGCAACTTTGAAATCTCGTCGATGACGTACCGGCGATCCAGGATGCTTGCGCTAAACTCGTCTCGCGTGTAACGAAACTGCACGCCAAAATCCGTAAACTGGTCAAGAGATTCGAAAGCCTTCGGGACTGTTTCTCCCAAGTCGCCAAGCAGGTCCACGAGAGACAGAATTTCGTGCGTGAACGGATACTTGGCGCCGGTTGCCGCTATCCGGGCTTTGAACGCCTTCTCCACCGCCTGCTGCGCAAAGAATCCGAATGAAACGTCTTCAAAAAGTTCAGGATCGGTCATGTTCGAAAGCGAGCGAAAATCTCGACGTGCAATCGCCAACATTGACGATGCGTCAAGTTGTTCGTTCATAGAGGATTTTTCCATCGCGAAGGCTGGTGGCCAGTATATGATTCACCGAGTCCTTCCAAGTTTCGACCTCGTCTAAATCAAATACCAGAATGTCCTTCGAAACTCGAAACGGACGCAGCAACTGGCGTATCCGCTGCAACTCCTCCCACCGGCTACGGTGCGGCCCAAACGGCTCGCGCTCGATAATCAACAAATCGACGTCCGAATCCGGCCGCGCATGTCCCGTCGCGTGCGATCCGAAGAGAATTATCTTCTCCGGATCGACCTCATCCACAATCGCCTGCGCCATCGCTTCGATTTTTTCCGGCGTGACTTCCGGCATTGCGTACGATTTCATCAGATGTCCCTAGCTTTTTGCGCGGTTACCCGTTCCTCAAACCCCGAACGCTACCGCGAGAAAATGCAACAGCGGCGGCATGACGTGCGCAAACAAGGGCCGCGAAACCACCAACGCTATCAGGATACCAAACGGTCCAAGCTGGTACATGAGCCGCTGCCCCTCGGGCGGCAAAAAATAATTCAGCACATAGTGCCCATCGAGTGGAGGCACCGGGATCAGATTAAAAATCGCCAGCGAAAAATTCAGCAGCACAATCAGCGTGAACGCCCCAAAAAACAACTCTGGCGTGTTATCAATCCCGCCAAAAAACAGAAACGAAATGCGGGCCACCACTATCAACAACAGCCCCAGCAACACATTGGACGCCGGCCCCGCCATCGCGATCTTCACCGGATCCAGGCGTGCGTTGGTCAAGTTTCTCGGGTTAAACGGCACCGGTTTTGCCCACCCAAATGGAAACCCCGCGAGGAACATCATTACCACCGGCACCACCACCGTCCCGAGCGGATCGATATGCTTCAACGGGTTCAATGTAATCCGCCCCAGCATCTTGGCGGTGTCGTCCCCGCACCAATGCCCCATCAGCCCGTGCGCCGCCTCGTGAACGGACAACGAGAACAGTACACCGATAAAATACACGCCCATCAACGGCACATCGACGGAATTCATGGCCCGGCCCGGTTGGAATGTCCCCAAGTATAGACCACCGCACCCGGCCTATAAAATTCTCGAATTGCGCAGCTTGTCCCGCATAAACTCCTTGAAAGAAAAGACTTGCAAGAATCCACCCTTGGTCCTATAATGACCCATAGCACTTATCGCACTTCGGCTGCTGGGAGCACGTCGATAGTGGCTCGCCCTCGAGGGGAAAGGAGGGGCCTCGCTGTGACAATGACGAAGCGTGAACTCGTGATCCGCGTTGCCAATCAATTGGGGATGACGCAGAGCGAGGTGTCGAGGGTCGTCGAAATGACGTTCGACTCAATCACTAGAGTACTAGCGCAAGGGAAGCGCTGGGAGCTCCGCGACTTCGGTGTCTTCGAAGTCAAGACGCGCGCCTCGCGCATTGGCCGGAACCCCCGCACTGGCGACCAAGTCCCCGTTCCCGAGCGGAAGGTCGTAACGTTTCGGCCCGGGAAAAAAATGAAAGAATTCGTGGGAGGAGGACTTCCGGCGGATGTCGACATGATGAATCCCGGACCGACCACAATCGATTTCACCAGCCATTCAGAGTCGCCTCCGGACCGACTCAGATAGCGCTGGCAATCGTCGCGAGCGCCGCGCGAATCACTGCGCGCAATCGCTCGGAGGCCCGCCGCGCCGTCTCGATCACGTGTTCGTGCGTTAGCACCTGTTGCTCGAAGCAGTTGTTCGTGATACACGAGACGACGGCGGCCCGGACGCCAAGTTCCCGGCTTCGCCACAACTCCGGCATTGTGCTCATCCCCACTGCGGCCGCGTCCATGGCCTCCAACGCTCGGATTTCCGCCTTCGTTTCGTAGGTCGGACCGTGGATCCATAAATATGCGCCTTCGTGCGCCGCTCCCTCCAACACAAAATCCGGCTCCATCGACTCCGGGCAATCCGGCCAAAGGCGGCAGGGCCAACGCAAAAGCCGGCGCGCGCTCATCAAATCCCCTGCCTTCATCGTCCGCGAAAGCCCGCCGGCAGCATTAGTAAAGACTGCGGTACTCACCCCGGATTCGGCAAGGAAATCCACAGTCCGGACGACCTCGCCAAAATCGTATCCCTCGTAGAAATGACGCCGGCCCGATTGCACCACCATCGGTATCCCGCCGCAGGTCCCCCGCACGAAGCGCCCCTCGATCCCCGCATGGCCCCGTCCGAACGCCTCGTCGAACGTAACGACTTCCTCGCGTTCATCCAGCAACGGCTCGAGATCCAGCCC
>CAYXRK010000202.1:0-8463 GCA_964467615.1 uncultured Nitrospirales bacterium | reverse complement strand
ATTTTCACGTAAAAGGATTTCTACGTTCCGCCGTAACGATACACCCTTGGCTCAACCACAACTAAGAAAAAAGCTAAACGCGGACGACATCCCCGTCGCGCACACGCCCGAAGGATTCTGGAAGACGATGCCCGCCCCGGTGCTCGACGGTTGCACGGAACCGCTCGTCGAAGGCGCGCCGGACTTGCGCGGCCTCTGGGAAGTCGTCTTCGCAGAGTCCAATGGCCAGCCGGCGAACACCTTCGTCGGCAGCCAACAACGCATCGAGCAGCGCGGCAACAGAATTGTGAACGCGCGGAAATCAATGCCATGCAGCCCACGCCCGAACAGATTCAAGGCTTTTTGAATACCGACTTCGGCGGGCCGATCGTGATGGTGAACCTGCTCAAATTCAAGCCCAACGGAGGCCGTGAGGAATACGCGAAATACGCCGCCGCCGTGCAGCCGCTCTTGGCCGCCGTCGGTGGCCGCGTGCTCTTCGCCGGAGAAGCCCGCTACTGCTTCATCGGCAACGCCGATTGGGACGCAGTCGCCCTCGCCGAATATCCCAATCCCCAGGCCCTGATAAAAATGGCGTCGATGCCCGAGTACCAAGCGATTCACAAACACCGCGACGCGGGCCTCGAAGGCCAAGTGAACTACGCCGTCCACCAACAACAGGGAGCATGATCGCGGCAGTTCTTGAATTGCGCGCTAAAAACTTCGGCCGCTCCAACTCCGTCATTTCGGGCCTCCACGGCTGTCAACCGGGACCCGAACTGATACCCCTGCAAGTTTCAAGCCTGCGATAGTTCACGCTCCCGCGTCATTGGAACGCCCCAAAAGCAGGGGCCAAGCGCTACGTAGCGCTCATTGATCTCGATACCGTATCGTTTCCCGCACGCAAGGACCTGTGTCAATGAACATCGATCTTTCTCTCCCCGAACTTCGCTTCGCGGTCGCGGCCGTGCGCGCCGCCTCCAACGGCGCCCGCGCGATCCAAGAACAATTGAAAATGGCGAAGCTAACGAAGCAGGACACGTCGCCCGTGACCGTCGCCGATTTCGCCTGTCAGGCCATCGTCGCGAAGCGTTTGGTCGACGCCTTTCCGCACGCCGTGCTCGTGGGCGAAGAGGGCGCGGCCGAACTTCGCAACGATGCCAACGCCGAGCTTCGCGGACTCGTCGTGGATTTCGTCAAGAACGATGCCGGCAATGCCGAAGCTGGCGCGGTACTCGATTGGATCGACATCGGCGCATCGGCCCCCTGCGAACGCTTCTGGACGCTCGACCCGATCGACGGCACGAAGGGATACCTGCGCGGCGATCAATACGCGATTGCCTTGGCCCTCATTGAGAATGGCCGCGTCGTGCTTGGCGTACTTGGCTGTCCGAACCTCTCCAGCGATTGCGCTTCCGCCGCGCCGTCCAGCGGGGCCATTGCCGTTGCCGTGCGGGGTAGTGGCGCGGGCGCAATGCCGCTGAACGGCGCCGAAACGCTCGTTCCGCTGCGCGTCTCCAAGATATCCGATATCAAGCGCGCGCGGGTGTTGCGCTCGTATGTCTCGTCACACACCAACGTCGACGAACTCGAATCGTTTTCGCGCGCGGTAGGCATTGAAGCACCCCCGGTCGCGCTCGACAGCCAGGCCAAATACGCGCTGCTCGCCTCGGGCGCGGGAGAACTGCTCCTCCGCCTGCTCTCGCCCAAGCAGCCGGACTACAGGGAAATGATCTGGGACCAGGCCGCGGGCGCCATTGTCGTCGAAGAAGCAGGCGGCCGCGTCACCGACCTAGCGGGAAAGCCGCTCGATTTCTCGCGCGGTAGAACACTGTCCGCGAACAGCGGCGTATGCGCGACCAACGGCGTCCTGCATGACGAAACCCTCGCGGCCCTCGCTAAGCTCTAAGCCTTGCGCCGCACGACGTACAGCGCCAACTTCCGCAACGGTTCGGCCCGTTGATCGAGCCCGCGCAAGGCGTCTCTCGCTCGTCCGGCAACCTCTTCGGCCATGGCCTGTGAGCGCTCGACGCCGATGGCCCCTGGAAACGTCGCCTTGTGCCGCGCCTGATCGCTCCCGGCCGTCTTGCCGAGCGTCTGCGTGTCGCCCGTGACGTCCAAAATGTCGTCCGCGATTTGAAACGCCAGCCCCACGTGTTCGCCATACTCCGTTAGCATCGCGAGTTCGGACTGCCCCGCTCCGCCCAGCATCGCGCCGCACCGGCACGCCGCACGAATGAGCGCGCCCGTCTTGCGGCGGTGCATGTCGACGAGTTGGTCGAGCGTGATCGTCTTACCCTCGTTCTCGAGATCGATGGCCTGACCGCCCGCCATTCCCGCGACGCCCGCCGCGCGCGCGACCTCGCTCACCACCTCCGCGTTGCCCGACTGCGCGAGCAGGTCGAACGCCATTGTCAATAGCCCATCGCCCGCCAGAATCGCCAATGCCTCGCCGTACACCTTGTGCGCGGTCGGCTTACCTCGGCGCAGATCGTCGTCGTCCATGCAGGGCAAATCGTCATGAATCAGGGAATACGTGTGAATCATCTCCAGCGCGCAGGCCAGTCCGAGCGCGGGCGCGTCGCCACCGGACACGGCCTCGCACCCCCCCAGCGCCAATGCAGGCCGAAGCCGTTTGCCACCCGCAAACAGGCTGTAGCGCACCGCCTCCCCCAACGCAGCGGGTACGTCCCGCCAACTGTCGAGGTACGCCGCGAGCGCGAGTTCCGTCGCGCGGCCTTTCGATTCGAGAAACGCTTCAGCGGACATCAGAACAACAGTTCTTCCTCGTCGTCGGCGTCCTTCTCGCTTTCGTTGGTCCCGTCATCGTCATCATCATCGGACTTCTCGGCCTCGCCCGAATCTTCGCCGCCGTCAGCATCGTCGCCGCGATCGAGCGGCCTCGTCTGCAAGCTCCCATCGGCGTTCCGCGTGAGCACCTCGATTCGTTTTTCCGCCGCGCTCAGCGCCTTTTCGCAGCGTTGAGCAAGTTGAATACCTTCTTCGAACTTCTTGATCGAAACATCGAGAGGCAACCCGCCTTCCTCAAGTGCTTCGACGATTTTCTCGAGCTTCTCTAAGTCTTTCTCAAACTTTGGTTCACCGGACGCTTTTTCTTTTGCCATGGTTTGTCTATTCACTCCCACGTATCCGAGATACGATTGCTTCGATTTCGCCTTCTCCAAACCGAACGCGTAACTCGTCATTCGGCGCCAGTGACGCCGCATTCGTTACTATCATTTCCTCCGGCAGTTTCCACGCCACAGCATAACCCCGCGCGAGGATCGCCAGCGGGCTAAGCGCGTCGAGCCGCCCCGCCAGCCCAGCGAATCGGCCGCGTTCTCGCTGCGTCGACCCCCGCGCCGCCGCGATCAGCCTCGGCCTCGCGCTATGTAGACGATCCAACGCCCCTCGGATCTGCTGGCGTGGACTCAGCAGCGCCATCGCGCGCGAGGCGCGGTCGAGCCGTCGCCGCCTCTCGGCAAGGTCGTCCGCCACGCTCGTTTCGAGTCCCATGCGCAATTCGTCGAGACGTTGACGTTGCTCACGCACCAACTCGCCGGGCCGCCGGAAAACACTGCTCGAACGAAGCCGGTCGAGTTGATACCGATACGCTTCGACACGCCGTCCCAATGCCACGACGATGCGGCGACGATGCGCGCGAACGGCGTCGATCAACACTTTCTGTTCCTTCACGACGAGCTCCGCCGCCGCGGACGGTGTCGGCGCGCGCAGGTCGGCCACAAAATCGCACAACGTGAAATCGATCTCATGCCCCACGGCGGAGATGATCGGCGTCTTCGCCTCGAACACGGCGCGGACGACTGGCTCTTCGTTGAACGCCCAGAGGTCCTCGAGCGATCCGCCGCCGCGCCCGACGATCATCACGTCGACGCCGTACTCGTCGAGCGCGCGAATCCCCGCGACAATCTCACCCGCGGCCTCCTCGCCTTGAACGCGTGCGGGGTAGAGAAGGATATGAACGTTCGCGTAGCGCCGCTCGAGCACGTTGAGAATGTCGCGAATCGCCGCGCCCGTCGGCGAGGTCACGATACCGATGCGCCGCGGCAGCATGGGCAGCGGCTTCTTGTGCGCGGGGTCGAAGAGGCCCTCGGCCTCGAGTTTGCGTTTGAGTTGCTCGAACGCGAGTTGCAACGCCCCGAGGCCCTTCGGCGTCATGCCGTCGCAGATGATTTGGTACTGGCCGCGTTGCTCATACACCGAGATGAGACCGTTCGCGACAACTTCGAGTCCGTTGTCCGGCTTGAACTTCAGCGCGGCCATGCGGCCCTTGAACATCACCGCCGCAAGCTGGCTCTGGTCGTCCTTCAGCGTGAAATACGCGTGGCCCGCGGGCGATACGCGAAAGTTGCTAATCTCGCCCGCCACCCACACGCGCCCAATCTTGCCCTCGAGCAACCCCTTCACGCGGCGCGTAAGCTGCGTGACCGTGCACACCTCGGGCGCGCCGAGTTTCGCGCTCGCCCCCATCTGCGGTCCCACAGCCATCCCGCGATTGTACCGCAACACGAAACCGGGAATACCCCAGGAACCACGAAACACACGAACTACACGAAAGAAAGTGTTTTCGTGTGGCTCGCGTATTTCGTGGTCTGTTAGAGTAGATGAATGGCGAGGCAGAGAATCAAGTAATCTGCAAAGGCCTCGAATACAATGACCGACGATCCCAACGAAAAAATCCTCTACGCGGAAGAAGGCTATCGGATTCAAGGCGCGGCATTCGAGGTCTATCGCGAGAAGGGTTGCGGATTTCTCGAGCCTGTGTATCAGGAGTGCTTGTACAAGGAAATGCGAATGCAGGGCGTCCCATTCGTAGCCCAACCTCCGGTGAAGCTTGACTACAAAGGCGAGTCGTTGGAGCAGATTTACAGGCCCGACTTCATCGCCTTCGAAAAAATCGTGCTCGAACTGAAAGCAGTCAAGGCAATTCTGCCGGAACACCGGGCGCAGGCCTTCAACTACCTCAAGGCCACGGGTCTTCGGCTCGCAATTATTCTAAACTTCGGTCATTTCCCGAAAATGGAGATCGAGCGCATCGTCCTATAGACCACGCAAGAAGCGAACGACACGAAACTATCTTCAATTCTTTCGTGTGGTTCGTGTATTTCGTGGTTGGGAACAAGAATTCGCTCACCAAACCGCGCGCAGTTCGTATAGTCGCAGCGCCTCGCGCTCGGAAAATTCAAGCGTCACGTGGTATCGGGAAATTCTCCGCTCCGCCGACGGGTTGTCGAGCATCAATTCGAACATCACCTCCGGCCCCGGCGCCTGGACGATTCCCGCGGGCTGGCCGTTCACCTTGCCGACAACCGTCCCCCCCGACCGCGCCCCGAGTGTCACCACGATCTGCTTTGGCGGCGTCTCCGATGCGAACTCGATCCCCACACTCAACGACGGCCCCATCGGCGCATACGCTCCGCCAATCGCGTCCGCTTGGTCGAGCCCCCAACGTCCGCGCAAATACCGGCGCGAATCCAGTGTCCCGAACGCGATGCGTCCGTCGGCGGGTATGCTCAGGTCCGCGCGCGCGTTGAGGTAAAAAACCGTGTATCCGTCGCCCTTATCGCAGCGATAGGTGGCATAAAGCAGATCGCGCAAATCGTTGAAGTCCTCGTACGTTCCGTCGTCGAAGTACCGATAGGGAATCCCCAGAACGGTCGCTCCATTTCGCCCGACCGCGTCGATAAACTCCGCGTTGAGTTGTGGCTCGATTCCCCACGATTTCGGAAAACTCGTCCAACCCACGCGATCCGCCAGATACAACATCGTCGGATTCGGCGACGCCGACAACACCATCGCTTCCGGCGGCGTATGCGTCCGAATCCATTCGCCACACAGGTAGTCGTCCGCGTAGAGCGGTTGAAACATGCGATACGCCGTCACCACGCTGTACACCGCCGTCCCCCCCACGAGCACAACAACGAACGCGAGACGCAACGCATACACTAACTTCGCGGAATGTTCGATCCCCTTCGTCATCGCCACGGACGCGAGCACAATCATCGGCGGCGCAAGAATCAATTGGTAGTATCCATTTGTCTCCGCCCCGCCCGGCACGATGAAGAAAAACGACAACGCGCCTGAGAGCCACGCAAGCGCGTAACGTCCGCCGGACCGCGCGCGAAATATCCCCACGAAACCCAGCACGACTACCGGCGGCGTCACGGCCCACAACCACACGGAAAGCCTGATCTTCTTGTAATACTCCGGATTGAAAAGCCAACGACTATGGCTGAAGTACACCGCACTCGAGTCCTTCACGCCCGAACGTGACGCCAACTCGAAGAAACTCCACCACACATACGCGATGCACGGCGCGGCGACGAGCGCGGCAAACGCGTACAAGCGCCAATCGCGAAACGCCCGCAGGCCGGGCCGGTGGAATGTCAGGTACGCCATCGGCACGGCCATCACGCCCAGATGCGGCTTACCAACAATCATCAAAACGCACGCCGTCGCGGCGACGAGGAAGTCTATCCAACGGTTCCGATCCAACCACGCGTCGTAGTGAAACAGCGCCGCGAACGACATCGCGAATACAAACGCCTCGGGCATCTGGCTCCGCCCGCAATAGAGGTAATACGGCGAAACGGCCAGCAACGCCGCCGCCGTAATCGCCGTATGCGGTCCGTCAAAACGCCGCACCAATCGATAGAAGTAAATCAGCCCAAACAACGAGAAAAAGATCGGCACGACCCGATTTACCCAAAATCCCGTGCCGAGCACCGTGTACAGTAGCGCGGTGAGATACGGCGTGACCATCAACTCGGTCGCCGCCAAAACGTTCGTCTCCGGAAGGTCCGCGCCCAACCGAAAATCCACGCGCGGAAAAAATGGATTGAATCCGTGCCGAAAAAAATTCCGCGCCACCATCAGCGTGTAACTCTCGCGCCACGACTGAAAATCAATCGGCGGCGCGTTGACGTGATAGAGCCGTAACGCAAACGCCCCCGCGAGAATCGCCGTGAATCCGCGAATCTCGGTGCGATGATAGGGCGTATGAATTTGAGTATTCGTCATGAGAGGCCCGCGCTGACTGGACGCATGCTACTATTTCGACCCAATTCGAAAACAATATCCACTGATTAGTACGAACTCAGGATTCCGTTACCTGTGAAATACATCTCCCCAGGACATTTTCGCACGGCCGAGGAATTTCGCTCTCACCTTCAATCGCTGCGCCCGGATTTCGATTGCGTCACCGAACTCTCGGGCGCGGACGGACCCCTCGGCCGGTCGCTCGCGTTGTTCGACGGCAAAACGGCCGGCAACCGCTTCGCCGTACAGCCGATGGAAGGTTGGGACGCCAACCGCGACGGCACGCCCTCCGAGCACACGCTGCGACGCTGGCGGAACTTCGGCCGCAGCGGCGCGAAACTCGTCTGGGGCGGCGAAGCCTTCGCCGTGCAGGAAGACGGCCGCGCAAACCCGAACCAGCTCTACCTCAATCGCAAAGCCAACATCGCGAGCGGACTCGCCGCGCTCCGCCAACAAATCATCGAGGGCCACCGCGAGCAGGGCCTCACCACGGACGACCTTGTCATCGGCCTGCAACTCACGCACTCGGGCCGCTTCTCGAAGCCCGGCGGCCTGCCCGTGCCCAAGCGCGCCTGCGCGCACCCGATCCTCGATCGCCGCTTCAACGTCCCCGCCGACACGCCCATCCTGCGCGACGCCGACCTCGTCCGCATCGGCGAGAACTTCGTGCGCGCCGCCAAACTCGCGCGCGAAGCCGGCTTCGATTTCGTCGATATCAAATGCTGCCACAACTATCTGCTGCACGAACTCCTCTCCGCGCGCACCCGCCGCGGCCCCTACGGCGGCGACTTCAAATCGCGCACGCAACTCTTCCGCCGCATCGTCGAAGGCATCCGCATCGAGTGCCCCGGCCTCGGCATCGGCGTGCGCCTGTCCGTGTTCGATGCCTTCCCGCACAGCGCCGACCCCGACACCAACATCGGCGCGCGCGAACGCTGGCCCGAAAACACGCCCTACGAATTCGGCTTCGGCGTCAACGCGGCGGACCCAATGCTCCCCGACCTCGCCGAGCCCTTCGCGTTTCTCGAGCTGCTGCTCAAATACGAAATCACCCTCGTGAACGTCACGCTCGGCTCGCCGTACTACTGCCCGCACGTCATTCGCCCCGCCGCCTATCCGCCGACCGACGGCTACCTCCCGCCCGAGGACCCGCTGCTCAGCGTGTACCGGCACCTCTCGCTCGTGCGCGAAGTGAAGCGCGAATTCCCGCAACTCATCGTCGTCGGTTCCGGCTACACCTACCTGCAAGAGTGGCTCGCGAACGTCGCCGAGCACGAAGTCGCCCGCGGCCACGTCGACTTCGCGGGCCTCGGCCGCATGATGCTGACCTACCCCGAGTATCCGCTCCACGCCCTCGAACGCCGCCCGCTCCAACGCAAACGCATCTGCCGCACCTTCAGCGATTGCACCAGCGCCCCCCGCAAC
>CAYXRK010000201.1:0-8481 GCA_964467615.1 uncultured Nitrospirales bacterium | reverse complement strand
CCACCGACGTAGGCGACGTTTCCTGGATCGTGCCTACCGTGGGCTTCACCACGGCGTGCTGGGCCCCCGGAACGCCGGGGCACTCGTGGCAAGCGACGGCGTGTGGCGCAACCACCCTGGGCAAGAAGGGAATGATGCTCGCGGCGAAGGTGTTGTCCGCGACGGCCTGGGACCTAATTCACGATCCCGCGACGTTGATGGCAGCGAAGAAAGAACTCGACGAGAAGCGCAAGGACAAGCCGTATAACGCCCTGCTCGACGAGGGCCAGGCGCCGCCGCTGGATTATCGGAACGCGCCCAGGACAGAATAGCGGCATGGTCAATGTCGAGAAGCACATATCGTATTGGCGTAGTGGCGCGAGGGAGGACATGGGGGTGGCGCAGATACTGATCGATAAAGGCATAAATCGACAGGCCCTGTTCTTCGTTCACTTGTCCGTAGAAAAGGCGTTGAAAGCTCTCGTGTGCAGAGAGACGTCGGACATTCCCCCAAGAACGCACAATCTCGTTCGCTTGGCCGAACTAGCGAAACTGGAAATGTCAGGCGAACTAAAGGACACGTTGGAAGAGTTGACCAGACATCGCGACTCGGACTATTGCTCGGATGACTTTGAATCTCCCGTTGTGAACGAAAATATAGAAACCGATTCCTCGAAAGGACTTGGTGTATCGGTTGACGAATCTGTAGTGGCGAGCACGCGTCGTTATCTAAGGTCACTCGCGAATGACAACATTGATGTACGCTTCGGAATTTTGTTCGGTTCCCATGCGCGAGGCCAAGCCGGCGAATGGAGCGATATCGATCTCGTGGTCGTATCACCGCGATTCGATCACGATCGGACGCACGATTCCGTGATGCAGCTCTGGCGCGCAGCCGGACGGACAGACTCCCGGATCGAGCCGATTGCTTGCGGCGAACGCGAGTGGGAAACAGACGACGAGCGGGTGATAATCGAAATCGCGCGCCGCGAGGGCGTCCGAATTGATTTGGACAACTGAGTCCCGCCGGTTTTGCGGACTGCGCGGCGTGCGAATGAGCGATGCCCCGGGATAACTGTCCGATACTCGTCGGCGGCGGGCAGATAACTCAGCGGGACATTGATCCAGTCGAGGCGCTGGGGCCGATTGATCTGATGGTGGCCGCAGCTGAGGCGGCGCGCGAAGACGCCCAGGCCCCGAGGGCGTTGTGGGAACGGATCGACACGGCCCGCATGGTGCAGTTCCTTAGCGGAAAGTACGACGATCCGGCAGGTCTGTTGTGTTCGCGGCTTGGCATTGGCGCAGCCGAGCGAACCATCAGCGACACGGGCGGGAACACACCGCAGGCACTCGTGAACCGGACGGCAGAGGACCTCTCCAAGGGGAGATGCCGCGCGGCGCTACTAGTGGGCGGCGAGGTGTTGTCGTCGATGGTCGCCGCCTTGCGGGCGGGTCTGACGCCGAAGTGGGCCGAGCGAGACGGCGCCCAGGCGATTCCGAACCTCGTCGACTATTCCGGGAGCGCCGACCACGAGACGCCCTACGGCTTTCGGCATCCGGCGAACGTGTATCCATTGTTTGAGAACGCGTATCGGGCGCATCGCGGGTGGAGCATCGAGGAACACCAACAACGATTGGGCGAATTGTTCAGCCCGTTTACGCGGGTAGCGGCGACCAATCCGTATGCGTGGTTTCGCGGAGAGCGCAGCGCTGACGAGATCACGACCGAAGGGCCCCGGAACCGCTACGTCGGGTGGCCGTACACGAAGCTCATGAACGCAATGATCCTGGTAGACCAAGCGGCGGCGCTGATCATGACGACGGTGGGCGAGGCCAATCGTCTCGGAATCCCCGAGCATCGTTGGGTCTACCTTCGCGGTTGCGCCGACGCCCAGGACCATTGGTTCGTCACGGAGCGAGATCGGTTATTCGAGTCGCCCGCGATTCGGCGCGCGGGCCGCGAGGCCCTGGAGATGGCGCAGTGCACGATCGATGAGATCGACTACATCGATTTATATAGCTGCTTCCCATCGGCAGTCCAGATAAGCCGGGACGAATTGGGTGTTGGCGCGGACAGTCCACGGCCACTGACGGTGACTGGAGGTCTGCCCTACTTCGGCGGTCCGGCTAACAACTACGTAATGCACAGCATCGCGACGATGATGGACATGGTTCGGGCGAAACCAGGGTCGAAAGGGTTGTGTTCGGCGATTGGTTGGTACATCACGAAGCACGCCATCGGCGTGTACAGCACCGAGCCATTCGAGGGAGAATGGCGGAGAAAGGATCCGGCGAGCTGCCAGCGGGACATCGATGCTTTGCCCAAGGCGGAGGTAGCTATCGAGGCGGACGGCCCCGCGACCATTGAGACCTACACGGTGCTCCACGGCAGAGAGACCGCCGAGCGGGGGATTATCGTTGGACGACTCGAGGACGGTAAGAGATTCGTCGCCCAGACCCCTAACGATCCTGCGGTGTATTCGCGGATGATGTCTGAAGAATGTGTAGGAGCGACGGGGAAAGTTCGGTTCGACGGGGCCTTGAATCAGTTCGACTTTTGACCGTACAAAACGCTGCGCGCGCTATATACCGTTGATATTCGCCAACGAATGCGCGATACTAGTTTGTTCGATTCGCGACAGTTGGAACAGAAAACAGGGAGAACGGGCATGGCGGACGTAACACGCAGAGAATTCATGAAGGACACGGCGGCCAAGAGTGCCGGCGCGGCGGTGGGGTTGGGCCTGCTAGCGAAATCGACCGCCTCGTGGGCGGGCGCAAACGACACGGTGCGGATTGCCGTCATCGGCATCAACGGCCGCGGCAAGGACCACATCGGCGGATGGACGGGACAAAAGAACGTCGAGATTGCGACGCTCTGCGATGTCGACGAGAACCTCTTCGCGGATCGCGTCAAGATGATAACCGCGAAGGGCAAGACCGCGCCGAAGACGGAGACAGACCTCCGGCGCGTGATGGAAGACAAATCGATCGACGTCGTTTCGATTGCGACGCCCAACCATTGGCACTCGTTGGCGGCGATTTGGGCGCTTGAAGCAGGAAAAGACGTATACGTCGAAAAGCCCTGTTCGCACAATGTTTTCGAGGGGCGTCGCCTCGTTGAAACAGCACGGAAACACGATCGTATCGTGCAGCATGGCACGCAAATCCGGAGCAGCGCCGCGATTCAAGAGGCAGTGCAGAAACTTCGCGAGGGCGTCATCGGCGAGGTCTACATGGCGCGCGGGCTTTGCTACAAGATGCGCGGCGACATCGGCAAGAAGGCGGATGCCGCAGCGCCGTCCGGCGTGAACTACGACATGTGGCTCGGACCAGCCCCGCAGCGCGCGTTTAGCCCGAACCGTTTCCACTACAACTGGCACTGGCACTGGGACTACGGCAACGGCGACATCGGCAACCAAGGCGTCCACCAGATGGACATCGCGCGTTGGGGCCTCGGCGTTGGTTTGCCGGAGCGCGTGAACACGAGTTCGGGCATGTTCCTGTTCGATGACGACAAGGAAGTGCCGAACACCATTACGGCCTGCTACGAGTACCCCCGCGAGGGTGCGCAGGGCAAGCAACTCGTCTTCGACACACGGCCCTGGCACACCAACGACGAAAAGGGCGCGAAGATTGGCGTTCTGTTCTACGGCAAGGACGGGTACATGGTGATCGACAGCTACTCCCACTACCAGGTATTTCTGGGGCCGAAGGAAGAGCAGGGCCCCGGACGGGAAGCCGGCGGCGACCACTACGGCAACTTTATCGAGGCCGTGCGGAGTCACGACCGCAAAATCCTGAACGCGGAGATCGAGGAGGGACACCTGTCGTCGGCGCTGTGCCATCTCGGTTTGATGTCAGCACGCCTTGGGCGTTCGTTCAAGTTCGACCCAAAGACGGAGAAGGTCGTGGGCGATGATGAAATGGCGAAGTTGGTGACCCGCGAATACCGCGCGCCATTCGTTGTCGCGTAGGCCCTTCGGCCGTTCGACAGGCTCCGGCCCGGGGCGAACGGACAAGCTGATTCTTGATCCCCCTTGACCCGCGAGGGTCGAGGGGGATTTTTCGTACACTACGCCCAGCGACGTTGGACGAACCTAGAAACGGGAGGGGCCATGCCGGGAATTCGGGATCTTCGCGATAAAGTCGTCGTGGTGACCGGCGCCGGATCCGGCATTGGCCGTGCGACGGCATTGGCTTTCGCCCACGAAGGCGCACGGTGTGTTCTCGTGGACATCAACGCGGACACGGTGGAGCGCGTTGCTCGGGAAGCCGAGGCCCTCGGCGCGAAGACCCTCACGCGCGTTGTCGATGTAAGCGATCGTGGACAAGTGGAAGCACTCGCCGAATTCGTCCACGCCGAGTGGACGTACTGCGACGTGTTGTTCAACAACGCGGGCGTGGGCATCAGCGCCAAACTCATGGACACCTCGTTCGAGGACTGGCACTGGCTCTGGAACATCAACTACTGGGGCGTGATCCACGGGATCAAGGCCTTTGCGCCGCGCATGATCGAGCGCGGTTCGGGCCACATCGTGAATACGGCCAGCATGGCGGGGTTGTTCATCGCGCCGGGACTCGGGGCCTACGGTTCTGGTAAATGGGCGCTCGTCGGCCTTGGCGAGTCGTTGCGCGTGGAACTTCGGCCGTACAACATCGGCGTTACCACCATTTGTCCCGGCATCATCAACACGAATATCCCAAACGCCTCGCGCTACAACATGAACCAGAAAGTGGTGGACGAAGTTAAGTCGTTGTTCACGAAATGGGCCTGGCCGCCCGAGCGCGTGGCGAAGGCGGTCGTGAAATCGGTCAAGCGCAATACGGGCATTCGGCCAGTCGGCCCGGAATCCTGGTTCGCGTGGTTCGTGATGCGGACCTCACCGCGAGTTGCAGAATGGATAGCGGGCCAGCTTGCGAGGAAGTTTGCGTAGGCCGGGATGATGCGCGCGCACGATGTTTTTACTTGCCAGGACTTGCGAGTAAACATGTGGCTGTGGCGCTGGTGAAACCCCCTCGTTACCAAACGAACGCCACCAAGCGATATCTCACTTTGTCTCGATACTCCAAATAGCCCGGCAGGTCTTTTGCGAGGACTTTTTCCTCATCGAGAATCCTCCACGCAATTACGGCGGTAAACAACCCTATCATTAGAAGACCCCACCACGAGCCAAGCGCGAGAGGGATTCCCAAGATAATCACAAGGCCTCCGGCGTACATCGGATGGCGAACGAGAGCGTATGGCCCGGTCGAAATAACTTTTTGGCCGGCTTCGACCTGGATAGTGGCGGCGGTAAAAGTATTCTCCTGAAACACGCGAAATATGATGAGCAGGCCGAGGGCGACGAGGCCATCGCCGGCTAAGACGGCATACAACGATACGGCGGACCAACCAAAGCGGTGATCAACCGCGGATAGAACGATCACCGCGGTAACGGCCAGTTTTATGAGAAATCGTATGATCGTCTGGTCCCTTCCTTTCTCAGTGGTATTTACGCGCCTCGCGAGTAGAGTACGATCGTTCTTTGCAAGATAGATGAAGATCGCCGATATCGACACCGTGAATACGCCGAGGAATACCCACGCTTGCCAATAATCGAGAGTCCATGCCGGAAGGAATATTAACGCCGAGAAAGTAACGACGAAGTACAGGAACCGGCCGAACGCCTTTGCATTGAGATGATCCATCCTTCTAGCTTACGCGATCCGCCGCTACGATCCCAGATTAATCTTGCCCTACATGAGTTTTTGGGGGACCGCGAAATTCCCCTTCGCACACGCCTTTTGGCGCGATCATCAACCCATCAATTGCTTGCATCCTGCGGTGTTATCACGATTTGGCCGAGCGATGAGACGGCGTGTGGCTCCAAATTGACCGAACTCGCCCTCCAAGAGTTTCGGGCGTCGCCGGGCGACCGCCGCGTGACGATCTCAAGGTCGACGCTTGCCGCAGGCAGCTCGTCTTCAAAAATGAAATACCCATCGGCGGCGGTAGGCACCGCGGATATTCTATCGAACGTTTCGCCATCAGGCAGCCGAGCAACAACATACAACTGCGCGCCTTCTAGTGGACTTCCAGACGAATCCACGGCGAAACCATCGATGCTCGCCGATTGGTACAGCCGCACAGTCTCGGAGTACTTCTCACCGGATACTCCGGCAAATCGTTCCGTCAGACCGCCGACATATCCCCGCGCGATCACATTGAGTTCATACTCGCCCACCGGGCCCACGCTATCCCAAATGAATTTTCCCTCAGTGTCCGTCTGGAATCGAGACGCATGACCATGCGTGGAGTTTTCGAGAATCCAGTTTATGCCAATGAATGCGTCCGGGACCGGTTTGCCATTGGCGTCGACAACTTCGAGAGAAATCTCGTACGGATCGGGAAGAGTGAGCGATACCTCAATTTCGCTACCGCGATGGATTTCAATGTCCTTGCCGGCAAATCGGATTTGGTTGGTCGGAGTAACAAACTCGTAGCACGGCATAAGCGCGTAGGCACCTTGTCGCAGTGGAAGCCGCCATTCGAAATTGCCTTGCGCATCGGCCTGCGTACTGGAATCAAGTTGTAGGGCCCCATCGCGAAGGAGATACACGCTGGCACCTGAGATGCCCTGACCGTTGCCCTCGCCGCGAACAGTGCCCCTCAAGATTACCAAGTCCTCGATCGCATAATTCCATTCGAGATGGGCGCCCGGTTCTACCATTCCCAACGAAATGTTCAACGAAAGCGGCTGCTCCCCGTCGAACACTTGGACTTTGTACTCTGCCGGAACGGCGACCTCCAGCCGATACATTCCGTCAGCATCGGTGCTCGTGGTGTATTCCGCGCCGACGCCTCCCATGCGCGACTCGCCGGTGAGAGACGATACAGGCTCTCGGCTTTGGCTGACCATGGTGTAGCTCCCCGCGAATCGCAATAGCACATTCGAGGCAGGGTCCTTTTCGCCGTAAATAATGCGTCCATACACGATCGTTGGATGAGGGAGAAGGAATTCGACGACATCATCGGAACCATTTGGAATGTTGGTGAAGAAGGCGTCGCCGTCCTGCATAGTCGTGATCTGCAGCGCCAATTCGCCCTTCGCTTCATAGATGAGTTCAAATTCGCCGTTCCCGTTGGTCACAACCGAAGTATCGTCCAAGCCTCCCGATATTACACCGCCTCCTTTCGCAAATCCGAGAGGCACTACAAAGGCGTTGGCGACGGGACGCCGTGCCGAGTTTAGAACTTTACCAACGAGGGAATAGCCACGGGTCGCCTTGATTGTGATATCGGGTTTGGCGTCGCCCGGTTTTATCCCGAAGAAGAAGCCGCCTTGTGCGTCTTCACTTTTGGCAAGCAGTCTAATTGATCCATACTGGCGTAGCCCGTTGAATTCATATGCGCCACCAGCGTTCGTGATGGTCCTATGCTGGCGGCTTGGATCGGTCATCAACCGCAAATTCTCGAAGCGGGCATTCTTCTTTCCCTCTGCCCCGATCGCTAGAAGGACCTCGGCGCTTGAGATCGGTTGGTTCCATTGATCGATTACCGTGCCCGATATTGAGGCTGGCTCGTCTTCCTGACTAGGGCTTAGGTTTTCCACTTGTTGCACTGGCTCCGAAGAAAGCGGCGGCTCGTTTAGCGCAGGTGAAACGTCGTCAGGAGACGAGGCGTTCGGATTAGACTCTTCTGTTTGAACCTTTGCGGTGACTGCGACGGAATCTCCTTCATCCAACGGACTTGGATGGTCGACTGTGCTCTGCCGATAGACGAATTGAAACAGCAGACCCAAGAGAATCAGTACGCCCCCCGCAACACCAACTTGTTTTGTCGTCATCATCACTCCTCCAAGAAACGCCTGCTTCAACGCACCGCTTGCACCTTCGTGAACAAGCCTATGGGCGACAAGTGGCCAACCCGATCCCGCTACCTGCGCGCCGAGTTCGGGCATCGCGGGCCCCAGCGCGAGACCTGCCAAGACGCGGCCCACTCGGGAGTCGTGTTCCTTTGACGCGGCGCGCGTTCGTGCTTGCGAGAGCCATGCCTCTTCGAGCCGATCACGCAGGAGGGCCCGGCCCCGCTGCAGGCGCTTCTTCACTGCGTTCTCGCTGATACCGAGGGCCTCGGCGGTCTCGCGGATCGAACGCGACTGGATGTAGTAGAGGACAACGACTTCGCGCGCGCTCTTGGGTATCGCTTCGAGGGCCGCATCCAATTGTTCATTGGTTTCGATCATCGGATTAATATCCTCATGCGCTACGGACGCTGGCCGTTCGTGTTGGTAGGCTTCCGCGAGGCGCCGCCGATAGGCGTCGGAGCGCCTCCAGTTGCTGGAGAGGTTTCGCGCAATTTTGCGCAGCCACGCGGCGATGGCGGACGGATTACGCAATCTGCCGATATTCTTCCACGCCAGGATGAATGTGTCCTGAGTGACGTCCTCTGCGGCGGACCAGAGCCCCGTGCCCGCGAGGGACACGGCGTACACGGTAGAGTAGTGGCGCTTAACGAGG
>CAYXRK010000200.1:0-8568 GCA_964467615.1 uncultured Nitrospirales bacterium | reverse complement strand
GATGGCGAGGGCGAGGGGGAAGGCGAGGGGGAAGGCGAAGGTGAGGGTGAGGGTGAGGGCGAGGGCGAGGGGGAAGGCGAGGGGGAAGGCGAAGAAGAATCTAGGGCGCTATGCGACGCGTATTTGGGATTCAAGCCGCTGATTGAAACGCTGCGGGCCGAGTTCGGGATATTGTCGCGGACGGAGCAGGACAGGATATTCGGCGATATCGTGCTCGCGCTGTTGGAGTACACGATTTGCGCGGGCGGCCAGAGCGAGCTGGCGGCGGCGATCCGAGAGGCGTTTGAGATCAACTTAGCGAATCTCGAAGGGCGAGACCTCGGATTCCTGGATGCATTCAAGGAACCGTTGGCGCTTCTATTGGCGGTGAGCGAAGTGGTGCAGCAGTCCATCGACGACGATGCCAAGATGCTTGGCGCGGAGGTCGGCGGCGGCTATGCGTTCGTCCACTGCGACGAGACCGGCGATTGCGCGCCAGTCACCTCGGGCGACGCGATTTACAGCGGCGCGGAAACCATCGCTGAAGCCGCAGACACGTTCGCGCCGCTATCGCCGTTGGGAGATTACGACCAAGATGGTCACTCGAATCGAACGGAATACGACGCAGTCATGGAATGCGGTGGATCGCTCGACGACTTCGTTCAGGCGGCAACGGACCCGCGTTCGACCGACGCTGCCGTATTTGGATGCGCAGCATCAGCGGGAGGCGTTGGTGGTCTTCCGCCGTACGGAAACATCCTCGTCGTTTTCGCGGTGGTCATGCTCCTCCTCCGCGAACTTCGCGGTCCATCACGTCCTCTGCGTTGAAGCGCTTTCATACCGCCGGCATCCCTACGGCACGCTTGCCCGCCAATATGGCAGCGGTACGTGCTGGCGCGTGCCGCCAAGATGGCGGCGGTACAGGAACCGCGTGATTCTTCTGCGCGCCCGCGCTATCATGATTTGCGAGGGGTGATGCGATGAGTAGCGAACATGCCGATCCGAACGGCCAAAGTTTGGCCTTCGTCGAAGCGCTGTACGAAGACTTCTGCCGCGATGCAGCGTCTGTGTCGTCCGATTGGGCCGCGTACTTTGCGTCGTTGAACGGCCATGGCGCGGGTGCTGCGCCGCGGTTCCGGCCGTCGATGCGATCGAGCGGGTTGTTCAATCCGCCCGCGCCCGAAACGGGCGGCGTCTCCGGAGAGAGCGCGGACCATCTCGCCTCGCTTCAGCATCGCGTGGACAACCTCATCCGGAATTACCGCGTGCGGGGCCACCTTCGCGCGAAACTCGATCCGCTCGGCACCACGCGCCCGACGTTGCCCGAACTTGACCCCGCGTACCACGGCATCGGCGAGGAAGAACTGGATCATCCGTGCAAACTGTCCTCGTCGCGCAAGCTCGAGTCGCTGCCGCTGCGCAAGATCATCGCGCGGCTCAATCGTACCTATTGCCGATACATCGGCGTGCAGTTCATGCACATCGACGATCTCAACGTGCGTGAATGGCTGCAAAACCGGATGGAGCGGACGCAGAACCGCCTCAAGATTGATCGTGACCTCCAGCTTCGCATTCTGACGCGTCTTTCGGACGCCGTCATCTTCGAGGAATTCATCCAAAAGAAATTTCCCGGCGCGAAGAGTTTCTCACTCGAGGGCGCGGAGAGCCTTGTGCCGCTGCTCGACCTCACTATCGAGAAGGCGGGCGATCAGGGCGTGCAAGAGATCGTCATGGGCATGGCCCACCGCGGGCGGCTCAATATTCTTGCCAACATCATGGGCAAGAGCGCGGCGCAAATCTTCCGCGAATACGAAGACAAAGACCCCGGCGCGTACGCCGGGGGCGGCGACGTGAAATATCATCTCGGCTATCACTCGGACTGGCAAACGCTCTCGGGCGGCAAGGTGCATCTCGCGCTCTGCTTCAATCCGTCCCACCTAGAATTCGTGAACCCCGTCGCGCTGGGGCGGATGCGTTCGTGGCAGGACCGCATCGGCGACACCGAGCTCGCGCGCGGCCTCGTCGTCCTCATCCACGGCGATGCGGCGTTCGCGGGCGAGGGCATCGTGCAGGAGACGCTGAACCTCAGCCAACTCGAGGGGTACGCTGTCGGTGGCGCGCTGCATATCGTCGTCAACAACCAGATTGGTTTCACCACCGATCCGAAGGACAGCCGCTCGACGCACTACTGCACCGACGTGGCCAAGATGCTGCAAAGCCCGATTTTCCACGTCAACGGCGAGGACCCCGAGGCCGTCGCGCAGGTCGTCGATTTGGCGATGCGCTTCCGCAAGACGTTCAAGCGCGACGTCGTCATCGACATGTACTGCTACCGGCGGCGCGGCCACAACGAGGGCGACGAACCGTCGTTCACGCAGCCGGGCCTGTACCGCAAAATCCAGGAACGCAAGAGCGTGCGCGAGGGGTATCTCGACGGGCTGCTGAAGCTCGAGGACGTCACGCGCGAAGAGGCGGACGAAATCGCCGAACGCCGCAAGCAGCACCTCGAGGAGGCGTTGCAAGAAGCGCGCGAGCAGCCGCAGATTCGCCCGCCGTCGTTCCTGCGCGGGTTGTGGAGCAACTACAAGGGCGGGCCCGATCTCGAAACGCCCGACGTCGATACCGGCATCGAGGCGGAGGTGCTCAAGCAATACCTCGAACGGATGACGACGCTGCCCTACGGGTTTCATCCGCACCCGAAATATCAGCGCATTCTCGAGGCGCGCCACAAAATGATCGCGGGCGAGGCGCCGCTCGATTGGGCCGCCGCCGAGGCGCTGGCGTACGCGTCGCTCGCCGCCGAGGGCCATCGAGTGCGGCTCAGTGGGCAAGACTGTAAACGCGGCACGTTCAGCCATCGGCACGCGGTGCTGCGCGACTATGAGACCGGTGCCGAACACAGCATCTTTACCGGATTCGGCGAGCGGCAGGCCTGCGTCGAAGTCATCAACAGTCCCCTCTCCGAAGCGGGCGTTCTCGGTTTCGAATACGGCTATAGCGTCGCGTATCCCGACGGCCTCACGATCTGGGAGGCGCAGTTCGGGGATTTCGCCAACGCGGCCCAAGTCATTTTCGATCAATTCATATCGAGCGCTGAGGACAAGTGGCGCAGCCTCAGCGGCCTCACCGTGCTATTGCCGCACGGCTTCGAGGGCATGGGCCCCGAGCATTCCAGCGCCCGAATCGAACGCTACTTCGTGCTCGCCGCCGAGGACAACATCCAGGTCTGCGTCCCGTCCACCCCCGCGCAGTTTTTTCACATGCTCCGCCGGCAGGTGAAACGGCCCTGGCGAAAACCGCTAATTGTCGTAACTCCGAAAAGTTTACTCAGGAGTCCCGACTGCGTTTCGCCGCTTTCCGAGTTCACTTCGGGGCGGTTCCGCCGGATTCTCCCGGACGTTCGAGGCAAGACGGAGGGCATTCGGCGCATTCTCATGTGCTCCGGCAAGATTTATTATGAACTCGAATCCGAGCGTGCAAAGCAGTCGCGCGAAGACCTCGCGATTCTTCGTGTCGAACAACTGTACCCCTTGCAACCACCGGACTTAGCGAAGGTCCTCGATCCCTATCCCGACGAGACCCCGGTTTATTGGGTGCAAGAGGAACCGGAGAACATGGGCGCTTGGCGGCGCATGAAGGGGAAGTTCGGCGAGCGGCTGCTCGGGCGCTTTCCGTTTACGCATGCATGCCGACCCGCTTCGGCGAGCCCTGCGACTGGATCCGCGAATTGCCATAAGCAGGAGCAACAGCGCATTATCCAGACGGCGTTCGGAAACGAAGCGACGTCGTGGTATTGAGGCCTCCTCACGAGGCGAGGCGCGAGCGATAGGGAGCGGGAAACGTCATGGCGATACAACTGACCATACCTCCGGTCGGCGAGTCGATCTCGGAAGTGCAGATCGGGCAATGGTTCAAGCAGCCGGGCGAGTACACCGAGAAGGACGAGGTCATCGTCGAGATCGAATCGGACAAGGCGACGGTCGAGGTGTCCGCGCCGGAATCGGGCGTGGTGACGCAAGCGCTCAAGAAGAGTGGCGAGGCGGCAAAGGTGGGCGACGTCATCGGTTACTTCGAGCCAGGCCCCGCGCCAGAGGGGGCCGCGAAGAAAGCGGCGCAGGTTGTCGCCGCAGTGGGTGAGGACCCTTCGCGCGTGATGCCGGCGGCGCGCCGGATACTTGAACAGGCGGGCGCGTTGGCGAGCCAGGTTGAGGCGACGGGGCCGGGTGGGCGCGTGCTCAAGGAGGACGCGGAGAAGCACGTGCAGGCGAAGGATCGGTCGACCGAACCAGGGCCGATAGCGAAGGCATCGTCGACGGCGCCTGCCGAAAAGGCCTCGGCGGCGGACAAGGCGAACGGATTCCGGGCAGAGGAAGCGGTGCCGATGTCGCCGATGCGAAAACGCATCGCGCAGCATTTGGTCGAGGCGCAACAGACCGCGGCGCTCCTGACCACGTTCAACGAAATAGACATATCGGAAGTGATGCGCCTTCGCGGGGAGCACAAGGAAACGTATCAAGCGAAACATGGCGTGAAACTGGGTTTCATGTCGTTCTTCGTCAAGGCCGTGATTGAGGCGTTGCGCGCGGTGCCGAACGTCAACGCGGAGGTGCGCGGCACGGACATCATTCACAAGAACTACTACGACATTGGCATTGCAGTCGGCGGCGGAAAAGGCCTGGTCGTCCCGGTGCTTCGCAACGCCGAGCGGATGAGTTTCGCCGAGATCGAATTGACGATTGCGGACTTCGGCGAACGCGCGCGGAAGAACAAGATCGCGCTCGAAGAATTGCAGGGCGGTACGTTCACGATTACCAACGGCGGCATCTATGGGTCGATGATGTCCACGCCGATTATCAATCCTCCGCAAAGCGGGATTCTGGGCATGCACGCGATCCAGGAACGGGCCGTCGTGCGCGGCGGACAGATCGTGGCGCGGCCCATGATGTACGTAGCGCTGACGTATGATCACCGCGTGGTGGACGGGCGCGAGGCGGTGACGTTCCTCGTCCGGGTGAAGGAATGCGTCGAGCAGCCGTCGCGGATATTGTTGGAAGTCTGAGTCCGCCGATGACCGCCGATGTGAGACGAACGGTTGACGAATGCAAGGCACGCCTTGCGGCGCACTATGGCGTAAAGTTGAGGGGCGTGGTCCTTTATGGTTCGACCGCCCGTGGAGAGGACACGGCCGAAAGCGACATTGATTTGCTCGTGTTGCTCGAAGAGCCGTTCGACTTTTTCCGAGAACTCGACGCGATCATAGACGTATTGCTTGATGTTCAAATCCAGGCCAAGCGGTACATTTCCGCCCGGCCCGCGGAGGAATCGAGATATCGCAACGGTACGATACAGCTCTATCGGAACGCGATGGAGGAAGGACTCCCGCTCTGATGACCGAGAAGCCATCCGAGAGCGGCGAGTTTTTTCACAAAGCAGAACGCTCGTTACGGGCCGCGATAGTGTTGGCGCGCGAGGGCCTGTTCGACGATGCCGTTTCGCGCGCCTACTACGCGGTTTTCCAGGCGGCAAGCGGGGCATTGTTGATAAGGCAAAAGCGATTTAAGTCGCACAACGGCCTGCACGCGGCGTTTGCCGAAGAGTTCGTCCGTGATGGACCATTTGACAGGGAAATGAGCCGCATTCTTGGACGACTGTACGAACGTCGTTTCGTCGGAGACTACGGTGACTATCGCGAAATCACCGAAGATGACGCCGCGCGTGCGACCGCTGATGCTGCCAAGTTCTTATCCAGGGTATTCGAACTTTTCGGATTGGACGCCACAAGGACGGATCCATAGAACGGACTAGCCAATGGAAACTCGTAAACACGACCTTATCGTCATCGGCGCGGGGCCGGGCGGATACATCGCGGCGATTCGGGCGGCGCAGCTTGGGCTGAATGTTGCGTGCGTCGAGAAAGAACGGTGGCTTGGCGGCACCTGTCTGCGCGTGGGGTGCATTCCGAGCAAGGCGCTGCTCGAATCGAGCGAGAAGTACGCCGAGGCGCGCGAGGGACTCAAGCAACACGGGGTAAACGTAGCCGAGGTTTCGCTCGACCTCGATACGATGCTGAAGCGGAAAGAGTCCATCGTCCGCCAATTGACGAGCGGCGTCGAAGGCCTGTTCAAGAAGAACAAGGTGACGCGCTACGAGGGCCAGGCGCGATTCACCGGGCCGGGGGCCATCGAGATCGAGGGCAAAGATGCCGGGACGCTCGAGGCCAAGCACATCATCATCGCGACCGGGAGCGTGAGCGCGCCGCTAAACGGCGTCGAATTGGACGGCGATCACATCGGCACGAGCACCGAGGCGCTATCGTATCCGAGCGTTCCTGAGACGATGGTTGTCATTGGCGCTGGGTACATCGGCCTCGAATTAGGCTCCGTGTGGGCGCGGTTGGGAACGAAGGTCACCGTGCTCGAGTATTTGGATCGCATCCTGCCGGGGATGGATCTGGAAATCGCGCGTGACGCGCACCGGTTCTTCGAGAAGCAAGGGATCACGTTCAAGCTCGGCGCGAAGGTTACCGGCGCTCGCGCCAAGGGCGGCGCGTGTGTGGTGGACGTCGATGGTCAGGACTCGATGATGTGCGACCGCGTTTTGCTCTGCGTGGGCCGCAAACCAAACACCGAGGGCCTGGGGCTAGACGCGATCCATCTTGCGTTGGACGAACGGGGCCGCATACCCGTCGATGCGCATTGGCGCGCGGCGGCCGAGGGTGTGTACGCGATTGGCGACGTCATCGCGGGCCCGATGCTCGCGCACAAGGCCGAGGAAGAAGGCGTCGCCTGCGCGGAATTTATCGCGACCGGATATGGCCACGTGAACTACGACGCGATCCCCGGCGTCGTGTACACGCATCCCGAGATTGCCTCCGTCGGCAAGACGGAAGAAGCCCTCGTCGAAGAACGCGTGCCGTATCGGAAGGGAACGTTTCCGTTCATGGCGAATGGCCGCGCGAAGGCGCTGGGCGAGACGGAGGGGAAGGTCAAGATACTGGCGCACGGGAAGACGGACCGCGTGCTCGGCATCCATATCATCGGGCCTCGTGCGGGCGATCTGATCGCCGAAGCTGCCGCCGCGATCGAATTCGGGGCATCCAGCGAGGACATCGCCCGCACGTCCCACGCACACCCGACGCTCGCCGAAGCGATCAAGGAAGCCGCGTTGGCGGTGGACGGTAGGGCGCTGAACATCTGATTGCCGCTTCATCGAGACAGTGACGCGCGGGCGACGCCGATTGAAAATCGGCGCTACGGCGTGGCCGTCAGGGGCGATCAATTAGATACTGCATGATGAGCACGTCCCAGTAGCGATCGAATTTCCGGCCGACCTCGACCATCGCGCCGACGCGCCGGAACCCAGCGCGTTCGTGGAGCCGCACGGAGGCCTCGTTTCCCTCGGTTATGCGTGCGATTATGGCGCGCAGTTTGGTGCGGCGGGCGGTATCCAAAAGCGCAGCCATAAGCTGGGTCCCGATCCGTTTGCCCCGCGCGGCTTCGGCCAGATAGATCGACAGTTCCGCCGTCGTGTGATACGCCTCGCGGGGGTCGAACTTGTTCAGCGAAGCCCAGCCGACTACTTCGCCATCTCGTTCGGCGACCAGCACGGGAAGATGTTCGCCGTGGGCGGCCCACCATTCGCGGCGCTCATCGAGGGTCTTCTCGACGGTATCGAACGTCGCGTTGCTATGCACGATGGCATGATTGTAGATGGCGTTGATCGCGCCCAAGTCACCTTCGGTGGCGGCCCTCGTCATCGTTTCGTTAGTACCCAATGGGCCGAACTCCTTCGGTCGCGGATCGGTCTGGCCGGAAAACCCGGAAACAGTGTAGTGTTATGGCCCTACCACAGTCGATGCATACGAGCGCGGATCCAGGCAGAGGAGGGCGCGATGGGATTCTACGGCAAGTACATCTTCCCCAAGATTGTCGATCGAGTCATGGACATGGAAGACATGCGCGTCGCGCGAGACAAGACGCTTGCGGGCGTGACCGGAGATATCTTCGAGATTGGGTTCGGCACCGGGCTGAATCTTGAGCACTACCCGCAGCACGTTCGCAAGATTACAACCGCAGACGTAAATCCGGGGATGGCGAAGGCGGCAAAACGGCGGATCACCGCATCGAACATCGAAGTCGACAACCGCGTGTTGAATGGCGAGTCACTTCCATTCGACGACGCGAGTTTTGACAGCGTGGTATGCACATGGACGTTGTGCAGCATCCAGCGCGCGGACAAGGCGCTGGCGGAGTTGCGGCGCGTGTTGCGGCCGAGGGGCCGGTTCTTCTTCATCGAGCACGGCCTGAGCGACGATCCGAAGATACGGAAATGGCAGCACCGTCTGACACCGTATTGGAAGATTCTCGGCGATGGCTGCCACCTGGACCGGGACGCCGGGGCGTTGCTGCGCGACAACGGCTTCGCGCTTGCAAAGCTGGAGAATTTCTACATGGACGGGCCCAAGTTTGCCACGTACATGTATCAAGGAATTGCCGAAAAAACGTGACTTCCGGCGTTCATGGTTGCGTGTTCCACTAGGAGTCTGACTCCGAATTGGTTTTCTTTCCGTTGATGTCAGGTGTATTTGGT
>CAYXRK010000199.1:0-8595 GCA_964467615.1 uncultured Nitrospirales bacterium | reverse complement strand
GCCTACGCGGCGCTGATGAATTTGGTGTTTTCGCGCCAGCCCAAGACGCCGGCACTATCAGGTGACAAATAAGTCATGACAAAATGAAACGCTAAGTTGTTAATTTACCTATAGTCTGATTTTCACCTAAAAAGCTAAAGTTTTTACTATCGCCAAAATAGAACAAAAAATTGCTACAACCGTAAACAACAGAGTTGTCTCAATTTCCGGGGTCCGAGACGATCTCTTGAAGAACTGCCTTCAACCTCGGACTGAGTTCCTTTCCGGAAAGCCCAGATAGCAATCTGAACGCCCATTCTTTTGGAGGTAATCTTACCTCGCGTGCCTCATCTACTGCTGCCCGTAAACGCCGTTCACGTGAGTCATCGAGTGATGATTCGGAACATTCATTGAGCACTGATCGACAAGTAGGGAGACGATCAAGATAGGAACGCGAAGCTATCGACGATAACCCCGATGCCCTGATTATGGTTGACGGAGCTATACGCCGTCGAGCAAGCTCGGATGTCTTAACTTCTTGCGCGGTGGCTCTCAATATCTGGCTCCACTCCATATCACGTTTCACCCAGTCTACTTTTTTTGATTTTGCCGCAAATCTGGCGTTTCGAGGTTGTGATTGCCCACGCAACCACTCCTTATCCCAACGCCGCAATTTCGCGTAGAGAGCCGCATTCTTTCTACGAGCAAGAACACAGCTCCGATCGGGCATTTGGCCCAATATCTTCGACCACTCTTGTCTCCACTCTTCAATTTGGGCCGGACCGGATCGAGTTCGGCGTGGTTTCTTAAGAAGCTTACCCACGGTTTTAAAGGCGATACGCATTTTCTTGGCGATAGCACTCCTACGCAACCCGCTTTGCCGAAGTCGCTCCGCCTCGGCCTCCCACGTGGGCCCAAAACCCCTCGTATTTCTCACGACCGGCAGTTTGGGGTCGGTATCGCTCGTGCGCGAAAACGTGAAACGAAACCCGCAACCGCACTTCGCGGAGGCCACGAATTCGCCGGATGGCCGAATCCATATTGATGCCCGCTTAATGGGGAACTGTTCCTCGTGCACGGCATAGGGATTCGGGCATTTCCAGGGCCCCAGGCCGAAAGGGATTTTTCTCGACGCATCGATGGGCACGCTCTCGAGAAAAACTTGCACCAACGCATGTTGAAGCGGGTGAAACGATCTTTTACGAGCGCGAGCGCGAAAAAAACCCCTGATCCAGTTGGTATCCTTTCCCAGCTGAATCCCGCAACCCAGCTTGGATAACAGGGATTCGCCATAGAATTCGGCGAAGGCCGTCTCGAACTTGGCCAAATGCAAGGAGGTAACGGCTCCGGAAAACCCGCGCTCCAAAACCGCCAAACGGTACGCCAACGGTTTGTGCTCCCACGGCCAAGCTGGTACTGGCCCCAAAAGTATGTCGCGGCATCGATTCGCGATTTTAAGCGCATTGATCGCATCAAGCTTACCGAGACCATCGCCATTTGTTCGTGCGATGTCGGCCGTGCTTTGCGTTGCATCGACAAAACCCCCAAATTCCGTCGGTCGCAGCAAGGCGTCTGAATCGACCAGTTGCTCTCCGTGTTCGGGACACATCAAGACACCCGCGAGTTGATGGCTGCGGCGCCAATAGGTTTCGCCGTGCCTCAAGAGGTCGCGTTCTCGACAAGCCTTGCAATATCGAAGAAACTGCGGCGGCCTTACCCGACTTGAGGTCAGACCGAATCGCGGATGAACGCCAACGCCATTATCCGACCGTAGCGCGTCAAGGCATTGCGCGGCGAGTTTATGATGCGCGTAACGGGCGTAGTAGGGAAACAACGTGAGCCGATTGGCAATCTCTTCGCCAGTCATGCCCCAAATAAGCCATGTGCGGTCGGAGACGGCGTCCAACGAACTTGGTAGGTCCACGCATGCCTTCATTCTGCGTCCAAAAAGAGAATTTGTGACGTTGAACACGTTCACGATACCGATGCGCGCCACGTAACGCGCGATGACGCTGTACAGGAGTTCGTCCGGATATGGATAGGGCAAGTGGCACAACATGTCACGCACCTTCGGTGTCGCGCTCGACGATGCCGGCCGAGGCCAGCGCCTGCGACGGACTGGCTCCGGAAACCGCGGCGGCCTGCACGATTTCCTTCAGGCTCTTGCCCGCCGTCGCTTCCTGTTCCCTCGGCTCTTTGCTCGCCTCCAATGCCTCGAGAATCGATCGCACGGCGACGCTACAGGTGAGGTCGGGCTGGGCGTCGAAAAGAGAGGTCACCACTTCCTGGGCGCGGTCTTGTTCGAACCCCATCGCGATGAGCGCCGACACCGCATGAAGACGCTCGGCGGAACTTTGATTTCTCGACTGTGTCTCTTCCTTGAGTAGAGAGAGCTTCGCCTCGCGATCCACGTCCTTGCCGAGCTCGGCCAAACCCTTGTTTAACAGGTCCTCGTACTTCTCAATGGCCTTCTTGTTGCCTTTTCTGAGGGCCTCGAGCATCGGCGCGACCAGCTTGAACATTCTTGACGCGACGTCATTGATCAGCGCCTCCGAAAGGCACTCCGTGCCGTCGCTGATGGCCTGCAGCTGCGTGAGTTGGAACAGCCTGACGACGAGGGCGTGGATTCCCTGGGTATGCTTGTACATGCAGGACTCGATCGCCGGGGTCAACGGCGCGACTTGCTCCGTCCACTGGTAGTTCCAGAGCCTCTCCAGGAAATGGGACCACTCGTCGCCTTCGGACAGCGATTCCCAAATGTACGTGCCGTGGTCGCCGACGCGGCGTGCTTCCCGGAAGGTGCCCTCCAGGAGATTCAAAGCGCGCGGCGTGCCTACCGTCACCACGGGAATCTTCGCCTCGTTCGCGAAGGTGACGAAGAAGTTGAGCATCTTCGCTTGGCCTATGCCGCTCGCGTCGAGCAGGTTTTGGATCTCGTCGATCACCAGAACCCCGAGATGGTGCTGCGCGGCGACCTTCGCCACGTCGAGAATGAGTTCGTCGATGGTGCGACCGCGGCCGATCGACTTCCGGTATGACGTTCCAAGCATGTCGTCGAGCTTGGCGAGTATCGCGCCCAGCAGCTGCTTGAGGCTGCCGTCCATGGGACAGTCGAGCTTCAACCAGACCACCTGCACGAAATGATGCTTTTCGTGGCGCAGGAGCTGCGGCAGGAACGACAGCGCGCGCTCGATGACCGTCGACTTGCCGACGCCCGACACGCCGAAGAGCGCGAACGAGGGCGCGGTGGACGGCGTCGAGGCGCCGATCGCGCAGATTTTCCCCTCCATCGACTCGCGGTAGAACTCGACCCGCGATTTCCGGTAAGCGTCGTCCAAGGGGTTGCGATGCGTGTAGCCCGCCCGAACGACGAGGCCGATCTTCTCGATAACGTCGAGATGGCAGGTAAGCGGCTCCAGGTACGCGTTGAGCCGCGACACGGCCATCATGCGCGTCGCCTTGGGGAGCTTGCGCTCGTCGTCGGTGATGTGCGGATACCGCCTGAACTCGTGAATGAGCTCTCCGGCCTGCCGGAACGGCGGCAACGCCTCGATGAGCGGATTGCCCGCGTGTTCCGGCAAATCCGCCGGCCTGTACTGCGCGTCGAGCATGTTGAACGGGACTTCGATCTGCGGTTTCTTAGCCATTTTGGCCTCCTTTGGGGTGTGCATCGCGCTGGCTTCGGAGCAGCGCCAATGCGTTTTTGGAACGTTCGGTTGCGATGGACGACGTCGGCGCGGGCGGACTCGGCGAGCCGGCGCTCCGGTCGACCGTCACGGCGCCTTCCAGGAAGAAAGTTTCCGCGCCGCGCTGGACTTCCTTCTCGTCGGCCCTGTTGCCTCGGATAGCCGCGGTTTTCTTCGACTTCGGCGTGTCCGCGTCCGCCACGGCGCGCGTGGCCTTCTTCGCCTTGGACTCGATCTCGGCCATGCGCTCGTCGATGAGCACGCGCTTCGCCTGGCGGTCGTTTTCCCCCGTGGCCTCGGCGCGCTTCGAGGCGATCCCGAGCTCCTCGATCTCGAAAAGCGACTTGCCGCCGTAGGCGGCGCTGCCGTCGAGAAGCCGGCACGGCTCGAAGCCCCGGGACAGCCGGGGGTCGCGCAGATACACGTTGCCCATGTTTCGCGGATCGAACGACACCGCGACCTCCCGCTCCTCCCGGCGCGCCATGGCGAACCAGTCCTCGCGTATCGCCGTGGGGCACGAGTAGTACCCGCCCTTGAGCTTGATGCCCTTCGCCGTCACGCGCGCGATCTCGGATGGCATCACGTTCAACGATACCTCCTCGACAGTCAGCGTCTTGAGGTAACCGCTGCGGTTCTCGACACCCCACTGCCATAGATCGATGGGCGCGGCCGTCAGGCCGTCGGTCACCATGTCCGCCGGCAGGCGCACGTCCCGGATGGGAGTGAAGTTGTGCTCCAGGACGGCGTAGATGACCAGCTGCGTGAACTCGTGCAGGTCGAGCGCGGCGTCGAGCCGGTAGTCCCTCGATCCCCGTTCGTTGAAGTCCTTCTCGACGTAGCCCGGCGTGAACTGCCGGAACTTGGCCGGCACGATCCCGAACCGGCGCTCGATCAGCGCCTTCAGGTCGGGCCGTCCCGGGCTCGCGTTCTCGATCTCGATATGGAGCGATCGCGTGATGTTCGCGCCGAGCCGAATGCTCATCAGTTCGCCGCGATCGCCCATGACGCGCCTGGGCGCGTGGTGCGACGGCCAGTCCGCCTCCTCGATGTCGATGCCGTGCTGCCGGCAGAACTCGACTTTCGGCGTGACCATGTTGACGAGCGTCATCATCGCGCCCGCCCACGAGGGCCCCTCGAACCCGACGTACAGCCCCGTGATCAGGCGGCTGAAAACGTCGATGACGAAGTAGAGGACCGGGCGCCCGACGATCCGCCTGCGGTCGAACTGCGACACTAGGTAGACGTCGGCGACGGTCGCGTCGATCTGGAAGCGGTCGCCGGGTCCCTGGACGTCGCCGTCGGCCGCGCCGAGCAGCTCGCGCCCGTGCAGGTTCCAGTCCTTGTCGCCGTAGCGCCGACGCCGGATGTGGCGATACGGGAAGTGGGTGTTGATGTAGTACTGCAGCTGCCGCACCGTGGGCTTCGCGTCCGGCTCGACCTGGAATGCCACCACCCGCTTGTTCTCGTCCTTGACGCGCTTGGAGAAGTAAAAGCGGACGACGTGATCCAGCGCCTCCTTGAGGGTCGGCTTCTTGCGCGACAAGTAGAAGTCCGCGCCGACGCGCAGCATGCGCCGCACCTCGTCGTTGGCGTTGATACCGACGCCGGGGGTGACGGTGCGGGGCGCGCCGATCTTTTTCTTGCCCACGAGATCGCGCCGCTTGCCGGGCGACCCGCAGTTCGGGTAGTCGGTGCGCAGGGCCTCGAAGGTCATTCCCCGTTTCCAGTACAGCTTCAACAGGGCGCCGATCGTCTGGCGGGTGCTCTCGACTTCTTCCAGCCGCTTCGCGATCAGCGCCTTGCGCTTGCGCTTGTGAAGAATCTGGCGTTCGTTGTCGTTCCCAACGAGCGGTTCGATCAACGCGTAGCGCCGCTTGTGCCGCGCGGCGGCGGCGCTGTCTTCCTCCGCGGGAATGCCCGGACGCGCCCAGGGATCGTCGGGTTCCACGGCGAAGCGGCCGTTCTCGGGATCCAGCTCCTCCTGCAGCCGCCACGTCGGCATCGGATAGGGCCAGGAGTCGTCATCGACGCGGCACAACCACGCGTGCCGCGTGACGCAGTCGATGCAGACGATGCGCAACACCGCGTCCTGCTCGCGGTCCTTGACGAGCATCCGCTCGACGGGCAACACCGTGCGGTTCGCCGTCATGCCACGCCTCCCGATATCGAAAACGCCCCGACCGGCAACTCCTGGAGGAATCGCGCGCGCAGGTCCGCGCGCACGAGCTTCGCCCCGAGCAGCCGCCGCAGCGCCGCGAGCGCCGTGCCGGGCCTGCGCCCGAGCTTCCGGTCGATCGCCTTGCAGGCGAGCCGGGCGGGCGTTTGAGGCTTTGTCCGCTGCTCGGCGGCGAGTTCACGCTGAATGACCACGTCGATGTTGTTGCGAGGGGCGTTTTCCATGCTTGAGTGGCCGGCATCCAGCATCCACGCGAGGTTCCGGGTGTACGTGGTCTTGACCTGCTGGTTGGTGAGCACGCTCCACGACACCTCGCGACGCTCCCAATACCGCCGTTCGATCTCGAGCTTCTCGAGCGTGCGCTCGTCGGCGAGCGCCGTGGCCTCCTTCACCGCGTAGGCCGCGGTTTCGACGCCGTGGGCGGCGCGCACCGTGAGAAGGAGATCGGTGGTGATCACCCAGAGGGCGCCGCTGACCGGGTCGACCGGGTGGCGCACGCCGCAGAGGGCCGCGATCTCCAGCGTTTCCCGCCGGTCGAGGAGCGGGAACTGCTCGCGGATGTCGACGACCCCGTCGTCCCACCACTGCAGCAGGAACGCGTAGTACTCGTTGTCGGAGAGCAGGTGATGCTCCCGGCCAATTTTCGGGCAGTAAACTCGATGAACGCGGCCAAGCGACGGAACGTCCGATACCGTCAGCCACGGCTTATAGGCCGCGCCCACGCCCTTCCCTCGGCCTTGCTTGATGAAGCGCTGGATTTTCTCCTCGGTGAAACCGTATCGGCGCCTAGCCATACGTCCTCCTCAAGCTCGCCTCGACGGACGCCCGGTCCTCTCGGCTCGCGACATGCATCGAGACAACGAGATGGCTGATCGCGTCCGTGACGCAATAAATGATTGGTCGTTCGATGGCCTTGGCGTCGCGCCCGACGACCACATACACATCGGCGCGAAAGGCCGCGACGTGGCAACGCGTGGGACGACGCGGAATCTGATTCGCGCGCATACAAGTGCTCCTCTCGCCGAGTCGTCGGCGAAGCAATTAAAAAAGGAGGAGCTTGACTGCGCGGGAGACGTGGAGGATACTGATGTTGCTAGACAGTCGGTATCCACCGACCGCGCCCCTGGCGGCAAGCTCCGGTTTGTCGTTAGGGGTTTTTTATTTCCCCCATCGACCATTTCCAAATCGTCATTGCGTCATACCACCTCCTCGCGATAGCTCGCGTGTTGTTCCAAGAATTAGCGGACCACGTTCAATCAGGTGTCGGGCAAAGCCCGAGTAACCGGATAAAGCGGCAGGACAGCCAACCCACGCGGACCCCTGTCGGCGGGCGTCTGCGCACATGCGTCCTAAAGCTGCATTAACGCGCAGCCTTCCAGATCGAAGTTCGTATTCTATCACATTTCCGCACACCGATGACGGCGCAAACCGGTTTTTTTGGATGACACGGCACGCACGAAGTTGAACAGGCGGTGTCATTTTTTGACAGCGGGTGTCAACGCGAGCTGTCGCGACTATCGATCAATGCCGAGGCAACGCTGAGATAGTGTTTTGTCGTGAGCCACACCATTCCACGACCTGAAATTACAAAATGCGTAGCGCAGTTCTGTTTTTGTTAACCGATTCGCAAAAAATCGCACTGCATCATGGAGTATTGTTCGGCACTAAGGACGTTGTGGAAGATAAAAAACGCCCTTCGGCAAGGAAAATCCATTCTGTGGAATTAACAAATATTAGGCCGCGAATTAGCCAATATGTGGCGCAATTTCGCTTACCGCAAGGATGGCTAGCGCACCTCTTTTAACCATAACGTGTCGTCACTGTTCAGTTGTTGCGCATAAACCGTCGCAACTTTCATGTCTGGATAACTTCCTGAACCATTATCGATTCCTTCGAAATTGTCGGCTGCCTAATTTGCCTTCACACGGCAGGGGTCGTGGATTCGATTGGCCGACGCGCCGCAACAGCCGCCTCAAGCCGAGCCCGGTCGCCAACGCGGTGCGCTGCGGGACGCGGGATGTGAGACGGTATCTTGAGGGTAGCTGGCGAACTGAGGCAAGCGTGTTGTTTTGGTGGAGTAGGCCTTGAAGTCCGCGAATCGGTAGAGCAAGAAATAGCCCGTAAATTCGCCCTTGCTGGTCCTTCGCTTGGTTGGTGACGACTGCCTTTGATCCGCATCTGCTCTCGTCGGACGCGAGGAACTCTTCGATAATAGGCTTCTGCGAAACCTGGATTGAAGCTCAATCCGACCGGGAATAGCCTCACGCTGCATCAGTAGGCTGACGTGTCTAGCGCTTCGGCTGAGGAAAATGTTGCAACCTCTCTCAAAATATCACGCTTGAAATAAGCTGCGTCCGCTTTGGGACTGGAGAAGAAAAAACTAATCTGTTTAGGACAGGCTGTGATCTCTGGGGGATATCCGTCTGCTTCCGACCGCGAACAGAATTAGGTCGGGAACGGACAGGAGAATTTGCCAATGTGCTTGGCCCCACCTGTTTGCAGTATCTTCTGGCTCGTCTCACGCTGGCTTACTTATTGGAGGTCTGCCGGCGTCGTTCATTTTGTTTGGGAAATTTTGGAATAAATGCGTTATCGTGTTGAGTAATATCTCCTGCTCGTGGTTCGAACGACATATCGAACTGGCTTTTCTTGTAAATCAGTTCATTCTCTTTTTCTTCGGCGTTAATTGTGTAAAAAGCAATCTGTGCAATGCGCATCCCGTGAGAAATTTCGAACGGCTCTTGCCCTAAATTA
>CAYXRK010000198.1:0-8608 GCA_964467615.1 uncultured Nitrospirales bacterium | reverse complement strand
GCCACAAAAACTGAGCATTCAAGTGATTGGCGCGGGTAGCTGGGGCCTCGCGCTGACCCGGCTCCTTGCGCTTAACGGGCACGACGTGCGCCTTTGGTGCCGCGAGGAAGATGGCCCGGACGTGTTGCGCCGCACGCGGAAGAGTCCCCTCTATCTGCCGGGCGTGTCGATTCCAGATTCCGTTCTTGTCGAATCGAACATCGACCCCGACGCCGAAGTCGCGGTGATGGCCGCTCCGTCGCACATCATGCGTCGCGCCGTGCAAGAACATCAGTTCGGCGGCAAGACAATTCGCGTGAACGTGGCCAAGGGCATCGAGAACGAGACGCTCATGCTGATGCACGAGGTCATTCGGGACGTGTGCGGCGACGTGCCCGTGGTCACGCTTTCGGGGCCGAGTCACGCGGAGGAAGTCGGCCTTGGCCTTCCGGCGTCCGTCGTCGCGGCAAGCCTGGACGCCGACGCGGCGGAGCGGATTCAACGCGCGTTCCTTAACGACGCGTTTCGCGTGTACACAAGTTCGGACGTGATCGGCGTACAGCTTGGCGGATCGCTGAAGAACGTTATCGCCGTGGCCGCGGGCATCTGTGACGGCCTAGGTTTGGGCGACAGCGCGAGGGCGGCGCTCATTACGAGGGGCCTCGCGGAAATGTCACGGCTCGGCGTCGCGATGGGGGCGGATCCGCTCACGTTCGCGGGCCTCAGCGGGATGGGGGATCTTATAGTGACGTGCGCGAGTGTGCATTCGCGCAATCACACGCTGGGCGAGCGCATCGCGGCGGGAATGACGATCGAGGCCGCGCTGGCCGCGTCGCCGATGGTGGCGGAGGGCCATCGCACCGCCAAGTCGGCCCACGCGCTGGCGGAGCGAGAAGGCGTTGAAATGCCGATAACGGCTGAAGTGTACTCGGTGTTGTACGAAGGCTCGTCTCCGCGAGAGGCCGTACTTCGTCTCATGACTCGCGAGGCGAAGCCGGAACGCAAGTAGTGGGTCTACTGGGGCGGCGCGGCCGTATCGGGGGCCGTCGAATCCGAACTCGGCGCGGCCTCCTCGACCGTCGGCGCGGTGGCGGGATCCCCACCCTCGTCGGCCGGCTCCGTGGCGTCGGAATTTGAATCTGCGCCGGACGCATCCTCCCCCGCGTCGCGTTGCAATTCGAGTTTCAGTTCGGGCATCGGGTCCGTAGCCGCACCTTCCGCCGCCGCATCAGAAGCGGGCGTGGCGGTCTCTTCCGGGAACAATTCGGGGTGGTTTTTGCGGATAGTATCAATTGCGGTCTGCGAGTAGCCCGCAACGATGGAGGCGGGAAACGTGGTCAACTGTTCGCGATAGGCAGCGATAGCGCCCGCCAAGTCCCCCTTCGCTTCGAGCGCGCGTCCGATATTGGCCGGTTGACGCCGCGCGGTGAACGAGTTGGGCCATTTTTCCTGGACTTCCCGATACAGCTTGATTGCTTCGTCGTAGTTTTTTGCGTCCTCCTCGATATAACCGAGGCCCTCCACTCCGTCCGGCGTACGTTCATATTGTGGGTACGTCTCACGCAGGCGCGAAAACGCATCACGGGCCTTTTCCACTTCGCCGGCGCGAAACGCGGTCTCACCCATCATGTACATTGCTTCGGGCGCAAAGTCCGAGCTTCCATTCGCAATGGGCTCAAGCGCCGTGACGCGCTCCTTGATATCCTGGATTTCGAGCGCCCTTGTGTAGGCCGTCGCCAATTTCTTCGCGGCGTTCGTCGAATAGAGACGGTATGCGGTCCCGGCCACGCCGCACGCCAGGATGAACGCCACCGCCGCGGCATAGAGCACCGGGTTCTCGACAACATGTTTCGCAAGCGATTGCCAATCGCTCTGGGGCGCGTGGACCTCACCGGCGAAATGTTTCGGTTGGACAGCCATATCGATACGTAATCCTTAGCGTGTTGGAGACGCGGAGAGTGTACCTGCGTCGCGATCCTGCCTCCGTTCGGAGCGCGCCGGCCGGTAGTCCGCGCGATCAAGAGGCAAGGAGCATAGCATACAAAAAGCTAACCGGGCGACACGAGGACAGGTCGCTTGGGACGGCAACGATGGCTTCGGGAGGAGGCGGACACAGGGTCACCGTTGTCCGTTACTCGATAAAATCTTACGGTAGCCGCAGCGGCAGGGCGCTAGACGAAAATGGTGACCTTGCTTCCGAAATAGAATCTCGGGAGACAGCCGAAGCTGTCTCCCGAGCTAAGTCTTACTTTTGGAGTTACGCGCGGAACCGGCGGCGAGCCGCAAGGCCCGCCAAACCGATAAGCAGCAGACCCGCCGTCGCCGGTTCGGGAACCGGAGGCGTGAAGGTCGGCGTGCCGCGGAACGTCATCGTGATGACGATGTCGTTGTAGTCGACGTCACCCAGTTCGTTGCGGTCTTCGAACGCGATCAACAAACTGGTCAAGCCGTTTGAGCCGTCCAATACGTTGCCACTACCGTCGACGCCGTAGTAGACGACCATGTGATCCAGAAGGTCACTATTCAACTCTTCTTCCGAGAACCAAGTGCGGGTGGCGCCGAACGTCGGATCCGAACGGAGATAGAATCCGACCGGGCCCGGGCCCAGCACGACGTCAACCGATCCATTCGGGTCGGGCGGAACGTCGAACAAGTGATTGAAGTCACCGTCCGTGCCTAGCGTCGCCGAATCACCGACAGGTGCTCCAACGTTGTTGTAGTATCCGAACCGCTGCGAATTCCCAGCGAACACGGCCACGAGCGTGACCCCGTTCGCTCCGGCAGCGATACCGAATTCGCCAACTTCCGCTATCTGCAGCCCATCCATGCCGCCGGACGTGTTGGCGACCGTCGCGCCCATGGTGGACGAAAAGCTCGTACCATAGACGCCGTTGTAGATTTCGTACAGGTCGTCTTCCGAAGGCGGATTGCTGCCATCTAAAACCGTCGTCAGCGCCATGGCCGGCATCGCGAACAGCGCGATAGCCAATCCCACTCCTACCAAGCTCAATTTCATCGTACCATTACCTCCTTGTTCGTTCCGCCGCCCCAGACCCCACGTCCGGTACGCAGCACCCAACGTTTCCTGCTCTTACCTTATTACTCGGCGCTACTTGTTGATCCTTGCTCTCCCGCCACTACCTTCGTTGGATGCCTCACGGCACTACTGTTGGAGCTTTTGGCGGAACAACGAACAATCAAGCAACGTTTGCCGATCGCTAAACCAGGTCGAACTTGAAGAATTTCCCGGTGGCCCATCACCGGACGCAGACTCGACAATACTAATCTATTACCGGCCCGTTCGTCAACGATCTGCTCGACTGACTCACGAAGGCATTCTTACACGGGCCTGCACGATTCAACTTTTCGTGCGTTGTCATTTTCGAGCAACTCTTGCGAGCGCCGAGACGACACCACAACCTCGATGCAGCAAGTACCTCGCCAATGCCTTGCACATTGGGGGATTCGATGGAAATGGGGTCATTTATTCGAAAATAAATTATTGACGAGGATGCAGTTGCCGCATTTAGGCAATTTCTACCGCACACAGTCGTCACGCGTGACAAACAATTCGCGCCGGACGGCACCGACTAAAAAGGTTTTGCAGATTTGAAACTCAACCGCCCACGTTTTCGCCGGGGTGATACTTGTGCTGCGTGTGGGCTTCCACATCCTCCCAATCGAACCAGGCAGGTTTGAAGGTCTTTGTGCTCAATAGTTGGGCTTGATCGAAATAGTGCGGTGAGTTCGGATCGCCGGACTGGCCGAAGTGAAGGTACGAGCCGGATTTTACTTTTTTGCCGAACTCGTATACTCCCATGTAGGACGCGCCGACGCCCGCGTAGCGCTTTTTGCGCTCGGGAGTGGAGGGTGTGTCGTAGACTGTGAATGCAACCCCTAGTGGTCCGCGGACGCCGGCGTGGCCTATGCTGGGGAGATCGTCGGAGACAGGGACGGTAGCTAGGGTGGGCTGGTTTGGGTGCCTCTGGAGCCGGTGAATATCCCCGTAAGGCACCTGCCAGGTCCCGAAAAGCGCCTGCAAAGTCCCAGCGGCGCCCTCTAACGCCTCGAAGCGGCGAGGTATGCTGGCGACGAATTCGGGCTTGAGGGTCTCGACGGGGTAGCCCCGGCCGTAGAGGGCTTCGTACCATTCGACGGCGAGGGTGGCTTGGGTGGAGTCGAGCGTGCTCTTGTAGTCCCAGTCTAATATGTGCTTCAAATAGGGCTCGACGCGGGCGGCCAAGACGGGGTCGGTGTTCTTGAGTTGCTCGAAGAGTTGTGCGTACTTGGGCAGTTCAGTCATGGGCCAGTAGAGCGTGGTGTCGTAGGCCAGATTTTGCCAATCCTCGAAAGACACGTTATTCGCATTGCGAAGGAGGTAGCGGGACATCTTTGCGCGGCGCTTGTCGTCCGTCGCGTCCTCGACCATGTACGGTGGAAAGTCATTCATGGACGGGTTGTCCTCGTCCGTCGTGGTGAAGGGCGTCGAGTTACAATTCTGTAGGAATCCGGTCGTCGGATTGAGAATGTGGGGCAATTCCCAAATGGTGTGGTATTCGCCCCATTCGTTCTTTGGGTCGCTGCCGTCGACGGGCCTGCGCCAATCGACCTTCGGGTCCTTCTTTGCGACCGCGCCGTTGTAGACGTAGAAGATGTTGCCGTCGCGGTCGGCGTACATCGTGTTGAACATTTGCAGATTGATCATCCCGGCGGCGGCGATCCACTCGCTGAAATTCGTCGCCTTGATTTGACCGAGCGACTGGACGATGCGGCTGCCTTCGTAGAGCTTGGCGATCTTGACGGCGAGATAGTGCGTCGCGTCTTCCTTGGCCATGATCGGGCCGTAGTGCGATTTGCGAAAGGTGTAGGTGCGTTCGTCCATACCGCTTTCGGTCTTGACCTTGATCGCGCGCTTCCACTCGCTGGCGTCTTTCCAGCCGTCCCCGTAGCGGTACTTGTTCTTGTCGGTGGCGTGATCAAACGTCAGGCGGTAGACGTCGCCCACATCCGGTTCGTTGACCGTGTAGGCCCAGCCGAGGTATTCGTTGTGGCCCATGGTCGGGAACGGCCCGCCGGGAAACGTCGCGCCGGACATGTTGATGCCCTCGCCGCTGCGCATATGAAGTTCGGTGAAGCTGCCGGTGCCGAACCAGGGCTGGTGCGGGTTGGCGAAAAGCATGGTGGTGCCGTGTTTCGTTTTCGATGGCCCAATGGCCCACTGGTTCGAGCCGGTCGCGGCGCGCGCTTCTTCGAGAAGCACGGGGAGTTGCCGGCCCGGCGCGTGAGCATGGCCGAGGAGGCGTTGCATCATAAGGCCGCGTTCGTAGGCGAGCATGTAGTAGGGCTCGTAGCGCGTGATGAGCCGTGGCTTCACGTCGGGATGCGTATCGAGAAAGTAGTTGTAGCCCGTGGCGAATGCGTCGCAAATTTCGCGCAGGCCCGTGGGCAAGTTCGGATAGTCGCGCTGCGCGGATTCGGTGATCTCGAACAAATGAATTTGCTGGTCGTTCTCGAGGCCGGCTTCTCCCATTACCTCGGCGTAGCGCCCGAGAATCTGGATGAGGGTCTCCTCGACCTGCCAGAAATAGTCCTCGCATTGAGCATACGCGGAACCGAACACGACGCTCGCGTCCGTCGGCCCGTCGATGTGGGGCACGCCCCACTCATCGCGGTAAATCGTCGCTTGAGACGCCAATTCGGGGGGCGTCCCGGCAAAGACGGTGGGCTCGAGTAGAAATCCCGCCAGCAAAGCGATACACATGAGTTGAAATTTCATGGCCCTCTCCTTATTCCTTTGGCGACGTCCCGATCGGACGGCGTACAATTTGGATCGAAGATCAACTATATCGAGTTTCCACGGTATTGTCATTCGGATGTACCACGACGGCCAAACGTCTCCGGGTCAGGTTTTCCGCGTGGACATCCCCGGCCAAGGCGCGAGCGGCGTGCACGTGCCCAAAGAAGGAGAAGGCGGCTGGTGGGTGTCGTTCAACGGCGTGGTCGTCAGCGCGCGCCTCTACGACATCAAATGGGACGGCGACACATTCACGTGCGAGTTGGCCGTCCCCGGCCAGGCCCTGCAACACGTCGAGGGCAAAGTGGATCGTGCCGCGGGCATCTTTAGCTTCACGATCACCTTGGACAAGGGCCAGAAATTTCCGGGGCAGGGCACGGTGCTGTAGGCGCGGCAGACCAGCGAATAAAGTTCGAGAGCGCCCGTCGAAATGGCGGGCGATTTTTTTGTTCGACGTTCAAGGTACAACGTTCAACGACCAGCGGGCAGCGAGAGACTCGGAAAGCTATCGCAACATAATTACGAAGTTACGGAATGCTCGTGAGGCGAGTACGCCGGCTCGGGGATGGGCTTGCCCGCATCGCGCGCGGCTTCGAGCCACGCATCGCGCGCGATCAGCACCTCGCGCAAAGCTTCCTCGGGCGAATCGCCGAACGCGGAACAGAAGCGAAGGTCCGGAATATCGGCGACGTAACATTCGTCTTCTTTGCTGTAAGAGACGTTGATGTGGTAGTCCTTCATTTCTGATCTCCGGGGATCCCCGATCAACAATCTTGGGATCGATCGCTAACTATCGATGTGAATCTGTGTCCACCGGTGGCCATATCCAACTCGTCGCTGCAGCCAGCGAATTCGCCCCTATCCTTCTGGACGGAAACTGAAGCCAGTTCACGCCGCGCGGCGTGGGGCGGGGATGCGTTCGACCTTCACCACTTGGCGCGGCCGAGGTTTCGGTAGGACGTATTGCGCCGTTCTGCGCGACGCGCCATCTACCGCCCGGCGCGCTTGGTGGACGGATTGCCGCCACAGCCACGCGGAGTATGGGTTCGCGTTGATTTGGGCGACGATGAGGGGCGCGAGCACCACCGCGTACATAACGGCGAGGGCGGCGGGGATCGTCCAAAGGAGTGGGAGGAACTTGATCACCAGCACCACACCGACGGTACCGATGATATGCGGCCACCTCACCATAGCCATACGGTAGTCGCCGCCCGCCGATCTGTCAAGTGTTTTCCGTCGCCGATTTTGTATCCGTTTCGAGATTAAGGGACCTAGCCATCGCTTGACAACGTGAGAGGTCTGCGTTACAATACTGAATAAATACACAGGTATATCGAAATGGCCGCCGATACCCTATTTGACCTGCGCCCTTACGAGTCTCACCAGCCGCGCACACTGCGCCGAAGGACCCCGGTCTACAACCGAACCGTCGCGCTTGCGATAGACGGCGTGCGTCGGGCGTTGAACGCATTGCCCTCCGAAGAAAAACGGCGCAGACACGAGGAGTACGTTAGGCTCGAGAACGAGCGGCTCGGGCGGGCGCGAGCGAAAGTCAGGAAGCTTGGCGGCCAGCCATCGCCTGTTGTGCGGTAGGCAAATGTCGTCTTGCCGGTAGGGTACGTTGAAACAACGAGAGGCCCCTCCTTGACTATGACTGACGCCAAAAACAGGATCGCTAGGCCTAGGGTCCCGATCCGCGGCCGCGGCGCGTCCGAGAACGTGCGCAACCGTTTCGAGCGGTTGGACTACGTCATCGACGACGACTATACGAACGACGATGAAGGGTCGGCTCGCCGCACCCAGTATTTCCGCGACGAATCCAAATCCATCATCGCGTACAACGATAGCCCCGATGTCGGGTTCGGCGCGAGTATCAATCCGTACCGAGGGTGCGAGCACGGTTGCATCTACTGCTATGCGCGGCCCACGCACGAATACCTCGGCATGTCCGCGGGGCTGGACTTCGAATCCAAAATCATGGTGAAGGAAGACGCGCCCGATCTGCTTCGCCGGGAACTCGCCGCGAAGAAATGGGAACCACAGGCCCTGGGGCTCAGCGGCGTTACGGACGCCTATCAACCGATCGAAAGAAAGTTGCAATTGACTCGAAGATGTCTGCAAGTCCTCGCGGAATTCAGGAATCCCGCCGCCATTATCACCAAGAATCGCCTCGTTGCCAGGGATGCCGATGTCCTCGCCGAATTGGCGAAGTACAACGCTGCGGCGGTGTTCATGTCGGTGACGACGCTCGACCTCGAACTCAACCGAATCTTGGAACCGCGCACCTCGAGTCCGGCCCAACGCCTCGACACCATCCGAGAGCTAAGCAATGCGGGCGTTCCCGTCGGGGTGATGGTCGCCCCCGTAATACCGGGGCTGACCGACCATGAAATGGCGAACATTATGGAAGCGGCGTCCGAAGCGGGGGCGCGCTCCGCCGGCTTCGTAGCGTTACGCTTGCCCTACGCCGTTGCTCCCCTTTTCGAAACGTGGCTCGAGGAACACTTCCCGCAGCGCAAGGACAAGATCCTCAACCGTATTCGCTCGATGCGAGGCGGGCGTCTATATGATGCAAAGTTCGGCGAACGCATGCGCGGCCAGGGCCCCTTCGCCGCTCAGATGCAAACGATGTTCGACGTGGCCCGAAAGAAATTCGGCCTTACCGCCAAACCAAAACTTTCCACCGAGCACTTCCGCGTGCCTTGCGAATCCAACGGCCAATTGCGGATCGTCTAGCGGGTGGTTACTTATTTTCTGTAACGGCCCCACCCTGTCGTTTCCTTCTCCCGCGGCCTCAGCGTTCCATACCCCGCCTTTCCCACCCCCACCGTCATT
>CAYXRK010000197.1:0-8630 GCA_964467615.1 uncultured Nitrospirales bacterium | reverse complement strand
AGGATGTCAAGACTTTATTTGTCGAAAACAGGGATTCGGAGTCAGACTCCTAGGGACAATAGAATCACTCGTGATCGACTGCTCTTCATCGCTGGGCGCCTCCGTCGCGCTACCCCTTGGACACCGTTTTCGGGACTTTGTTCGGATGCGGAGGCTAGCGCGAACTTCGAGGGAGTTTTGTTCGAAGCGCTCATCCTATATCCTATGCGACTTTCCCCCAGGTTTCGACCGCTTCAAGAAGGAGAACAACATGAGTGTGAGCATTGATCTTTCCGGCAAGACGGCCATTGTGACCGGCGGCGGACGCGGCATCGGCAAGGCGATTACGAAGATTTTGTCCGAGGCGGGGGCGGGCGTTGCGATTGCCAGCCGCAAGATGGAGAACCTGGAAGATACGGCGAACGAGTTCAAGGGGCATGTGGGCAAGGTGGTGCCGGTGCAGTGCCACGTCGGGCGGGCGGACGATTTGGAAAAGCTCGTCTCGCAGACGGAGAAGGCGCTCGGCCCGGTGGACATCGTGGTCAACAATTCGGCGACGAACATCGGGCAAGGGCCCGCGTTGGACGTGACGGACGAGATGTTCGACAAGATGATGGACGTGAACGTCAAGGCGACGCACCGGCTGATTCGGTTGACGGTGCCGAAGATGATCGCGCGGAAATCGGGCGGCTCGATCATCAACATTGTTTCGATTGCGGGCATTCGTCCGCAGTTTCAGGGACTGCTGTACAGCTTCACGAAGGCGGGGCTGATTATGATGACGCGGAACTACGCGCAGGAGTTCGGACCGCACGGCATCCGGGTGAACGCGATCGCGCCGGGTTTGATTCGGACGGATTTCTCGTCGTTTTTCTGGGAGAACCCGGAACGCTTGAAGTCCGTCGAGCGGAGCCAGCCGATTCCGCGCATCGGCGAGACCGAAGAACTCGCGGGCATCGCGCTGTACTTGGCGTCGGACTTGTCCACCTTCACAACCGGCGAGGTGATCGTCGTGGACGGCGGGGCGTTGTACAACCGCCCTGGCGGCGGGACGATCTAAAAGCCTGCCATGACATGAGCGCACCGCGATTAATTGTCGGAACTCAGAGACGGAATCCGGCTCATGAACTCATGGGGGCAGCGATGGTGACAGCGGCGAGTTCAACTACGTATGTATCAACTTCTTCGGGGACCTGTTGACCGTCCTGGGCCAGCGCGGCTACCCAAAGTTCGATAGCATCTTTCGCCATCTCGATGGCTTCCGCGTGTGTGTTGGCCTGGGTCACGCACCCGGGAAGCGCGGGTACCCATACGTTGAAGCCGCCTTCCTCCGCAGGTTCGAGCGCAAGCGTGTAGGATAAACTTCCCATGGCAATTCGTCTCCACTGTCTACCGTTAGTTTAGCAAACGAGACACTGCCATTAATTTTACGAACGCCTGCTACCCCACGAGGTCGTCCGGGTCGATTGCGGGAATCGTTCGCAGGTCTTCGGGCAGCGGATCCTCCGGCCCCCAACTTTCGAGGGCGAGCGTGGCGAGGGGCTTGTAGTCGCAATCAAACGCCACCTCGCCGCCGCTGCGATCAATGAGCACGCAAACGCCGATGATGTCCGCGCCGCGTTCGCGGAGGTGTGCGATGGTTTTCTTCACGGATCCGCCCGTCGTCACGATGTCCTCGACTACCAGCGTCCTCGCGCCGTGGTCGATTTTGAATCCGCGTTTGACGGCCATGCCATCGCCCTCCTTCTCGGTGAAGGCGGCGCGGCAGCCCAAATGCCGCGCGGTCTCGTACGCGAGAATGATGCCGCCCGTCGCGGGGCCGACGACAAGCTGAACGCCGCGTCCGGCGAATTCCTCCGCCATAGCTGTGCAGAGCCGCTCCGTGTGTTTCGGATACTGCAAGACGCGCGCGGCCTGGATAAATTGCCGGCCATGGCGACCGCTCGTGTAAACGAAGTGGCCCTCGAGCAACGCGCCGCACTCGCGAAAAGTATCAAGTACTTCGCCTGAGGTCATGCGAAATAAATTTCCTCTTTGATGAGCCGGACGGCCTCGGCCGGTTGCGGATGGCGCAGAATCGGCCGGCCCACGACGATGTAGTCCGCTCCCGCCAGCGCGGCCTCGCGCGGCGTCATGAGACGAATCTGATCGTCCGGCGCTGACCAGTCGGGCCGTATGCCGGGCGTGACAATGAGCGTGCCCGGGCCGACGACCTCACGGACCGACTTGATCTCCCTCGGCGAACACACGATTCCGTGCGCCCCGGCGTCGCGTGCGAGTTTCGCGAGGCGCGGCACGGCGGCCTCGGGACGATCGCTCATCCCGACTTCCTGGCGCAGCACCTGGGCGGAAATGCTCGTCAGAATAGTCACCGCCAGAATTTTCGCGTCCGAACCTTCCGCCCCCTTTCGCGCGTGAGCGATCATCGCCGAGCCGCCGGATGCATGCACCGTAAACATGCTCGCGCCTTGATCGCAGGCGGCGCGGGCCGCGTGATAGACCGTGTTCGGAATGTCATGAAACTTGAGGTCGAGCATGACCCGCTTGCGGCGTTGTCGCATCGATTCAAGAATCTTCGGCCCGCACCTCGTGAAAAGTTGCACGCCAATCTTGAACCAGTCGCAGCCTTCGCACGTATCGACAATGCGGAGCGCTTCGTCCGCCGTATCTACGTCCAGGACTACAATAAGTTCAGTGGCCATCGATCCGGGAGTAATCCGATTATCGTTTCGTTCTATCTGCGAGTTCTCTCGTCAAGTCTCGAACGAGATTCGGGCCATTGTAAATGAGAGCGGTATAGACCTGCACCAGATTGGCCCCGGCGTCGAAGCGGCGTTCGGTTTCTTCCGCGGAATCAATTCCGCCCACGCTGATGAGGGCGCAGGCCCCGCGTAGCTCGGCCGCGATGGAGCGGAAGACTTCGAAGCTTTTTTCGCGGATGACCGCGCCGCTGAGTCCGCCGAAATTTCGTGCGCGCGGCGTCAACGTGTAATCGATGCTCGTGTTCGTGGCGATGATGCCTGCCGCGCCCGCATCGACTGCCGTCTTGCAAAGCCCAACGATTTCCGAAATCTGCCCATCGGGCGCGACTTTTAGAAAGATCGGTTTGTTGGTGATCCCGCGGCCTTTCACAAATGCATCGCGGATGAACGGCTCATTTTGGAAATCGCGCAGTCCTGGCGTGTTGGGTGACGACACGTTGATCACGTAGTAGTCGCCCACGTCGGCGAACGTGTTCAGCAGCATCAGGTAGTCGTCCAGCGTTTTTTCGTTCGGTGTGTCCTTGTTCCTGCCGAGGTTCACGCCAACGGGCACCGAATACGGCCAACCACGTTTGAGACGCTGGTAGATGATTTCCATACCGTCATTATTGAAACCCATCGCGTTTTGCAGCGACTGCTCTTCCGGCAACCGAAAGAGCCGTGGCTTTGGGTTGCCGGCTTGTGGGCGCGGCGTCACGGTGCCTACTTCAACAAACCCGAATCCGAGCGCCGCCATGGCTTCGACGAGCTTGGCGTTCTTGTCAAACCCCGCGGCGAGACCGATGGGATTCGGGAACTCGATTCCGGCGACGGTCTTGCGCAGCGGTCCGTCGTGCGCGTGGTTCCTGCGCCGGAGTCTCCTGAGCAGGAGCGGGTTCAATTGCGCGGCTTCGAGGGCTGCCGTGGCTAGACCGTGGCTTGTCTCGGCGTCCAGCCCGAAGAGCAGCGGCCTCAGCAAACGGTAACTCATGCGCGCAGTCCTCTCGTCGCGCGCGGGCCGCTCATCCTACCGACGTTCCAGGGCGAGTTGGTTCTGGAGCAGGTTCAGGCCCACGCGCACGCGCTCGGCCAGCACTTCGCCAACGCCCTCGACCTCGTAGAGGTCTTCCTTCGGCGCGCGCATGATCTGCTGCAACGTCCCGAACCGCTGGACGAGGTTCTCGATGATCTGCGGCGTGAGGCGTTGTGTCTGGGCGAGAATGCGGTACCCGCGCGGCGAGAGATACGTGTCCACGCGCCGGAGGTTTGGGTTGTAGCCCATGAGCTGGCTGATACTGCCGAGGTTGATCAGTTCCTGCTGGTCCATCTCGGCCAACTTTTCCAACACGGCCTCCATATTCAGCTTGGCCGGCTCCTTGAAGTAGTCGCGGACTACGAGCGTCGCCTCTTCGCAGGTCTGAAGCAACTCCTTCAATTGTAACTCGACGAGCCGCCCCTCGCTGCCGAGTTCGAGGATGTACGGCTCCATCTCACGGCCAATGCGCACGACGGTCTCGTAGCGCTGCACCGGTTTGCACACGTCAAATATTGTGACCATGTCCTGGAACTCGCGCACGCTCAGTTCACGCAGCGATTCGCGCAAACCGCCCATGAATTTCTCCATGGTCTGCAACGTTTGAATTGCCTTGTTCATCAGCGCCGTAATGCTTTCGAGTTGGTGCTTGTGGTTGTGCACGAACAGCGTCACGCTGGCGCGGCGTTCGGACACCGCAATGACCATGCACTTGGCCTGCTTGGCGAAGCGTTCCGCGGCGCGGTGGCGCGTGCCGGTTTCGTTCGACGCGAACGCGGTGTCCGGCTTTAAGAAGCGGTTGGCGAACAACACGCGCGAGCCGTCGCCGCTCAGGATGATCGCGCCATCCATCTTGCTGAGTTCGAACAACAGTTGCGGCGTCGCCGGCGCGTCGAGTTGCACCCCGCCTTCAGAAAGATCGGCCAATTGTTTGGGCGGACCAAAACAAAGCAAGGCGCCAGTATGGCTCTGGAGTATTGCGCTGATCGCCTCGCGAAGCCGCGTACCCGGCGAGATCATGCTCAGGGCGTCTCGGAACGATTCGTCAGCCGATTTATTTCTCTTTCCCGGCACGCCGATCCTCCTGGGTCTAGCTAGTCAATGGCCGCGTCCACCGCCTCGCGGATCTGTCTCACGGGAACCACTCGAATCGCGGAAGTGTCTATGTCTAAAGCACTTCCAGCGGGTAGAATACACGTTTGAAACCCAAACTTCGAGGCCTCCGCAGTCCGCATTCTGGCGTGATCCACCGCGCGAATTTCTCCGGCGAGTCCAATTTCCCCGAACACCGCCACATCGCGCGGGATGGCCCGATCGAGCAGACTCGATGCCAGCGCCAACGCGACCGCGAGATCGGCCGCTGGTTCATCGAGCCGCACGCCGCCCGCGACATTCACGTACACGTCCTTGTCCGAGAACAAGAGGCCGCCGCGTTTCTCGAGCACGGCCAGAATCAGCGCAACGCGATTCGAGTTGACCCCCGTGACGGTCCGCCGCGGCGTGGCGAGGTGGCTTTCGGTGACCAGCGCCTGCACTTCGACGAGCAGCGGGCGCGTTCCTTCGACGCTCGGGATGACGGCGCTTCCGCTGGCGGACTCGGGCCGCTCGCGCAAGAAAAGTTCGCTCGGACTCTCGACCTCCTTGAGTCCCGCATCGGTCATCTCGAAGACGCCGATTTCGTTCGTCGAGCCGAACCGGTTCTTCACGCCGCGCAGGATGCGCAACGCGTGCTTGCCCTCGCCCTCGAAGTACAGCACGGTGTCGACAAGATGCTCCAGCACGCGCGGCCCCGCGATGCTGCCGTCCTTCGTCACGTGGCCCACAAGGAAGATCGGGACATCGCGGCCCTTCGCGGCACGCAGGAACTCGTTCGCGCATTCACGCACCTGGCCCACGCTTCCCGCAGCGGAACCGAGCGCATCGTTGTGCATGGACTGGATCGAATCGACCATCACGCAGGCGTAGTTCGCGGACGCGATTCGGTCCAACACGGTCGCCATGTCAGTCTCGGTCAACATGAGCAATCGGTCGTGCAGCGCGTTCAGGCGTTTCGCGCGCATGCGCGCCTGGTCGAAGGATTCCTCGCCGGAAATGTAAAGCACCGGGCCGCTGGCCTTGGCGATATGACTCGCCGCCTGCAACATCAGCGTCGATTTCCCGATGCCGGGATCGCCCCCCACGAGCACGAGCGAGCCGGGAACGATCCCGCCACCCAACACGCGGTCGCATTCGGCGAGCCCCGTCGGCAGCCTGGACGGCGGTTCCGAATCCTTCGCCGTAATGGGGACGGGCACCGCGGCCGCGCGAGTCGCGCCGTGTCCCTTCCCGCCCGCCTCGACGCGCGACTCCTCGACGATGGTGTTCCATTCCCCGCAGTCGGAACACTTGCCTTCCCAGCGTGGCGCAATGGCGCCGCAATGCTGGCACACATACACCGTCTTTGCCTTCACCATGACCCGGTTTCCTGACATCAGCGGACGAACAATGCGGTACACTATAGAAAATCGCGGGCTGCTAGCCAACGAAGCGGAATCGCGCACCGGCACCAATGAATCAGCACTTCGAGAAGTTGCTCGCGGCCCTACGGCGCGGCCACCAGTTTGTCACGCACGACGTTTGGCACATCGGTCGGCCCGGTGAAGAAGTCCCAAAGGGCTTCATCATCAAGAACGTCCGCGTGGTCATCCTGCTCGTCGGCAATCTCAGCAGGGGCACCGTGATGCTGCGAGCCTCTGCCCTGACCTTCGCCACGATTCTTGCCATCGTTCCAACGCTCGCGATCTTGTTCTACTCCGTTCGCACCTTCCACCTGGACGAGGCCGTCTTCACGATGGTCCAGGATCAGGTCGAGGGGACCGTGCAGAACGTTGCCGAATTCTTCAGGGGCGACGACGACAACGCCGCCGCGCCTGTTGAACCGGCCGATGCTGAGACCGTCGATGGCACTCAGTCCACTTCTCCCGAACCATCGACGGATAGTCCGCAGGCGGTCGTCCCCCAGCCATTGGCGGATTCGGAGGAGAGTCCCGCGACAACGACGCCGGAGGAACCGGAACCAACGAACGATTCCAAGAAAGCAACCGTCGCACTACAAGACGAGCTGCATCGGGCGCTGTTTCGCGACGTGACCCATCAGACCGACGAACAGATCGACCCTGTCAAAGAGGTTTTTCGGCTTGCAAACGATCTGGCCGATCGCGCCGCAAGCGATCCGAGCGCGCTGTTCGTGTCGGGAATCGTTCTTTTCCTGACGACCGTACTTGGCCTGTTGCGGAATATCGAGAACGCCTTCAACACCATTTGGGGCGTCCGCAGGACCCGGCCTTGGTATCGCATGGTCGGCGACTATCTGCTCATCACCATCCTGCTGCCCTTTGTCGCGGCCGCCGTTCTCGGCGTGAATGCCGCGCTCCAGAGCGAGGAAGTCCTCGACCGCCTCGGGCCGCTCGCCGTAACAGTGCGCGCCGCCACGCAATATGCCGTCATTTGGCTCATCTTCACCGCGCTCTATCTCGTCGTGCCGAACACCCGCGTGAAAACGCGCTACGCGTTACTCGGCGGCATCGTCGCCGGGACGCTTTGGGTGTTGTTGTCGTGGGCCTATGTCCAGTTTCAAATCGGGCTGACAAACTACAACCTCGTGTTCTCGACCCTGGCCCAATTCCCAATGTTGCTGATGTGGATTTACTCAAGCTGGATGATCCTCCTTTTCGGCGTCGAACTCACCCACGCGTATCAGAACGAGCACACCTTCGCGCTGGAACGTTTCGCGGAAGACGCGTCCTTTGCGTACCGCGAAGCCGTGGCGTTGCGCGCCATGGTCGAAATCGCCCGGCGCTTCGACCAAGGCGGGCCCGCCTTCGCCCCCGATACCGCCGCGGCGGAACTCAACGTGCCGTCTCGTTTGTTGAACGAAGCGCTCGACGCGCTCGAAGCAGTAGGACTCGTCACCGCGTGCAACACGACTCCGCCTACGTATCAACCCGCGCGCGCCCTCGACCGGATTCGTCTTGCCGATGTTAGCGCCGCGTTACGGGAGGCCGGCCGTGAACCGTCATTGCTGCGCGAAGACGAAGGCATACAGCGGCTTCTCAATCTCGATTCAAACTCAACGCTCGCGCAGGCACTGGACCGTCTCCCAGGATCAAACACCAACGTAGTCGAGGCCGATTTCACGCGCGAGAAACGCTCATCGCCGGATTGAGAACTTGGTGACCGTGTCCGGCCAATTGCGCGCGGCTGAGTTACCTGTCCTTCGCGACGTACAGCACCACGGTCCGTCCCAAGCCTTTGAACAATGAGACCTTCGGGGTGTACCCGAGTAATAGCGCCGCCTTGGTGATATCGGCGAACGAATGGATCACCTCGCCCTCTCTCGCCGGGCCATATATCGGTGGCAGGGTGGTTCCGGCCGCCTTTGTAATGGCCTCAAACAGCGCGGTGATGCTCGTTCGTTCGCCGCAAGCACAGTTGATGATGTGTCCGGCGACGCCGAATTTCTCGCATGCACGAAGGTTCGCGTCGACTACGTTGTCCACGTGCGTGAAATCCCGCGTCTGTCCCCCGTCGCCGAATATCGTCGGCCGCCGCCCCTCGAGCAACGCCGTGATGAATTTCGGAATGACCGCCGCGTATTCGGAATTCGGGTCCTGCCTTGGCCCGAACACGTTGAAATAGCGAAGCACTACCGTTTCAAGGCCGTATAAATCGTTGAAAATGCGGCAGTACATTTCGCCGATGACCTTCGAAACCGCGTAGGGCGACAACGGCGCGGGCGGAATGGTCTCGACCTTCGGAAGTTGCGGCGTGTTGCCGTATGCCGAGGACGATCCCGCGTAGACCACGCGGCGCACTCCGGCGTCACGTGCGGCAACTAG
>CAYXRK010000196.1:0-8726 GCA_964467615.1 uncultured Nitrospirales bacterium | reverse complement strand
ATAAAAACTGGAATTCCACTATGGCCGAGATGCCGGCGAAACTCAAACGCACGCGTATTGCCGCATCGGCGAGCGCAGCAGCCACACCTGGTTCGTGTTGACGTACCTCCTCGGGTTCCAGCACGTCCGCAACTACGACGGCAGTTGGACCGAGTACGGCAACCTCATCGGCGTGCCGATCGAAAAATAAAAACTGGAATTCCACTATGGCCGAGATGCCGGCGAAACTCAAACGCACGCGCGACATGCTCGCGAAGCTCGATCGCGGCCAGCGCATCAACACGCTGATCGACCTCGGCGAGAAGTTTCAGGAAGTCCCGCCAGAGGTCGCATCGCGGCCTTTTCCCGAGGAGCGCCGCGTCCCGGGCTGCGAATCACAGGCCTACGTCTGGTCGCGCCCCGCGGAAGGCGGCTCGCTCAAGTTTTACTTCGCCGTCGAGAACCCGCAAGGCGTCTCCGCAAAGGCGACGGCGGCAATCCTCGACCGCTCCCTCTCCGGCGCGCCGCTCGAGGAAATCGTCGCCGTCCCCGGCGACATCGTGTTCGAACTCTTCGGCGGCGAACTGTCCATCGCGAAGAACCACGGCCTCACCAACATGCTCATCATGTGCAAGCGAGAGGCCCAAAACGCCCTAAACGCCCAGATCTCGTGAAGCGTGTCCTCGCAGGGCCCGTGTATCACCTAAGTCGAGTAGGTGCGCGAAGGTGACAGCCGGCCACGCCCGGCGTTGTGCCGGGCGCGGGGAACTCGAATAGGCTAGCGTATTAGTTGCGGCTGTTTCCGAACAAACCAAGCCGGTGCGCGTAGTAGAGGAGCGTCAAGAGCGAGGTCACAAACGCCGCCACGTACGTCAGGGCGGCGGCATCGAGCACCTTCTTCGCGCCACGCAACTCTTCTTGCGTCACATAGCCGCCGTTCTGCAGCGCAAGCAGCGCGCGTTTGCTGGCGTCGAACTCGACCGGAAGCGTAATCAGCGTGAACAGCGTCGTCGTGCCGAAGAGTAGGACGCCGATCAGCCCGAGCGGTTGCCCGAGCGCGTTCCCAACGCTCATCAAACCGATGCCGAGGAAAATTACAATCCATGACAGGTTGTTCCCCGTATTCGCGATCGGTACCCACGATGAGCGCCATTGGAGCGGCGCGTAACCGTTCGCGTGCTGGATCGCGTGCCCGACTTCATGGGCCGCGACACCGAACGCCGCCATGCTGTTGCTGGCGAACACAGGCTCGCTCAACCGCAGCGTCTTCGTGCGTGGGTCATAGTGGTCCGTCATGTGCCCATGCACCGGCTCGACCGTCACGTCCTCGATGTGGTTGTCGTACAGGATGCGCCGCGCCACGTCCGCGCCGGTCATGCCCGACGTAGTGCCCAATTTGCTGTACTTCGCGAACGCCCCCTTTACGCGGAAGGCCGCGATCAGGCTTAGCACCATACCGACACCGATAACCATCAGGTACATCGAGTTAATTCCGTACATCATAATTCTCGTCTCCATTACACTTCGGCGTGAATCAGCCGAAACAATTCGATACTCGTGGCGAGAGCATTCCGGGCCTTTAGACCCTTTACCGCCTAATTAAACTACGCAGTCACCTACTTTGTTCCGGTGCGGAACGAATCCATCAACTTGAAGTTACAACCAACGATACCAAAATATTCGATCCAGTATACCGTGGCGCGAGTCGTGATTACCGCGATGCCGGATAGCGCGCTCCTCCGCGACGACGGGATTTGTTGACATTCTCGATGGTTCTGGAAGCAACGTCGCCGTTCGTCGCTCGCGAAAATGGCCGGTCACGACCTTTGCCACGGCCCGTCGGGGGATGCGAACAAGAACTCGCCCAGCGCCTCGGCCTCGCCGAAGTCCGGCACGAGCAGATCCGCTCCGGCCTTGATAAGCCGTTCTCGCTTCGCTGGGTCCCAGCCGTGTCCGGCCTGCTCGTCGCTGGCCACCCCGAGCGCGACGCATCCGTGCTCCTTAGCGTTGCGCAGCTCGACCGGCCCGTCGCCGATGATGAGCACTTCGCTTCCTTGCAGGCCGTGCGCGGTGATTATTTCGCGCAACACCTTTTCCTTCGAGTATTCCTCGAGCGAGGGCAGCGCTCCCCAAATCTCAGCGAAGTAGTGCGCCACGCCGAGCGCCTCGGCTTCGTTGCGAACGTCGTTTCGATCCGTGCCGCTGAAAATGTAAAGCGTCAGCCCGCGTTCCTTCAGCCCCGCGATGAACGACGCCGACCCGAGGACCATGAATCGTTCGCGCGGGATCGCGCCAGACGCGATTGCTGCAAGCCGCTCGCGCACCGGCACCATCAGGCGATCGTTGTACGCCGCTTTGTATCCGTGCTCGTCAAGGACCTCGGCCTCGGGAACAAGCCCGCGCCGCCGCACTATCTCGACGAGTCCTTGCATTTGGATCAGCGTCTGGATGCCGGTGCTCTCCTCAATGAACTCGGCCACTTCCCGCTGAATTTCCTCGGACGGATCGGCCCCGCCGCAGATCATCTCGGTCATGACGGGCGCCATGATCCCCTGCCAGCCCTCGCGTAAAAGACTGATCGTGCCGTCAAAGTCGAACAGCGCGTGCTTGAACCGCCCGCGGGGGAAGTCCCTCAGTATCTGGATATCCATCGGGCCGAACTCGGGCTAGTGCACCATGAACTCAACCAGACTGTGTACCGGATACTCCGCGAAGCGCTCGCGGCCTTTGAGCAGCGGGAGCTCCACGACGAATGCGATCTCTACTATTTCGCCGCCGAGCTTGTTGACGAGGTTGACCATCGCACGCATCGTGCCGCCCGTCGCGAGGAGGTCGTCGATCAGCACGACTCGGTCACCCTTGTTCAGGGCGTCTTTATGGATTTCGAAGGTCGCCGTGCCGTACTCGAGCTCGAACTCTTCGGATATAGTTTCGGCGGGAAGTTTGCCCAGCTTGCGCACCGGCACCAGCGAGATGCCCAGCGCGTAGGCAAGCGCCGCGCCGAAGATGAACCCGCGCGCGTCCGCCCCCACGATGGCGTTCAACTGCTGCGATTGATACCGCTCCTTCCACGAGTCAATCACATAACAGAACGCAGCCGGGTTCTGCAGCAGCGTCGTAATGTCTTTGAACTTAATCCCCTTCTGGGGAAAATCGGGAACCGTACGAATCGTTGAGGCAATATCCATGATCGACTCCGAAAGTCCGCTAACTAGCGCGCGAGCCTACCGAGGTTCGGGCGCCGTTTCAACCGGCGCGGGCGCGACGCTGGGGACGGTCCTGAGCCAGAGCGTTTCGCCGCGCCCTAATTGGATTGGGACCGAGCGCACGCCCTTCCACGCTCTAGTGTCGTCCAGAACATCAGTAACGTCAACCGGCGTGGCGAAACGGAGCTCGCCCTTGACCTCAGCGGCCGCGTGCGCAATCCAATCCGGGCCGGCGCGATGGACCAGACCTTCCTCCGTGGGGCCTCCCGGTATCCACATTGGCGTATCGGCGATATCGAGCAACTCTCGCAACAGTGGCGCGGAAAGGACTGGAGGGCAAACGAGCATCGAAGTCCAGCCTTCGTCTAGAAACTTTACTGCAACGGCTGCCTTCTGGTCGGAGGTATATTGCGCCAGTACGTCCGCCGACTCGTCGTCGACGTAGAGCAAGGGTGACCACGTACCCGTGATCGCCAGTGGTCCGTCTTTTTGAATCCAATTTCCTTCGACCGTGAACGCACACGACGCGCTGGCGGGACCCCGGTACGCGCCGACTTTGATCTTCGCGGTTTTGCTCACGTTATCGGTGGAAGGCGAATCGGCGGCGAAGTAACCGGGCGCGTAGAGCCAGATTGCCGCCGCGTGCTGCGCCGCGAGGAGTGCGTGGAGCGCGTCCCGTTCCTCGGCGTCAAGCGATACGGCATCACAAAACAAGTACGCGCGGGCCGCTGGCGCGGTACCCGTGAGCACGTCCTCCAGCAGAACGAATCGAACGGACGCGCCCGTGCTTAGGGCGGCGTCTCGCGCGCTCCGCGATACCGCTCCAAGAAATGCCTGCGGATCGACCGTGTACATCCAAGCGACGTCGGAGGTCACGAAAAGTACATCGGGCGGCGTACTACCGGCCTCCGATGACGAGGCGCGTAGAATCGGCGCAAACTGCGCCCATAGATCCGCATTCGCAAAACGGCCGCGGCCCTGCGGGTCGGACAATGCGTAGTCCGCGCCATGCATCAGGGCGAAGGCTGCATTCCGCTGAAACAGCGCTAAGAGCGGACCCAGCCCGGCCGCGCCCGCAGTCGGACGGCCCTCGAGGCCGGTCCGCGTATCGTCCAGCACGAACCATGACTTGCCGCGGTACAACGCCGAATCCACCGGTCCCGTCGGCGCGCCGACATCGCCCAGGCCCCTCGTCCCCGAAGATGGGCGCACCGACACGCCGTCGATTGACGCCGAGAACAATTCGGCCAACGCCGCGGGCGGAAACGACCCTGGACCGGCCTCGAACGCCGCTCCTGCCTCGAAGAGGATTTGGACATCCCCGCCCCAAGATGCCCTGATAGTCGAAGCGAAGTAGCCGGCCGCGTCGTTCGCGGTATCGGCGAGGAAGTGCCGAAAAGCGATAGTCTCGAATTGGCCGGGTAGGTCCAGCAAGGTCGCCTCGGTCGCTGGCAGCGGGGCGGCAACGACGTCCTCAAAACTCTTGAGTTTGGAGTGCCATGCCGCGTTGAGGTCGCCGACCGTCGCGTAGGTATTCATCAGCCAGGCCCGAAAGGCGGGAACGCAGACGGCGCGATCGAAGTCAATCGGCAGGGTCCAACCGCCCTCCGAAAGACCACGCACGATCAAGCTGTCGATTCGTTGGAGGATGCCTGTACCGGCAAGCGACAATCGAAGCCCGGCGATGCCGTCGGCCACGGCGCCCCTCCATAGTTCGCTCCACGGTAGCGGCAATAGCGATTCCCCGTTGACCGACAGACAATCCTCGGCGTGCGCTTGGCGCCATGATGGCGGCGGGTTGAGGTCGACGGACAACGCTATCGAAATGTCGTCTAGGGTCGCCAGGACCGACGTGCGCAACGGCACGGCGTGCGACTCCTCCCCGACCCATGGCGCCCGGAGATCGATGATGAATCGGCGGACACCAGAACTGTAAGCGAGGCGCACTTCCTCTTCGACGGCATACGAATCAATTTCCGCCGTCATGGGCACATGCAGCATCGCGGATGTCGGCGGCGGGGCATGTTCGTCCGTGGCGCCTGACGCCGGCGCCGCCGGAACGGAATCCGACCGGGCGGCCCTCCCTGGACTTGGCATCATCAGACCCCCGGCCCAAATGCCAAGCATTAGCGCCACAGCGGAGCAGGCCGCCACGGTGATCGCCCAGCGGCCAAGATTCACGGGACGGTCCCGAGCGGGGTAATGGAAAGCAACGCTCCGACATCCATGGGAAGCCCAGAAGCCTCGGACGGCAGAGACTGCTCCGCGCGAAGCACGATCGTTTCAATCGGCGTAGCTTGCGTTATTACGAGCGGATCATCTTCGGTTATTTCGGCAATTCTCTCGCCCGACGCCAAGTACGCCGTGACTCGAGTGGGCGCGATTCCGGTTTTCATTGCCACGGTTTCGATACGGGTCGGCGCCCCGTTTACGTGCAGGCAAGCGCGCAACGACATGGGCCGGGTCCGGTGTCCGGCCATCGAAATTTCGGAGTACCAACCATCCTTGTCCGGAAGTTCCATGCCGGGGAAAAAATCGAGGTCGGTCCGGATCATGGTCCAGAACGCTGCGGAAGCGAGACCCTGGCCTTTCCTTGTGAAGCGCTCTCGAATTGAACTGGGGACGTAGGCAATGCCCGCGAACCAGGACCGTGCGTGCGCGACAACCTTCCACCATTCGCTGTCGATAAAGGATCGGCCAACCGCTCGGCATTCACCCAGGATGTATCGCCACGCGACGCGCGCAAATTCGGACAGCGGATAGTTGCGCAAAATCATGCGCAAGCGATTCCGGTTATTCAGGTAATACTTGAGCCGAAGGCGTTGACCGCTTCCCATCGTCGCGCTGAATTTGTGCCGGACAACCGCGTCAGGACAATAGCGGACCCGGCAGCCTGCGTTCCAAATACGCAGGCAAAGGTCGAGGTCGTCGTAGTAAATGTCGAAATCGGTCGGAAGCAGCCCGGTTCTCCGGAGTATCGCGGTCCGAATCATCATCGCGGCCCCGCAAACGCCGAGCACGTCGCGGGGTTCGTTCCACCGAGGCGCGTCAAGGCGGCCTAGACCGATATCCCAACTTGAGCCTGTTAGCGTGGCGTCGAGACCGATGCTGTTCAGGAGGTGCGGGTGATCGTAAAGGACTATTTTGGGCGAGAGAGCGCCAATCGATGCGTCCGATTCCATCGTCTCCACGAGCGCGGCGATGCACTCCGGAGACGTAGCAGTGTCATTGTTTAGGAGAAACACGTAGTCCGCGCGAGAGTCTAGCGCCCGTTCCATGCCCTTGTTGTTTCCACGCGACCAACCGAGGTTAGCACCCAGTTCGACGATCGTGACCCGTGGATCGGACCCAAAATTGGCCCGTACGAATTCGACCGAGCCGTCTGCGCTCGCATTGTCCAGGAGCACGAACTCGCAATTTTTGGAGGTCGTCTGAAGCAGACTTCGAAAGCACTCGTCCAGGTGGTCTCGACCATTCCAATTGATGACAAGAACGTGAACGAGCGGCAGGGCCATGACGCCTGAAAGTATACAGGACGACCGAGTGAATGGTGGCAAATATGCCTCCTCAACGAAGAGAGCCAGACGAAATAGTGGTCAATTTTGACTAACTAAAAGTCGGATCGGCAAGGCGATGACTGCGTAATGCGGCCAGACTTCAGGTGATTTGGTCTTGAAAGTACCGATTCTTGGATGAATCCTTTCTTGGTATCGAATTTGCCTGCATTGTGGGGAGAGGAAGTGTGTTTGAACACAGCTTGGGGGCGCTTACCATGTATAATCCGCCCGCCTGTTGCGGTACGGAATTCGAGTAACGAGTGGAGAGCCCTCGAGAACGTATGGAATTCACGCGTACGAGACACATTGCGTTAGCGGCACTTTTGGTACTTGGCTCCTTCTTCGCGGTGGGGCAAGCGCCCGACATGTTCATCCCCGATCAAGGAGGTGAGTTGAACGAGGTCGTGACGTTCCCAATTCAGTTGCTGCGCGCGCCAAATGCGGTTTCGGTTATTGGGTTCGACATTCAATTCGACCCGCGTTTCCTCGAATTTGGCCAAGGATTCACGCTCGGTCGACTTACAGACGGGTTTGCTTCAGTGAGTTTGAGTCAAGTCGGGCCGGGAGTGGTCCGATTTCTCGCCAGCGCAACGACGCCGGTTACTCCCGTCGAGCAGGGGCAAAGCGCGACAAGCCCTGATTCCAAGGCCGAAACCCTTCAAATTCCCCAGGGGGCCAGCGGGACCATCATCCGGGCAAGTTTCTTGGTCAAGGACTGCGCGTATCCGAGTTCGACTATTTCGCTCGGTAATTTTTTCGGGGATATCGTCCAGTGGACGGCGGCGGATGGTTCCATCTCCTGCGATGCCGGTACGACGAATACGCTACCCTCGGCTTTCGGTCAGGCCGTGAGCGTATCGACGAACGTCCCCAAGAACATCGTGTTGAAGGGTGCGGATCCTGACGGTGACTTCCTGACGTTTAGCGTCGAGTCGTTACCGAGCCACGGGACGCTCGAGCAATCGTTGGTCGGCGATCCGAACGTGACCTACACTCCTGCGTTTAACTACGTGGGTTCGGATTCATTTGTTTTTCGATCGCACGACGGAACCGGGTTCGGCAATTCGGCGATAGTTTCGATCAACGTAACGGGCGATATCGATACGACGAACACGAAACCTATCGCGTTCTCGATACAAACAAACGCGACCGAAGACGTCCCGTTGAGCATCAATTTGGTCGCGACCGATGCCAACGGTGACGATTTGGCTTATTTCGTCATGACAGGTCCGGGCCACGGTTCCTTGAGTGTCCCGGAGGCGGGAAGCGGCCTAGTGACATATACACCCGCGCCGAACTACAACGGCCAAGACACGTTCACCTACGCGGCGAATAACGGCCAAGATGACAGCAACACGGCGACGGTCACGATAACGATTGCCCCGGTGAACGACGCGCCGAACGCCCAGGGACAGGCCCTTTCGACCCTTGAGGACACAACAGTCCCGATCACGCTGCAGGCGGACGACCCCGACGGCGACCCCACAATCTACCAAATCATGTCGTTGCCGTCGCATGGGTCTTTATCGCCGCTGAATGGCGGTACGGCCACTGCCTATAAACCCGCACTCAATTTTAATGGACTAGATAGTTTCACCTTTATCGCGCACGATGGGATCGCGCAGAGTCCAATCACCGTCGTGAGCATTCAAGTGGACCCGGTCAACGACGCGCCGATAGCGGGAGGCCAGGTCCTGTCAGCGATCGCCGGGACGCCTCTTAGCGTTTCGTTGTTGGCCACGGACGTTGACGGCGATTCGCTTACGTTCGAAATTGCGGCGTCGCCAAACCACGGCGTGCTCGCGATTGGTGCGAAAGCGACCGAAGTCACGACTTACACTGCTGAGGGAGATTTCGCAGGGCAAGATAGCTTTGCGTTTCGTGTGAGTGACGGCGTGACCGCTAGCAATACCGCCACCGTACTGCTGAACGTCCTCGCGGGCGGCGAAGGTGAGGGTGAAGGCGAAGGTGAAGGCGAGGGTGA
>CAYXRK010000195.1:0-8952 GCA_964467615.1 uncultured Nitrospirales bacterium | reverse complement strand
TCCTCATAGTTGTCCATCAGTTTCTGGGCCAGTTCGTCGCGCTTGAATTCGATCAGGTTGGTGGCGCGTTGGGGCGCTGCCGGCGCGGCGCGATCGCGCGCTGAAGGAGGTACGGCCGCCGCCGCCATTTTAAGTAGCGATTCCTCGTCCATCTTCAAATGTTCGAGCGCGTTCGTGCGGCGATTGTCCAGAATCACCTCCTTCGGCAGTACGGAATTGAGAAACACGCTCTCGACCACTTCCTCTCCTATATAGTACGTCTTCACCGATCGCGCGCCCTGCTCGACTTCAATCGTCGCCGTCGCCAGTGCGTCCTTGGGGCCTGTCGTTACGTACCCAGTCAGTCTCAACGGCAACTCCGTGTCCGTCTCGGCCGCCGACGGCGCGGGCCCCGGGTCGGGCGTTTCGCTCGTCATCTTCGCCGCGTCCCCAAACAGCCCACTCGAGACGATCACGTCGTACTCCCCGCGCGGACCGACGCTCGAGAAGGCGCTCGCAAAATCGGAGGCGTCGGCCGACGACGAGGCGCCGGCCAACACCACTGGCCCCCGCATCCCCGCTAACACGGCCATCACCACGAACGCCGCACACACACCCGCCAGCGCCACGTCCGCGAGAAAGAAAAACTGTCTGTACAGCAACCCTCGAAGCATGAGTTTTCAGCGCCTCCGTCTATCACCCGCCTACCAGGCGTAACAATCTATTCGCCCATGACTTAACGCGCGTCAGTAAGGCCCGGATGACAGCGCGCCCCGTAGACCGCATCCGCCTGATCTGGCCGCCCCGGGCCAAGCGCCCCCACCCCCTAGACGCCCGGAAAAAAGAAATCCCGAGAAGCTAGAGCCTCCCGGGAACGATACGTCTTGTTCGTCCCTACTTCTTGGCGTCGCCGGAACTCGCTGCCTTCTGTTTTTCGACGTACCCCCGGATTCGGTCCTTATACGTCTCCAGCGGGACCATGCCCTCGCTCTGAATTTCGCCGCTCTTGTTCCGGACCATCCTGCGGCCCTGCACCTCCGCGCCACCGGTGTCCTTGTCCGCCGTTATCGCGACCTTTCCTTGATACCCCCCGGTTACGACGTATCCAAAGTCTTCGACGAACGTGAGAAACAAAATCACCTCTTCTCCGTCCTCGAACTGCGCCAGTTCGCTCACGTTGGTTTGCAAATTGCCGACCCGCCCGCCGGGCGCCGATAGGAATATCGAACTGCCCTTGTTCTCTCTGCCTTTCAGAGTTTCTTCCACCACGATAGTCGTGTCCGTGGCTACCCCGCGTCCGCTCGAGCGGAGTCTCGGCTCGGTGACGGTGACGCGCCCTTGAACAATCGCGTCCGACTCCGCGGTAAGTTGCTTGTCGTTCATGTAGAGAACGCGGGCCGAAGTCTCGTCCATCACGAGCATGAGCGCCGCGAACGCCACAAGGCCTGCGACTGCCGGACGGCCGCCCCGCATGCGGCGCGCGAACACCAGCGCCGTGGCCGACAACAGCGCCACGATGAACCAGTCGCGCGTCAACGCCCACTCGACAGCCACCGCCGAACGTACCGCGGAAGCTTTGAGCACGGGGCTCGCCGTTAGCGCCCGGGCCATGGTCGGCGCGGCCTGATAGTACGCATCGACGGCGAGCGCGCCCACCGCGTTATCCAGCAAGACGCGGTCGCGAAGTCCGCGAAGCATATTCGGAAGGATCGGCAAAAGAACGGCTTGGTCGATAATGTCCAACGGGCACACTTGGTCCTCGTCGCCAAACATCGGCGCGCCCCCGCGAAGAAGTTGGTTCAAAGTCCGTCCGGACGATGTCGACACGAAACGGTCTCTCTGCTGGTCGAATACAAACGCCGTACCCGCATCGTGGTTGTTGCTGCCGAACAACTCGCCTTCCTCGAGAAATGTCTCGGACGGAAAGAAGTCGGCGTAGGCCACGCCGACCCATTGGTCTTCGGGACGAAAGAAATGGGTTGTATCGTAGTCTTCGCCCACCGCGCGGCCGGGAATTTCATCGCCGCGCACGGGTTCGATAGTGAAGGTGTACGTCGGGTTGAAGGGTCCGCTGATTGCGGGGTGTTCAATCTCCTTCGGCAGATTCGGGATGGTGAAATCGCCGCGCGCGAAAATGTCCTCGACGAAGGTATAGAGGCCGGTGATCGTACTCATGAGCGGCACGCGCTGTGTATTCGGGCTATTGTCCGTGTCCACCCACGCGGTGACCAGGCCCCCCAGAATCGGGAACGAGGGAAATCCGTTCGAGGCCTGCGAACGGGCATGCGAGGACATGCTGAAAAAATTGCTCTGGTCTGTCCGCGGATACAGAAACGTCACTGCGGCGACATCGTCCCAGGCGAGGTCCGCCCCGCCGTCGTCCCGGATCTGGCTGTCCTCGTCCTGGACGGAAAATACGACCGGAAACATGGTGGGCGTCACGCCGTGCAGCGCCAATCGGCCCTGCGCGTCCCGCATGCCCACGACCGGGTTCTCCAGCGCGCCGATAATCTCGCCGTCGTCATCGAGTATAAGGTCAAGGTTGTTCATCGGCGTGTGCCCAATGCCCAGCGAATGCCCAATCTCGTGGACCATCGTACCCTTGAGATCCGATGATGCAGGCACTCCGCCGCCCGGAGAGCGGTGGGCCGCCGCGTTGATGACGATGTCGCATTCGTAGATGCGGCCGCCGCCTTCGACAAAAACGCCGATGTCGCCGTCCGGGGTCTCGAAAAATCCGTCGTCGATCAGCACGTCGATGTACGCAATGCCCAGCACGCCGCCGGTCACCGTACCGTCAAAAAATGGTTCGCCGGGGACGTTCGCCGCAACGAAGCGGATTCCGTCCACGAAGAGGACGGAGTCGTCGCCGATGTTGCCGAATACTTCGATGGGGTCCTCTATCGGTGCGGTAAACTTGAATGCAACGAACGAACTGGGAACATCTTCCCATACTTGAAAGGACTCCTCGATGATTTCCATCTCATCGCGGGTCCAACCCGCGTCGCCGCCTTCAAGCGTATAGATAATGCCGTCGTCGGGCCCGCTTACGTCTCGGTCGCCGTTGTGGTCGAGGTCTTCGAATGCCCATCGCGCGAACCGAAGTTCCAACTCGAAAAAGGAATTTCCCCCGAACGGATCGAACCCATTCGCCGATGGCGCGGCCGCGATACCGGCAAGCAACGTCCAGCAGCCTGCGACTAGGGCACTGAGGTGTTTCCCGCTCATTCGGCCGTTCCTTCCTTGCGCCGTCTGCGCCGCGCGCTTGCCGCGGCGAAAACGCCCGCGGCCGCGATCACAATTATGGACGCGGCGGCCGGTGATTCAAGTAGTAGTAGGACCGCGGCAATCAATGCCCGGACTACGCTCGCGGCGACCGGCGATACCGCCACTGCGTCGGCAATCGCCGGGCTCGCCGTGTAGTAGGCATCAACGAACAACGCGCCCGCGGCCGATTCCAAAAGCACGCCGTCCCGGAAGATACGCAACGCATCGATTTCGCTCGCGAGCGGCGTCCCGTAGGCCGCCGTCGCGATGAAGCAAGGGCCGAGCGGTCCGTCAATGAAGTCAAACCCGCCAACAAGCGTGTCTTCCCCAAGCGTCTGGCTGTCGGGACCAAGATTGCGCACCATCACGTCATTCTCGCCCGTGTTCGTTAGGCCGCCGGTCGGGAACCCGACTTCGATTTGGGTCCCATCTTCGTTCACGGACAATACCGGCATCAACGTGCCGCCAAAGAAAACCTCGACGCGATCTACGGCGCTGAAGTTGCTCCCCCTGACCATCACCGGGAACACCGTATCACGCCCGCGCCGCGGGGAAACGTCCAACACTTGCACCGCGTCGGGCGAAACGTTACTCAAACTCAGCAGGCCTTCCTTGCTCGCCTCCTGGCCCGAGTTGGGGTTCCGCACGATGATGACAACGGGTTCCGCGGGCGTCACGTTCGGTTTATTGCTGACGGCCACTTGAATGCTTTCGTTCGTCGCGTTCAACACCTCGACGTCGAATCCGCCGATCGTCACGATTGGCCGCGTCCCAAAATTTTCGCCTCGGATTACCAAGACCACGGGCTCACCATCGGTGATGATGTAGGGCAACAGCGATTCGGACACCGACTCGATTACCAGGGTAATCGGCGTGACCACGGGCAAGCGGGCCTCGATAACACTTGATTGCACCTTCTTGCTGGTCGAGGTCCGAATCCAGTCCACCACGTCCGGCTCCGGTTCGCTGAACGCCGTCATGCCGCGAAGGCCGTAACGCGTCGCCGGTCCGTCGAGGAAGGTAACGAAACCCAACCCGCGCGTCGCGAACGCGAACTCCCGGAATTTCTGCGCTTCACCGGGCGATTGCTGCGGCGGCCCGGGCGATGTAAACGTGTCCGGATCGGGTTCGGTCGGCGTAGCGGGCCCCCACGACACGACGCCCACGCGGAAGTCGTCCCCTTCATCCAGATTTTCCGACCCGCGTACGACAACGAAGAAGTCCGGGCCCGAGAAGGGATCCGATGGGACTGCTCCGAAGGCCGTCGGGACCCATTGGCGCAGCAGCGGTTGTTCCGCGAGCGGGGCCGGCCAATCGTCGGTGCCCGGTGACGAAAACACAAACTGCACGCGCGTAATCGGGTCGCCCGGCGAGCCCAGCAAGGCGGGCGCGTCGTCCAACGTCAACGGAATGTCGACACCGGGATCGAACACGCCATTGGAATTCGTCGGATTGAAATCGTTGTCCCGGTAGACCGCGACACCGCTGACCGATTGGTCCGCGTGCAACGGCAACATGTCGTTGAAGAAACTAAACGTGGAGGTCGTCGCCGAACGCGCCACTTCCACCACCATCGATTCGAGGAACGACGGGTTCGAGACAATATAGTACGCGCCCGACGCCGGCGTTCCCGCCTGCAACGTCAATCGCGTCGCCGAATTGCCGGTAATCCGAAACGAAACATGCGCGCCGTCCACCAACCACTGATTGGCGAACGCGTCCGGCGTCCATGCCGCCGTGGTATCCACAAAGTCCGCCTCGCCGCCCGTCCCGTTCACACCCTGGACCAGCAGATCTTCGGGGCGGTTCGTCGACAAATCAATGCCCAGTGCCGGCAGCGCCGGGCCGTTCGGCGCGATTTCCGTGGTCAACGTCGCAAGCGACGTGATTCGCACCGGAATGTTCGCCTCCATCATGTCGTGACTATAGAAATCGTGGACCTGGCCTTCCTCCGGGTTGCGCTTTTCCAACCCGCCGGCCGACACCAATCCGAGCGGCGTGATCGCCATGCCCGCCACGCGACTCCCCTCCGCCCTACCCGGAAGCGACGCCGGAATCACTGCCCGGAACTGCTCGGACCGGGCTATCGTGTCCGACGTCCTTACCACGAAAAACAAGTCCATCCCGCGCGTATTGCCCGGCGTCCCGATGTCCTGATCATTCGGCGGCAATACGATTGGCGTCTGCGGCGTCAACGTCAACACCCACGCAAAGTCGTCGCTGTCAGCGTCCCCGTCGCCGTCCATGTCGTCCGCCCGGCCATCGCCGTTCAAATCAATCGGCTCGGGGAAGGACGCCCAGCTCAAGTTCCGCAACGACACTATCGAGTCCAACAGCGCCCCCGGGTCCGTCACGAAATCGATCGCCGGCGAATTGAGAAACGATCCGTCCAACGTCAAGTTGGTCGAATCGGCCCAAAGCGTCGCGCCGCTTTCCAACGTGTCCCCCTCGGCATCCAGCGTCCGAAGATCCGTCGGCGCGAAATCCGGCCCCCATACCGCGACCGTCAGCCGGTCAAGCGTCTGCGGCGGCCCCGCCGCCTGAATTACCGCATCGCCGGTCCCCACGATGTTGATCCCCAGCATCGGCGTGAGCGGGCCGCGCGCGTCCACCCGCTGTTTCAACAGCCGCGCCTGACGATCGCTCAACGCCCAATCGGTCACGTGCGGGTACTCGCTCTGCCCGATCGCCGCCGGCCACGTGTCGTACTCCGGCAACGACGGCAACGTCAACTGCGCCGGGAAAAATTCCGAGCGCGGCCCGTTAATCGTGTCGTCGATCCCCGGAAGCAGGAACGGTGTCGTTTCAAACGCTTGGTGCGATGCCCCGCTGAGCCCATCGCTAAAATGAATCGGCGTCCCGAAAACATCCAACGTAAACGAAACGGGCAGAAACGTTACGAAAATTTCGTCACCATTCAAGAACTGGCCCGAGATCAATCCGAACGGATCGAGCCATTTCGCCGCGTCGAAATCCAAGTACGGAATGTCCGCGAACGCGACCTTCTCCGCTGGCGAATGATACGTCATCACCAAATCGTGGACTTCCACCCCGAACCGCACGGGCTTCGCTATCGACTGGTTCAGCGTCCGCTGCGGCCACCAAGGCTCCGTCGCCCCCCAACGGATATCGTTCTGCCACTGGTCCTCCGGCGGACTCATGCTGTCAACGAAGATGCCCCCCACGTTGTCGCCCGTCGCGGGGTTGATTCGCCGAGGCTCGATAAACGCCCGGAAGTCCGCGCCTGGCAACATTCCAACGCCGTCGCCCGGTACCAACGAAACGTCGTTTCGGCCCGAATCCGACCGTACCACGACAAAATAGTTGGAACGCTCAATCCCAATCTCGAAATCGACACCCGTTGTGCCGCTCCCGCCCTGGTCCCCCAGATTTCCTTCGATGTCCACGGGTACAGGTTCCACGAATGCTTCGACAACTATAGTGTCACTAATATCGTCATCCGAGTTACGCCTGTCCCCTCCGAAAAACTGCATCTGCACCTTCCACCACGGATCGCCACCGCCCGGCGGGAACGGCACATACTCCCACCTGGGCGATGGTCCGCCTGGGCTCAGTGGGAAGTCGGTAAAAGTAACTCCGTTGTTCGTCGGCTGAGGAGCATCGAAGACTCCATTCAGATTCGAGTCTTTGAACACCCAAGCCCCGTTAAATGCATAATCCCGGCCAACTGCAAACTCCACTGCGAATTGGGGCAAGGGATCTCGCATCACCTCGAGATCGTCGCGCGGGTCGAAGCCGCCGTTCCCAGGCGGGCCGTTCGGATTGGCCCCGATATCCGTCAACACCAGGTTTACCTCGCGGATGTCCGCAAGCAGGGTCGCGTCGTCGCCGGTCTCGAAGCCAAAGTGGCCGCCGAGAAATGCAGACCCGCTCGAATGAAGGGCGATACCGATGACCGGAACCCACGTATCGACCGGACGGATCTGGCGCAAATGAATCAATTCGCCCGCCGCGATGTCAAACAACAGCGCGCCCGCGTCGAAACGAGGCCGCGTAAATTCCGCGGTCGGCAAGTACAATCCCAACGGTGCGACCCACGCGTTGCCCAAATCGGGATCGAAAGGAACATCGAACCCATCGCTGATGTCGTACGCCTGGAAACTCGCGCTGTACGCATTGTCCGTCTCGAGAATCCCCGGGTCATCCGGGTCGTAGAAGTCCGGCTCGTACGTGTCAGTCGGCAGCCCGTCTTCGTCGGTCGGGAACGGCAGCATCTGCGCCGCGGTTACCTCGTAACTCATGCCTATGCCGTACCGCCACGTGGCCGAGGTGCGCACCGCCACGATGAATACATTTGGAAATCCGCTCAGTCCGTTCTCGAGATTGAACTCCGGCGCGCCCGGCGAACCGTTCCCAATAAAATTCAGGTCGTAGGTCAAATTCCCCGGCGTCGGGTCGGACAGGATCCCGACGGGCGCACCCGTGTTGTCCCACGTGAACAACACTTGATCGTTGAAATCCAAGTCGCCCTCGAGGTCGCCGTCGTCGTTGTCCGAGAAATCGCGGAACATTCCGAACTCGAGAATATCGGACTGCTGCGGATCGAGGAACTCCGTGTAGTTGCGGTCTTCCGACCCAATCGCATCGAAAACGATCCTGTACGTCAGACTGCTAAGGATTCTCGGCGCAAACATCTCTTCGTCGTCCGCTTCCATGCTGATGCTGAAAAGCGGCATCCAGTCGGTCAACGGCACCAAAGAGTGCCCGTCGCGGTTCGTCTCGCCAACGCCGATCGAATCCGCGATGGTCAATGTCGCCGTCGGCACATCCTCCCCTTCTCCTTCCCCTTCTCCTTCCCCCTCGCCTTCCCCCTCGCTTGCGGGTGGAAGCACCTCGATATACGCAGTTTGCAGGAACGATTCTTCCTGTCCGTCTTCAAAAATTACGGTCAAGCCGACGGAGTATGTGCCTGCGGCGCGGTAGATATGGGCGGGACTCTGGTCGAGCGACAAATCATCGCCGTCGCCGAAATCCCATTCCCAGTTCGTCGCGAGGTTGCCGGTTCCGCCGTCAGATAGATCGGTGAACCGCACAGGCAATCCATTACTTCCGTCGATGTCTTGCATTTCACCTCGAGTCGGGACGCCAACAAAGTCCACGAACGGAGGCGTCAACACATCGATATAATCATTTCTTGTCTCGGTAATTCGACCACGTCCGTCAGCCGTTACTACCACCAGCCTCACAGTATAAAGTCCTCTGTTCTGATACGTATGAGTCGGCTCCCTCTCGGTCGATTGGATCCCATCGCCAAAATCCCACAGGTATTCGCTGACTCGATCCGCGGGAGTTTGGCTGAAAAATTGCACTGATAGCGGCACACGGCCTCTTGTAGGTATCCCAATAAAATTAGCGGTGGCACCTTCGCCCGCGGAAATAATCGGCGACACTGCGGTCCCGGCTGCAGTCGAGCGGACCCAATTGAATCCGCTCACGTCGGTCTCAGCCACTGCTTGGAACCCATTCATGTAATAGTACGTTGGCGGTTGTTTGAAAAACGTGATGTAGCCGACGCCGCGCGCCCCCCAGGCAAACTCGCTAAACACATCGAATTCGTCCGACGGCTGAGCTGGCGGCACGGGAAATGTAAACGTGTCCGGATCAGGTTCTGTCGGCGTGTTTGGCCCCCATGAAACCACGGCAACGCGAAAATCGTCTGGCAATACCGATGCTCCGCCCGGATCC
>CAYXRK010000194.1:0-8955 GCA_964467615.1 uncultured Nitrospirales bacterium | reverse complement strand
ATTCGACCACAAGCGAAACGTTAAGTTGAAAATGTTATTTTGCGTCTCTTCCTTATTATCCGCGTTGGCGCACGTGCACGAGCGCGCTACGGTGCGTGAACCTATGGGAAACGTACAGTGGACTTGTCAGGAAAGGAACTGGATCGAATCGTCCGCGATGCGGTTGCTCATTTCTGGGAATCCAGGGCAAATCAGGCCGGGAAGCAAGAGACATCCGGTAAGCGAGATCAGGGTTCGCGAGGCGCGGTTACGGGCGGCGCGCAGATGGACGGGTTTGTGCGAGTTATCGAACTGATCGCTGTTCGCGCGGGAATATCGTCCGAGGCCGTCTATACCAAGAAAAGACTCCTCGAACTCCCCGGATATTTCCGTCCGACTAAGGAATGGGACGTGCTAATCGTAAAGGATGGCGTCCTGCTGGCGGCGGTGGAGGCGAAATCGCAGGTAGGTCCGTCGTTTGGAAACAACTTCAACAATCGAACGGAAGAAGCGATGGGAACTGCGCTCGATTTGTGAACCGCGTTTCGCGAAAACGCATTTCGGACGACGCTCCGGCCGTGGCTTGGATACTTGATGCTGCTCGAGGACTGCGTCGCGTCGATGCGGCCCGTCAAGGTCCGCGAACCCCACTTCAAGGTGTTCCCCGAGTTTTACGACGCATCGTATGCCGGGCGCTACGAGCGCTTTTGTATGAAACTTGTTCTGGAACGGCACTACGACGCGGCCGCGCTGATCCTCTCGGAAGAAGAACCGGGCCGCAAAGGGCAATACTCAGTACCGAACGAAGAGATCGGTTTTCGCCGATTCGCCACGGCGCTCGAGGCGCATTTGAGGGGGCATGCATAGTGACAAAGCAGGAAAGCTACAGCGGCACGAAGCATAAGCTCGTGTTGGGTGACGCGCGCGATCTGTCGTTTATCCCGAGCGAATCGATCCACCTCGTTGTGACGTCGCCGCCGTATTGGTCGCTGAAGCGTTATGAGCCGAATCCGGACCAAATGGGGCACATGGAAGACTATGAGTTTTTCTTGTCGCAGATCGAGAAAGTCTGGCAACACGTGTATCGCGTACTGGTGCCGGGGGGCCGTCTGGTATGCGTTGTCGGTGACGTGTGCCTTGCGCGCCGTCACAATAACGGCCGGCACGTTGTCGTGCCGTTGCATGCGGACATCTGCGTCCAATGTCGGCGGATCGGTTTCGACAACCTAAATCCGATCATCTGGCACAAGATTGCGAACGCGAGTTATGAAGTGGCCAACGGATCGAAATTTCTTGGGAAACCATTCGAGCCGAACGCGATCATTAAGAATGACATCGAGTTCTTGCTGATGCAGCGAAAATCTGGGGGCTATCGGAAACCCACCGAGCAACAACGAGAGTTGAGCCGAATCAGCAAGGAAGATTTCAGTCGATGGTTTCAACAATTCTGGAACCTGTCCGGGGCCTCAACCAAGGAACATCCCGCGCCGTTTCCCGTGGAGTTGGCTTACCGATTGGTGCGAATGTTCTCGTTCGCCGGAGATACCGTGCTCGATCCGTTCGCGGGGACCGGCACGACGATGGTTGCGGCGATGAAATGTTCTCGTAACAGCATCGGCGTTGAAATCGAGCCGAAGTATGCGCGGATGGCCGCGCGGCGATTACGGGCCGAGTGCGATGATTTGATCGAGGATCGGAACTTCGAGTTCCTCAATGCGCTGGGAAACGAGTCGCTCGACCTGACGCATGTCCGCGAGGAACCAGCACTTTACAGCGCGTTCGAGACGGGGAAGCGAGGAAAGGCGTCCGTCAAGCGCGAGAAGAAAGCGGCGAAGGGAAGTCGCTAATCGGTCGAGAGCACCGCGCGCCGGAATTACACCAGTCTTACTTCGGAGTGGTGACCGTCGTTGTGCTCACGTCGAGTGGCGCCGCTTCCTCTTGCGATATCGACACCTTCGCGATCCCGGCGACCTGGGCGGCGTCCATGACGGTTGCGAGATGCTGAAGCGTCGCGTCTGGGTGAATGTCGATGAGGATGGCGTTGTCGTGCGCCGGGGCCTGTTCACGCAGCGCGGTTACGAGTTGATCCGAGGCGACCGAATCGGGGCCAAGCGTGAGCGCCCCGTCGGCGGCGACCTTCACGATGAGGGTCTTGTCGTCGTCGCTGGCTTGGCTTGGGCCGGGCGCGACGAGCGCGGCGGACAATCCCTTGTATTCAAGCAGCGGCGCGACGACCATCATGATGATGAGAAGGACGAGGAAAATGTCCGTGAGCGGCGTGATATTGATGTCGCTGAGGATTTCGGAGCTGCCGGTTTTCATTGCGTATTCGGAGCAGTCGCGTCGGTGGCGGAAGCTGGCGCGGCCGGGACAGGTGACGCGGTTTGACCGGCGAGATCGGCGGTGGCGACGCCTGCGATGAAGGCCTGTTCGAAGCCGGCTTCGCGCGCGATGCGCATGACCTCGAGGACGGCCTGCGAACGGGCGGAAACGTCGCCGCGCACGACGAGTTTGCGTTCTTCGAGCCCGATGAGCTGAGCGGAAAGCAGCGATGGAAGTTCGGCGAGAGAGGTCATGCGGCCGTCGAAGAACGGCGTGCCATCTTTGGCGATTTCAACCGTGGGCCATTCCTTGTCGATCCCTTCGCCTTGCGTGATCGAGGGCGGCTTGATTTCCTGCTGCGAGTGCGAGAGGACGGGCGCGACGATCATGACGATGACGAGGAGGACGAGAAACACGTCGGTCAGTGGGGTGATGTTGATCTCACAGACGATAGCGTCTTTCCGGAGTTGGCGGGAGGCCATGAGCGCTCCGCTAGATTTCGACTTCTTCGCCGGAGCGCGCGACGCGTCGCCCGCGGACGGAGGCTTGTCGGGGCGCACCGAGCGCGCCGAGATACACCAGCTTGACGAGGTCGAAGTCGGCGACGAAGCGCTCGACGGTGGTGCGCAAGTAGTTGTTCATGGCTACGGAGAAAATGGCGACGCCGAGCCCGAACGCCGTCGCGATGAGCGCGGAGCCGATTCCGAACATGATGGAGGACGCGTTGCCGCCGGTGCTGGTCTGGGCCATTTCTCCAAAGGTCAGGAGGATGCGGACGACCGTGCCGAAGAGGCCGAGATACGGCGAGATCGTCGCGATGGTGCCGAGGATGGGGAGGTTGCGGTCGAGTTGGCGCGTGGCGAGCGATGCGGCCACGTCGTACATGGTGTCGAATCGATCGGGGTGTTCCTCGGCGATGCGGCCGCCTTCCGCGGCGACTTCCGAGACGATTCCACGCTGGCCGAGGGCATACATGCGCGCAGGGTTGAAGCCCTTGTCGAGCGCGTCCTCGAGGCGGTGGAGGAACTGGTCCATGTTCATCCGGTTGCGGAAGTAGTAGAGCGCGCGTTCAATGGTAACGGCGACGGCGACGACGGAACAGATCACGATGGGCGTGAGAACGGGCCAGTCGTGCCGGATGGCAAACGAGTACAAATCCATAGCGTTACTTGGTCTCCCCCGAAGAGGCCATTGATGGAACCGGGCCAGGCATGCGCGAGCCAAGGCCCGCAGCCTATAGCGAGCGAAATAGTATCAAGCACCCGCCAGTGACTCCAATTGATGCCGCGAACGAGCGCGGGGTTGCATGAGAGCGGGATCAGGACGAGCGAGGACCATTGAGAATGTCGTGAGCGCATGGAGGATCAATCTTGTATACTGATAGGCGATACATTGAGGTCGATAATTGACCCATGAGCGGCACGGATCGCGAGCTGGCGTTGGCGCGAGCGGCGAAGGGGAAGGTCAAGAATTCTTTTCCTTCCGATGCGCGTATTTCGGGGGTGGGGATCACCCGGAAGGACGGGCACTATGCACTGAAGGTAAACCTTGAGGAAGAGTCCTCTGTGGCGCTGCCTGAAGAAATCGAAGGCGTCGCGGTTGTTGTCCACGTCGTCGGCAAAGTTCGCAAGCAAAACTAGACGATACAATTATCAACCGCTACGCTAGCCATGTACGACCAAATCTTCTCTCTCCGTTTCGTGCGATTCACCTCGGCGCTGTTGATAATGATGGCGGGCGCCCACGCGCAGGAGGACGGCGATTCCGAGAACGAATTCAGGCGTCTGCGTGAACGAATGGTTGATACGCAACTCATGAAGGGTATCCTCGGCCGCGCATCCATCCAGGATGAAGCCGTCATCGCGGCGATGAAGGCCGTGCCCCGCCACCGCTTCGTGCCCGAAGCCGTTCGCTCCGACGCTTATGCCGATTCGCCCCTGCCCATCGGATTCAGCCAGACCATCTCGCAACCCTACGTCGTCGCGGTCATGACCGAAGCGCTCCAACCCAAGCCTGACGACGTAGTCCTCGAAATCGGCACCGGATCCGGCTACCAAGCCGCCGTGCTCGCCCAAATCGTCAAGCACGTCTACACGATCGAAATCGTCCCCGAACTCGGAGAGCGCGCCGCCGCCACGCTCAATGAACTCGGCTACGCCAACGTCACCACGCGCGTCGGCGATGGCTACCAAGGCTGGCCCGAACACGCGCCCTTCGACGGCATCATCGTCACCGCCGCGCCGGACCACGTCCCCGTCCCACTCAAGCAGCAACTCAAGCCCGGCGGCCGCCTAGTCATTCCCGTCGGCAAGCAAGAAGGCATTCAACAACTCGTTGTCCTTCAAAAACAAGACGATGGCTCCTTCGAGCAATCCGTCATCGAGCGCGTCCGCTTCGTCCCACTCACGAGAAATAACCGATAGTGACGCGGCAATCTCGATTTCGGAGCGCCCGGCGCATTGCGAAGACATTGACGAACGAGAAACCACAGGCAGGAGCACCAACTCAACTCCGATTTGGGATTCGGGACGTCAGGGTAGTGCGCGGCTTTCGGGGCTATCGACAAGCGAAGGGTCTTGGTGTATAGTGGCTGGTAGTTGCGTTTACGCAGACAAAGGAGAAAGCGCCATGAAGAAGTTGTTCGTCTCCATGATGGCCCTTGCCGCCATCGCACTCATCCCTCAGTTCGTTTCCGCCGCTGACGGTGAGGCCACGCTTAAGGGCGAGCCCGTTGATATCAATTGTTACATGACGGGCAAGTCGGGCGAAGGTCACGCCGCGTGCGCAAAGAGTTGCGCCGAGAAGGGCAATCCCATTGGGTTCTTGGTGAAGGACGGCGACAAGAGCGAGTTGTACCTCGTTGTCGGGAATGGCAAGGCCGCGAAGGACATCATGGCCCCGTTGATGGGCAAACAAGTGACGGCGAAAGGGACTGTGAAGGATCTTGACGGGATGAAGGTCTTCGAAGTTTCTGAAGCCTCCTGATCAGCCTACATCGCTTTTCGAAACGGCGTGCCGCGCGTTTGCGTGGCTCGCCGTTTTCTATTGGAGGGAGGTCACGCCTGGCGCGTCGCCTCTCTTGCCGCTTGCCGAATCTCGTCGCCGGAGGCGGGTTTGTTCAGGAACGCTTCGGGCGGCGCGACGCCGGCTTCCATTCCAATCGACTCGGCGTCGCGGTTCGATCCCGCGTCCATGTCGTTGATGCCGGAAAGCATTACGATGGGGATGTGCGCCGTCGCGTCGCCGACCCGGAGTTCCTTGAACGCGGTGAGGCCGTCCTTGCCGGGCATCAGCATGTCCATCACGATAAGGTCTGGCGATTCCTTGGACGCAACGTCGGCCGCGTCTTTGCCGTCAGCCGCCTCGATGGTCTCCCATCCATCGGCCTCGAGTGCGCCCGCAACCACCTGCCGAATAATCGTTTCGTCGTCGATGATCAATGCCTTCTTCTTGGCCATGCTTCGTCCCCCTAGATCGACGGCCCTATTGTAAGCGATTTCGAATCCGTTTGCAGTAGCGGGGCGGGGCGTTTGGCCGGGGTGTGGGGCCTGCGAGTTGGCGCGCATCGGCAAGATGCCCATGCCACGGAGTTGGCGCGCGCGGTCGAGAAACGATTCCGGTGTTTCCTCGGCGTTCTTGGGTATCGCCTCGAGCATGAGCGTTCCTCGGTATCCGGCGCGTTGCAATCTCACGAACACCGGCGCGAAATTCAGGACGCCTTCGCCGGGCGACCAGTGGCGGTCGAGTATCCCGTCGTTGTCGGACAAGTGGGCCAGCGCGACCCTGTGGCCCCAGCGATCGAGTAACGCGTGGGGCTCGTCGTTGTAGAGATGGTCGTGGGCGTTGTCGTAACAAAGTCCAACGCAATTTGCGGGCGCGGCGTTCAGCACCGCATCGATCAAATCGTCCCGCCGCGTGTTCTCGAGGGCGATGACGAGTCCTTCGCGTTGGGCGATCTCGGCGAGCGACATCATGGAATCCAAGCCGGCGTCTTGGTCCACGTGTGCGCGCGTTCCGGCGGAGAGGTGCATCACCAATTTGGGGGCTGAGTACCGCGCGCAATCGCGCAGGCACTCGGCGTGAAGTCGGACAACATGCGCGCGCTTCTCGGCGTCATCGGTCCAGAGCCAGTTGCAACGCCGGTACGGTGCGTGGAGATTGTCGAGCGCGAGCCCCGCGTCGCGCACCATGCGCGGGGCCGCGTCGCGCCAATGGTCTGCCTCGGGGTGCTCGATGTCCCACCAGAGACAGGTCGCATCGAATCCCGCGGCGCGGATGAGAGCGAGGCGTTCGGCGAAGGGTACCCGGCGAAGACACCCCGCGAATATACCGATCGAGTTTTCCATGTTCGGTGCGCACGATATCAAAAAAAGCGCGGTCTCCGTGTCGGAGACCGCGCCTTGAATGCGATGGGGTGGGTTACGCGGCGACGGCCTTGTTGACCTTCTGCGCTTCGCCGGCGCGCTCGATGAGCTGCCCGACAAGGTCGTAGCTCTTCTCGACGGTCTTGGTGAACGATTCGCGGTTCTTCTGCGAAAACTTGATCCACTCGGTCACGACCGCCTTCGCCTCGTTCGGCAGGCGCTTCGAAACCTTGACGCGATCCAGCAGGCCGTTCTCCGCGCGTTCCTGCAGATCGTTCAGGGTCGTCGCGGTGCGGTCATAGGCCGTGCGCTGGAACTCGACGGCGCGCAACGCGAGCTTGCTCGCGCGGCGGCGGATGGTGAGCGTCTCCGCTTTCTTGGCCTTGCCCTTCGCCGCTGGTTGGGCTTTGCTGCCTGTCGCCAACTGACTGTTCTCCATGGGTACTCGTCTCCTCGGTATGCACGGGGGGAGCGTGCGGTGGTTTGGTTCCCCCGGGGGCGCGGCCCAGGAAACGGGCGCGCAACGTTGTTCAGGCCGGTCGCGGCAAGTCCACGCCGGTCATCTGGTTAACATATTAACAAACTATGCGCCCCGGATCAACTTGGACGCGCCGTAGGTAAACCGAAAACCGACGACATACCCCGCCCCAAAACTTGAAGCCCCGCTGAAGCTATTGGATACTACGCACTCGAATCCCGAATCCGCGAAAGGACCTGTGCGTGCCCGACGACAAGACCGTTGTCAACGGCCCAGACGAACAGGCGACCGTCATCACCGACGCGACCGTAGTCCAGCCGACTGGCCCGCGAAAACTCGGGCGCTACGAAATTGTGTGCGAGCTCGGGAAGGGCGCGATGGGCGTGGTGTACGAGGGCCGCGATCCGAACATTGGCCGGCGCGTCGCGATCAAGACGGCGCGGGCGGACGTGTTGCAGGCGTCGGGCCGGGCCGAGGAACTGATGAAGCGGTTCCTGCGCGAGGCGCAATCGGCGGGCGGCCTGAACCATCCGAACATCATCACGATCTACGACGCAGGCGAACAGGACGGCATGGCGTACATCGCCATGGAATACCTTGAAGGCGGCGACCTCGACGACCTGCTCCAGAAGAAACAGTTCCTGTCGTCGGAAGAAACGGTGCGCATTTGCTCCGCGGTGTGCGAGGCGCTCGATGCCGCGCACAAACAGGGCGTCGTGCACCGCGACATCAAACCCGCGAACGTTGTCATGCTCAAGGACGGCACCGTCAAAGTCGCGGACTTCGGCATCGCGCGCATGAGCGATTCGAGCCTGACGCAGGAGGGCTCGCTCATCGGCACTCCGCACTACATGTCGCCGGAGCAATTCCAGGGGCGGCAAGTGGACGGACGCTCGGACCTGTGGTCCGCCGCGGTGATGTGTTACCAGATGCTGACCCACCAGAAGCCCTTCACCGGCGAAACGCTCAGCAACGTGATGACGGCGGTGCTGAAATCGACACCGCTGCCGCCGCACGAGATCGACGTCACAGTCAACCCAACGCTCAGCGCGGTCATCATAAAGGCGCTCAGCAAGGCCCCCGCCCAACGCTACCAAACCGGCGCGGAAATGGCGGCGGCGCTGCGCGAATCGATCAACCCTAAACCGGATTCGGCAATCACCGGCGTACAGATGTTGCCGGGGACGGTGATTTCGCCGGTGGCGCCCGAAGCCGTTGCGACGACAATAGCGGATGGCGCGAGTACGGTGGCCCGAGAGGCGGGCGTTGGCGTAAGCAAGGAAAAGGGTAAGACCATCCCCGTCAAGTTGATTGCCGGTATCGTAGTGCTTATTGGCGCGGGCATCGCGGCTTATTTCGTGATAGGAAGGGAGACGACCGGCGACGTTCCGCCAGCGGGTGGCGACGCGGCGTACAGCCTAGCGAAAGTAACCGTCCACATTTGTGATTCACAGGAGGAGTATGAGAAATGGAGTGGCGGGGAAACCGCCGAGGACCTCAAAGGCTTTCCGACAGCGCCTTCGGGAGTAGAAGTGACGCTTACCACCGCAGATGCCGATCAGGCCTCGGTCGGCCAAGGAAGAACTAATGATGAAGGTCTGGCTTCGATCTCGATATCACCTCCACTCGTGGCATTTGGCTACTCGATTAGCAAGGAAGGATACAAGTTTCAGCCCCGGACGGTTAGATTGTCTCCCGGAATACCGAACGATACGTTCGAAACACACGTGCTCTTGCTGGCGAACGGAATAGAGGTCTAATTCTAATTAGCGTTCAAGTTGAGACTAACAATCCATGGCCAAGCAGTAAGGC
>CAYXRK010000193.1:0-8989 GCA_964467615.1 uncultured Nitrospirales bacterium | reverse complement strand
GATCTCCGCAGTACGCGTAGCAGCGCTTCCGATTTCGCCGCCTGCGGCAAGCACGCGGCCATCCTGCAGGAGGTTGAACGTCGGGCGCAGGCGTTTCGCCACGAGATTTCCCGTCTCGGAGAACGTTTCCGTTTCGGGATCGAACAGGAAACATCGCGGAGAATGCATGTCACCCTTCACCAGGACCTTGCCATTCGGAAGAAGCACGGCAATGTTCACAAGACCCGGCTCCGGGAATTCATCCACCGCCTTCCACGTGCGCGATGCGATCGAATAAATCTCCGCGGGCCGTGGCGCGGTTTCCGTACCCCAGTCGAAACCGCCAACGACGAGCACGTCACCCGACTGCAAGACAACCACCGCATGTTCGCCACGCCGGTGATTCATCGGCCCCGTGGGGCGCCACTGGCCGGATTCGGGATCGTACAAATCCACCTGTGTGAGCGCATCGCAGCACGTCCCGCCATGCCCTCCGGCGAGCATCACGGTGTCGTCGCGGAGCAATCGCGGCCGCTCCGATTCCTGGCGCGGTTCGAGCAACGTAGCGAGCGCTCCCCAAGAATCCGCGTTCACGTCATACACCTCGGACGTTGTGTTGGTCTTTGGGTCCTGGCTCGTGTGGCCGCCCACTGCAAGAACGCGGCCGTCTTTCAGCGTCACCAGTCCGTGCTCGGCACGTTCAACCGACATCGGCGCAATCGATTCCCACGCGCCGCAGGGATCCGCTGCGAGAGCAGTCGACGCGCCGTCCTGACCCAGCAGCGCGATGAATACCGCAGCGAGAAAAGAGGCCTGCGGCATTCAACCTTCTTCCACCGATCCGATTCGGACGGTATATGCGAGATGTTCGGCCATTTCTTGTCTCTTAGGCAGTATAGCCGCACTTCGAAGCCAGACACTCGATAACCTCTTAACTTATCTGCACCAAATCACTTAGGCTCGAATTGATACCCGTGATGGCTAGCGCTAGCAAAATCAAGAAAAATTCCTCGAAATCCGATATACTATGTACAACATTGCGGAGTTCTCGGTACGCCTGACGACGTGACGCCGCCCAACCTGCGCGATACTTCATATTAAAAGGGGAGGCACCCTATGCGCGTCGCCATCCTGAACCCGATGTTCGGGAAGGATTTCACGAAGTCCGCTCGTTGGTTTGCGCGTTCGCGAGGCCGCGTCCAACGCCACCCGGACTACCTCGCATACGCCGCTGCGGTCGTCGAGCACGCAGGCCACGACCTGATGTTCGTGGACCTTCAGGCGAAGAACGTGCCCTCCGAAATCTTCGTCGACGACCTCGTCAAGTTTCGGCCCGACATGGTCGTCTGCCAGACGAGCACGCCCTCCATCTACTCCGATATCGAATCCGCGCGCCTCTTCAAGGAACACACCGGCGCGATGACCGTGTTCGTTGGCTCGCATTCCTCCGCGATGCCCGAAGAGACGCTGAAAACCGCCAACGGCGCGGTGGATGTGATCGCGATAGCGGAGTTCGATTACACGTTGCGCGATTTGGCGAACGGCGTCGCACTCAAAGAATGCCCCGGGATCGCCTATTGGAACGACGGCGACGTTCAACGCTCCGCCGAACGTCCATACATCGAAGACCTCGACGAGATGCCGTTCCCGGCGTGGCACCACCTCGACATCTACGACTACCGCGACGGCGCGAAGTTGTATCCCTTCCTGACGAGCATCACCGGGCGCGGCTGCCGCTATCGCTGTTCGTACTGCCAGATTCCACAGGTGATGAACGGCCACCGCTACCGTACGCGCAGCGTCGAGAACGTCGTCGACGAGATGGAGTACAACCTCAAGACGTTTCCCGCGGTCAAGGAATTCATGTTCGAGGACGACCCGCTCACGATGCGCATCGCGCGCGACCGCATGATGCAACTCTGCGAGGCGATCATCCGGCGCAATTTGCCGCTGTCGTGGAGCGCGAATGCGCGCGTGGACCTGAACGATCTCGAGGCGCTCAAGCTGATGAGGCGCTCCGGCTGCCGCATGCTCTGCGTCGGCTTTGAGTTCGGCGATCAGGAATTGCTCAACGCGACGAAGAAGGGCACGACCGTCGACCAGATGTACACCTTCGCCGAAAACGCCGACAAAGCGGGCCTGCGCATCCACGGCTGCTTCATGTTCGGCGGCCCCGGCGAGACGTGGGAAACGGCGCAAAAGACCATCAAGATGTCGAAGGAACTCAAGATCGACACCGCGCAATTCACCGGCGTCGTCGCGTATCCCGGCACGACGTATTACGAATGGGCGAAGGAATCCGGCTCATTGATTCCAGAGAACTATCGCGACTGGGTGGACGAGGACTTCGAGCAGCGCACCGTGGTAAACCTCTCGGGGCTCAACCGGGGCGAGATCGACAAGCTCGTCGATCAGGGCCTCCGGGAGTTCTATCTCCGCCCGGCGCAGATGTTCCGCATGGCGAAGAGAATCCGCGACTGGTCGGACGTCAAAGCAAAGTTCCACGGCCTACGCAGCTTCATGGGCTACTTCAACGCCACCAACCGCAAACCGTTCGTGGGATTTACTGGAAACAATTAGAACCACGAAACACACGAACGACACGAAAAAATAGGCGGCAGAACCGCATCATGAGAAACCGCCAAACGCAACTATCATTCTGACGCGGTATGACAACGCGGGAGTTCATGTGGCTACAGTCAAAAAAGACGAAGTCTTCGACTTCCTCCAGAACCGCATTTTGACGCACTATCCCGCGGCGGTGAAAATCCGCAAGCGCGAAATGCCCGCGCCGCGCACGGCCATCGTGTACCCGACGTATATCTGCAACCAGAATTGCACGTGGTGCGAGTACAACGAGGAGAACTCGCACCACCACAACATCATGAAGAAGGAAGATTTCCGGCAGGTCATCGCCGCGCTCGGCGATCTGGGCGTGCAAGGCATCGAATTTTGCGGCGGCGGCGAACCCACGCTGCACCCCATCCTCCCGGAAATCTTGCGCTACATGGCGCAACGCGGCATCAGCATCGGCATTCTCACGAACGGCACGAAGCTCTACGGCGAACTGGCGGAGTTGCTCGTCGACCACGGCAGCTACGTGCGCGTCGGGTTCGACGGCGCGACCGAGGAGACCGTCCACAAGGTCAAGAAGCCGCGCTCGCCGGAAGCACGCTACGACGCCGTCTGCCGCAACTTCCGCAACATGGTCGCGATGCGGAACGAACGCGGAACCAAGTGCCGCATCAGCATGAAGGTCGTGGTCGATCAAGACAACTACCACGAGATCGAGCAGTGCGTGGAGCTCGCGATCGACCTCAACGCGGACTCGGTGCAGTTCAAGGCGGCGCGCGTCACGCCCACCGAACTCAACGCGGAACAATCGCAGCAGGTCAACCAGACGCTCGCGGTGTGCCGCCAAAAGTACGCCGGCCAAATGACCGTCATTGGCGGCGTGGAAAAAATCAACGCCGCCCACCAATGCTGGCTCACGCCGCTGCAACTCGTCGTCGACGCCGTGGGCGACGTCTACCTCTGCTGCTACTACCGCCACCGCAAGGAAAAACACACCATCGGCAACGCGTTCCAATCGCCGCTGCACGACCTCTGGTACAGCCAGGAACACTGGGACAAAATCGACACCATCGAACCCCACGAGTGCAATAACCTCGACTGCCGCTTCGTCAAGTACAACGAAATCATGGATCGCCTGATGGTCGAGGACGACGCGCAGTTCGAGTTTATTTGAGGAAGCGCATTCACCACAGAGGCACAGAGGACACGAAGAATGAAGTACCACGTGGGCCTCGTATATGACTTCGAGTATGCAGGATACGTCGCCGATGTTCCATCGCTTCCCGGTTGCATGACACAGGGCAAGACGTTAGAGGAAGTGATGGAGAACGTGAAGGAAGCTATCGAACTTTACTTAGAAGGCATAGATTGTAGGAGTAGTTCATGAACACGCTGGACGAGATTAAGGATGCCATTTCGCAATTGCCCGAAGAACAGTCTTGGACTTTGAAAGACTGGCTCGAAGAGTTGTGTTCTGATTTGTGGGACAAGGAAATCGAGCGCGATGCAAAGAACGGAAACCTGGACAAGCTTTGGAACGCGTTGAAGGACGACAGCAAGGCAGGCCGCCGCAGAGATCTCTAATATCCGTTTATCGAACGAGTGCCCTTGCCAAACTGTTATTCATGAAACTCCTCCTCCTAAATCCCCCTGGGCCGTACTGCCGCGCGGGCTCGCGGTGGCCGCACCGGCGCAAACCGAAGCGCGTGGGGATTGATTACCATCCGTTTCCGTTCGCGTTGGGGTATGCAGCGGGGAGGTTGCGAGCGGACGGCCACGAGGTCCGCTTCATCGATTGCATCGCGACGCAGACTTCGGACGAGGAATTGCTGCGCATCGCGGGCGAGTTCAATCCGGACGTCGTGTTTATGGAAACGAGCGCGCCGAGTTTCGTCGAAGACCTGGCCGTGATGAAACAACTCGGCAAACCGGCCATCGCCGGCGGCGCGCATGCGACGGCGACGGTGCGCGAGCACATCGATGCTGGTTTCGCCGCCGTCATCAAGGGCGAATACGATCAGCCCATCTCGCAGGCCGCGACCTTCGCGCCCGCGCCATGGCTCGGCACGCGCGACAACCCCGAGCCGGAGCACTACCCGCGCGAGGGCGAACTCGACGCGCTCCCCTACCCCGCGTGGGACCTCATGCCGATGGAGAAATACAACGACCCGTTTTGCAAGGGGCGCACGGTGACGGTGCTCACGTCCCGCGGCTGCCCGTTGAGTTGCAACTTCTGCACCATCGCGCCGCACCAGGGCAAGCGCAACTACCGCCGCCGCGATCCGAAGGCCGTGTGCGACGAGATCGCCGAACTCATAACGCGCTACCGCCCGGACGAAATCTACATCGACGACGACACAATCACGATCAACAAGAAACACCTCATCGCGTTTTGCGAGGAATACCGCGCGCGCAATTTCGGCCTGCCGTTCAGTTGCATGGGCAACGTACCCATCGACAGCGACGGCATCGAGGCGATGGCCGCGGCGGGTTGCCGGGCGCTCAAGTTCGGCGTCGAAAGCGGCGACCCCGAAGTCCTCGCGAAGATTCCGAAGATCGTCGACCTCGAGGAAGTCCGCCGCACGGTGCGCGAATGCCGCGAGCACGGCATTCAGACGCACGCGAACTTCCTCGTCGGCCTCATCGGCGAGACTCGCGACAGCGCGCTGCGCTCGCTCGATTACGCCATCGGCCTCAACACGCATACGCTCCAATTCGCCATCGCCACGCCCTACCCCGGCACCACGTTCTACGCCGCCGCGAAGGAAAACGGCTGGCTCACGAAGGAAAGCTGGATGGACTACGACCCCGCGGGCGGCGCGGTCGTTTCCTACCCCGGCTACTCCTCCGCCGACATCGAAGCGATGTACGCGCTCGCGTGGCGCCGCTGGCAATGGCACATGCTTACCCGCCGCCCGGCGACCATCGCGCACCACTTTGGCAACGCCCTCCGCCGCGAAGGCCTCCCCGGCCTCGTCCGCCTCACCCGCTACAGCGCCGAACGCTTCTTCACGGTGCTGAACGCGCACTGACCTACTTTCTTTTTGATAAAAGAAAGTAGGCAAAGAAAAACCAATGTTGGAAGAATTTATCGGGAGTGAAGAGCGGATGGAATCCACAAACGCCGAACAAGTTGCTCGCTCGCTTCTCGCCGCGTGGAACGATCGCGACTTGGACAAGTTCCTCGCGCTGCTCACCGACGACGTGTATTGGACCGATCCGGCGATGCTGGGATCGCCCGCGTCGGGGAAGGCCGCGGTGAGGCGATTTGCCGAGTCGGTGATCACGGCGTTCCCGGACTTCACCTACGCGATTCGCGGATCGATGTGCGTTTCCGCGGACGGCCAACGCTGCATCATTCCGTGGCGAATCACGGGGACGCACCTCGCGCGGCTCGAACCGGCCGGCTTCATGCCGACAAACCGGCGCGCGGACTTTGAAGGCGTCGACCTGCTTGATTTCCGCGATGGACTCGTGTGCCGCGTCGAGACGTACTTCGACCCCGTCGTGCCCGGCGGACAACTGATGGCGCTCAACCTACTCCCGCCGCCCGGCTCGTTCCGCGAGCGCATACTGGTGACGATTCAGTCTGCCATCGCGTGGTGGCTGCGGAATGTCCGCAAGTCAATTCCTGTAAAATAATGGAATAGTTATCAGCCTCGTCCAATGCCTCCCAATTAGCACAAATCGAAACAACCCTTCGCGCAAGACGCGATGAACTGTCGCGGACGCATTTCCGCGGCCCTCGGGCGTCAACGAGACGGCGAAAATCTCAGGTAAAAGGCAGGCATCAACAGTAGTGATAGGACCGTTGACGTGACGAGGCCGCCGAGGATTACGAGCGACATCGGGTATTCGATTTCGTAACCCGGCTGCGAGCCGCCGACCGCAATAGGAAGCAAAGCGAGCGCGGCCGTGAGTGCGGTCATGAGGATGGGCGACAACCGTTCCTCGGCCCCGCGCAAGACGAGTTCCTTTCCGAACGGTACATGTTCTTCGCGTTCCAGGTGCCGATAGTGGCTTACTAACATAATCCCGTTGCGCATGGCGATTCCGAGCACCGCCACAAAGCCGATGAATGACCCCAACGACAGGATGCCGCCGCCCAGCATGACGCCCGCGACGCCGCCGATGAGCGAGAAGGGGATCGTCCCGAAGATCAACGAGGCGAGTCCAAACGATTCGAACTCGGTGTGCAGCAGCACAAACATGACAACCGCGGCGAGCGCGGCCGCGACGAGCAGGCGGTTGCGGGCATTTACCTGCGCGGCGTATTCGCCAAGCACTTCGGGGTGATACCCTCGGTCGAACGGCAGCGCCCGCACTTTGGCTTCAATCTCGGTGGCGACCCCGCCGAGATCGCGCCCCTCGACGTTGCAGCTTACGTCAATCCGCCGGGACGCGCCTTCGCGGCTGATCATGTTGGGCGCGGGCACAATAGATACATCAGCCACTGCGCTCAATGGAACGCGCGCGCCAAACGGCGTCTCGATGAGGATGCCTTGCAGCGATGCCACGTCGCATCGAATCTCTTCGGTCCCCCAGAGGATCACGTCGTTAATAGCTTGGCCCGCGTAGACTTCGCCGGCCTTTCGGCCCGACACGGCAGTCGTTACGGCGTTGCGCACGGCGTCTTCGGTGACGCTGTAGACGCTGGCCGCCTCCGGACGAAACGTGACCAACGCCTGTGGGACGAGTACCTGCGACTCGACCTTCAAGTCCTTCACGCCATCGACCTCGCCGATGGCGGCGGCCACTCGCCCGGCCGTTTCGCGCAACTTGTCCAGTTCCTCTCCGTAAATGCGCACTACAATGCTCGCGCTCGTTCCGGAGAGCACTTCCTTGATGCGTTCACTCAGGTACGTAAGCAGGTCGCGGTGGAGTCCGGGGTAACCGCTCACGACGCTTTGCACTTTGGCGACCGTGGACGCGTAGTCCACGTTGGGATCGATGCTGATCCAGAGTTCCGTGAAGTTCGGCCCGACGACTTCGTCAGCGACCTCAGCGCGCCCAATGTGCGATCCGAAGTTTCGTACGCCGGGGATCGAGAGTAGTTCGTCGCTGGCCCGCACGGTAATTCTGCGCATCGCGTCGAGAGAGGTACCTGGTTTCTCGACCCAATGCATGAGGAAATCCGTCTCCTGAAATTTCGGCAGGAACTCTTGCCCGAAGAACGGATACGCCCCGATGGTAACGAAAAGCGCGAGAACCAGCGTACCTATCGCGAGTCGCGGGTGATGAATGGTCCGTTCCAAGAGAAAGCGGTAGCCGCGCTTGAGGGCGCGTGCGAAGCGCGGCTCGGCGTGGCGTGCCCGCTTTCCCGTGAGCAACAACAGACACAAGGCCGGGGTAACCGTGAGCGCGACGAGCAACGACGTCGCGATCGCGAGAACATACGCCGTTGCCAGTGGGCGGAAGAACGCGCCGGCGAGTCCGCTGAGAAAGAACACCGGGCATAGTGCGACGACAATGATCGCGGTCGCATAGAGGATTGCGCCGCGCACTTCCAGCGAAGCCCTCAGGATGACACGCATCGGAGATTTCGGCATTGGGAGCGCGGCGTTCAGCCGAAGGCGGCGCCCGATGTTTTCCACGTCGACGATCGCGTCATCAACGACCGCGCCCAGCGCAATGGCGAGGCCGGCGATCACCATCGTATTGACGGACTGCCCGAGGGCCTTGATAACGATGACGGTAGTCAGGAGCGACAGGGGAATCGCGGTCGTGCTGATTAGGGCCGCGCGCCAATCCGCGAGGAACAGCAACAACACGACGATAACCAAGGCGCAACCGATTAGCAGCGCGTTCGAGAGGTTCCGCAACGCACGCTCGATGAACGTCGCCGGACGAAATATGGTGGAGTCGATTTCAAAACCCGGCAGCCCAGGGCGAAGCGCGTCCAGGGCCGCCTCGACGCCTTTGGTTACCTCCAGCGTGTTGCCCCAAGGATACATCTCGACGATCAACAGCAGCCCAGGAACGCCATTGATGATCGCGTCGCCAATGGGAGCAGGCGATCCGATCTCGACGTTCGCGACGTCGCCAACGTGAAGCGGCGCGCCGTCCCTCGCGCCGATGACGGCCCGCGCCAGATCGTCTGGGGTGTCTACCCAACTTTGGTGGCGAATGGACAGGCGCTGATTTGCCGAGTCGATGAACCCGCCACCTTGTAATGTGACCGCGCTCTGCACGCCTGCATACAATTCGTTCAGGGAGACGTTGTTGGCGGCGAGGCGGCGTGGATCAAAGAGGACCTGAAGTTGCCTGTCGCGCTGGCCCCAGATCGCGACGTTCGCCACGCCATCGACGGCCATTAGCCGCGGGCGGATGACCCATTTCGCCGATTCGGAAAGGTCCATTTGCGAAAGCGTTTCCGACCAGACCCCGATCTTCAGCACGCGGCTGGTCGACGAGAGCGGCGGCAGGATGACCGGCT
>CAYXRK010000192.1:0-9184 GCA_964467615.1 uncultured Nitrospirales bacterium | reverse complement strand
ACTTTACTCGTTACAGGATCGTCTCGTTCGCTGCGCACCCCCATTACGATGTCGACCGGTTCTTGCCGCAGAACCGAAAAAAACTCTTTGACCAACTCTGGGGGTTCTTGCAAATCGGCCGCCATCACCGCGACAAAACGGCCCTTCGCCGCCATCAGGCCCATCCGAATCGCTGAAAACGAGCCAAAATTCCGCGACAGTAGGACTAATTCCGAGTCAAAGGCGCGTTTCGGCAATTCGGCGCGAAGCAGCGCATACGAACCGTCCGGACTTCCATCGATAACGAACACGACTTCAAGCGTTCCGTCCAACGATGCACTCAGTTCGTCAAGGCGCTCCAGCAATTGATGAAGCGTGGACTCGTTCTTGTAGACCGGGACGACCAGCGAGTACATGTGAATCGAGACTTCCCAAAAAGGGCCGATCGCGGCCCCAAAGGCGGGTTCAGAATTAGAATAGGCCAATCGTTCGGATGCTTCAAGACTAATTTCGCTGCCGTCGTTTCATCTTAGGCTTCTAGGAAAATTCCTTGATCCAATCATCGACAGTTTTTTGATCATATCCTCTGTGGAAATGCCTTCTCCAAGGATAGGCGCTTTTTCCAGATCCATCTTTCAATTTGATTTTGCTTGTCTCGCAGATAAATTTCGCGGGAGAGCCAGCGACTACTGTGTCCGCGTCGACATCCCTCAAAACACAGCTGTGAGCGCCTATGAGCGCCCCTTTTTTAATCGTAACTCCGGGTAGAATGGTTGACATTGTCGCTATCGAAACGAAGTCCTCAACAGTGACCCCTTTCAACACGTTACTGGGCGGATGGGGGTCATTGGTGAGCACAACATAAGGAAAAATCCACACATAGTTTCCTATTACTGAAAGTTTACTAATATGTACATTGCTGTGAAATCTCACAAAATCGCCGATTTCGCAGCATCCTTGTATATCGCAGAGAGTTCCTATTTGGAGATTTTTTCCAGCTTTCGTTTCTTCCCGTACAGTAATTCGATGTCCCGTAATTAGATTTTCGCCAAAAGATGAACCCTCGTAAAAAATGCAGTGAGATCGAATGTGACTATTATTTCCTATTTCCAGCGGTTTCCTAGCAGGAAGCGAGCCCCGATATCCGATCTCGCAATGTGATTCGACGATAGTTCCGTCACCGATGCAAACGTTGTCGTAAACGATGGTAAATGGGCCAATAGTTACTCCAGCGCCAATGATCGCCTTTGGGGAAACAATCGCGGTGGGGTGGAGTAAAGTCTCGTTCATTGGTGGCGTCCTTATTTTCAAGCAATGTCTTTTCTCAAACTGTTAGATCAAGTTACCAAGAGTGTCCCCAAGGAATCAGTGCCTACGAATCGTCCCCCTTGATATCGAGCGCCTCTCCAAGTCCCTCAAATGGACGAAAACCCAACGAAGGATCCGCGTGCTGTTCTCGCGTGCCGGCGCCGTGATAGCCACTCGTCGCGGACTTCTGGTGTTCGTCGTCGTGGCAATACAAGCACAACAATTCCCAGTTGCCGCCGTCGGCGGGATTGTTCAGATGATTGTGATCCTTGTGATGCACCGTGAGTTCGCGAAGTCTCTTGCCCGAAAATTCCCGGCCGCACCGCCCACAAATGTGCGGGAAGATCGCGAGCGCCCTCTCCCGATACCCCTGCTGCCGGGTGGACCGCTCAGCCAAAGCATCGGCCACGATTTCCGCCTGACTTCTCTTACCCGCCTTCCTGCGTATTGGCGCCATAACAATGATGCCATCCTCTCCTCTAGACTGCGGCGAACGATTCTGTCGAGCAAATCTTACACCCATCGCGTGTGGAGCAGCCGCCCTCTGCTGCTGGATCGGTACGCGCGGCAATATCCTACACCGTTCGCGTGTGGGGCAGCCGCCCTCGGCTGCTGGATCAGTACGCATCTACAGCACTGGCTCTTCCCGTTCCACCAGCCGAAAGTCGTCCCACACCGCCGTCGCGCCGCCCTCTTCGCCGTAGTAGTGGACGCTAATGACCAACGTCCACGACTCGCCGGGGCCCGTGCCGAATGTTCCGTGAAACTGCTGGAACCATCGGGTGGGTTTCACGCGCATAAAGTACGGCCCCACGTCGCGCATCATCGTCTCTCCGCTCGCATCGGATTTCCGCTCGCTGGCGTGAAACGCAAGATTGCTGCTCGATAAGTTGAGCGCGCGCACGAACATCTCGTAACTCGCGTTGGGCCCTCGGTTGGGCGCCTCGATCCGGAATTGCTCCAACACGAAATTGCCTCCGTCGCTCCCCGTCCATACCTGCCGCGCCGCGTATCGTCCCTCGAATCGCTTCGCGGTCTCCGGTTGAAGAACTGACTCGACAGGCATCCCGAAACCATCGGCTGCCGGAGCGCCCCCCTTCGTGTTCCACGTTTCGAAACCGCCGTTCGCGAGCAAGTTCTCTCGAAATGCCCGCCGCTCTCTCACGTAATACGGCGCGTTCTCGCCGGTGATACGCAGGCCTCGCCGGAACGCGCCCAGGTCCTCAGGCACCGCCGCATAGAACATGAAGGGAAACGGCGTAACGTCCGCGACCCGCGCAACGTTCACCAAATTCGGCATGTACCAATCCGGAAATGAAATGCCTTTGAACCACGCCGCGATGCCCTCCGGGGCGGACTCTCGGTCAAACAACATCGGCGCGAAAACTCGAAGCCGCTTCCTGGCGCCCGTCTCCGGCAATCGGACGTTTACACGATGCGTGAAGTCGTAGTGGGAGCGCTCGCTCGCGTATTCGAAGTCGAGCGGAACTACCTCGCCGTTTCCTTCAAACTCTAGGACTATGTACTCCGCGTGACCAGCCCACGTCATTTCAGCCTCGTTCGCCCGGGTCTCGTCCAGCAATTGCGAACCAGGGATCAGGACTCTTCCGTACCGCTGCGGCTCAGGCTTCACCGCGATCTTTTCCAACTTCGCCTCGTGCCATTGGCGAGAAAGTATGTTTACGTTACGGCTTTGGACCGCCCACGCCGACACCAGCGGCAGGCCCGCTATCGCCGCGAGAATTGCGATGGCCGCGCCCGTTCGTCTCAAGCAGCGCGCCGCACCCGTCACGCCGCCAATCGCCATCGCCCCGCGTTCACGCAAATGACTGATGGCAGTCCATATCACATGGGCCACAAACAAAAGCATCCACCAATAGGCGAACTCAAGATGAAAATAATGGCGCGTGTCGAACTGAAGACTCGTGATCCCGGCGAAATACAACGTGACAAATGCCAGCGCCAGACCGTAACGGATCCGAATGGCGGCGGCGAATACCACCGCCGCGGCGAACAAATACTTCCCGGTCCCGTAGAGAAACCCCAATAGGCTCCAGCGTGTCTCTATCCATCGCCTCTCGAAATCGGGCAGGTCCCACGTCACCACCTGATCGTCCGAATGCGGCGACATCGGCGCGAAATCCAACACCCGAAGTACCGCCGCATACCCTCGTAAAGCAACGTCCCACGGAAACGTGAAGACGTAATCAAAGTAGAATGACGCGCTTGCGTCGTCATACTTCTTTCCTGGAAAGGAAATTGCCTCGACCAACTCAGGACGGACGACGTCCCCCACTCGCTCACCATCCCGAAAGGCAGACCGATATGCGTGGTTCCGGATAAGGCCCACTGTCCAGGGGTCCTTGTACACGTAACCCGGCGAATACGAAGCGTCGGTCAACCCCGCCTCTACACCGAAAGGGCTGATCAGCCCCATGGCCATCACGTGAAACGTGTTCGTTCCCTCGGCTCGCGCCCCGCTCAGCACCGGAAACGCCGTCACGACAAACGCCGCGAGAAACGTTGCCGTGCGCGCGATCCGCAACTTCCACCCATGCGTCAACGAATCTTCCGAAACGAACGGCAATACCAAGAGGCAAAACGGAACAAATACCAACAGATCTTGGCGGAAGCCCATCCCAAGTCCCACAATGCTTCCGAGGACAATCGACCATCCGAGTTGTGCCGTCGCCGCCGGCCTCGCCAGGACCAGCCGCCCAAGGGCCCAGATCCCGCCGGCGATAAACGGGGCCTTCGAGAAGTCCCTCAACGCGGTCAACTCGCCAAGTTGTACCGGCGAGAGCACCAAGAACAACGTCAGCAGCGCCGAGGGTACCGGCCTCGCGATCAACCGAAACAACCCATAGACAAACGCCGCATTCAACGCGTAAAGAAATCCCGCGAGCGCCGCCACCGAACTCCAAGATACGCCGAACACCTTCCACGCCGCCGACACGCACCACAAAAGATAGATCGACTGCGCCGCGGTCGGCGGGATCCTGTCCAGCGTCGGCGAGTTCTCCGGCAACGTGTTGACGTCAAAGGCCTCTACGTCGCCTTTTAGGAACTTTTCCAGTTCACTGCCCGGCGTCACCACCGGTTCTACAAACCCGTGCCCGGCCGCCGCCATCACCGCCGACCCGAAAATCGGCTGATACAGCCAAATTCGCCCAGGGCTCGCCAACGCGAAAAGCGTGGCCCCCAAGCCAAACGCCACCGACGTCAAGACGAAAAGAAACAGCGCGTCAACGTGGCGCGCCTTGCGCCAAGGGCTGTCGCCTTCGCGGTCTGCGCCGGGGGCCTTCGAGGTCTTTGCCTCGCGCGCGGCGCGGTGTTCCGCGAGTCGGGAGAAGTATCGCCGGATAAGAGACATGGGTCGAAACCGAAGACGTCAATCAACCACCGCGTCAAACCGAGCGTTCACGAATCGTCTCAAATCGCGGCCCGTCAACACCCTACGCGACACGCAATCGCCGATATAGCGTCGAGTAAAGGAACGTATACGCGAAGCGCGCGCCGAGCACTGCCTGGTCCGCGATCGCCCGAGGCGCCCTCGCCCAGAACCCCAAATTTAGCAAGCCGCCGGCCCGGTACCGCGCGCCCATCTCCTCGCGATAAGCGTTCACCCGGCGGCAACGCCCAACATTACGGAAGAGTAGGGCCTCATAAACCGGAAGCACACCGTCGCGGATGTACGCCTTCGCGCGCTGAATATTCTCCTCCGTCGGGTCCTCCAGCGATGCGAGATACCCGCGCGCCTCGCCCGTGATTGACTCCAGCCTCCGGCGTACCTGGTCCGTCCCAGTCAGCGCATTCACGCTCAACTCCCCGAACCGATGCGCAACGACCCGAAGCGTCGCCCGCAGCCATTCAGCCGCCTGGTCTGTTTGCGTCGAGATATCCATCGCCTCGATCCGCTGCTTCGTCTCGAACCAAATGTCCCGAAGTTCCGCCAACACAACGCCTACCGGATCGTTACGCCGGTAGGTCAAGAAGAAAATCTCCTGATACTCGAAAAACATCTTGGCGATGATCCTCGTCTCTCGCCCAATGTCCTTCACGCGCCGCCGCGCAAAAGCCGCCCGCGTCTCGCCCGGAAATGTCGGCCTCCGCTCAGCGCGAGACTTGCGGCGAAGAAACCCCGTGATCATCGAGTGCGAGCGGTTCAGATCCGCGTACCGGTTCCAAACGGCCCACCAAAACATCCGCCAGTAGCGTTCCGTCGGACAACGCAAAAGAACATTCGTCACGTGCTCCTTGGCGTAAAACGTGTCCCACGCCTCGATATACAACTTGTACCAATCACCCGGCTCGATGTTCGCATGGCGGAACGTCTCGTGAAAGCTGTCGTAGTTATTGAGGTCCGCGTCCAGAGGAACGCCCTTCTTGATCATGTCGAGGTGGTCGCGCGATCCCGGCAACGGCGTCAACATAAAAAACGACGCCTCGTCGACCTTTATCTGGTCTCGCAACATGGCCAAATCGCCGCGTACGGATTCCACTGTGTCGTGAGGAAATCCGATGATGAATCCGACATGCACCAACATCCCCGATTTGTGCCACGACTCCACCATCTCCGCGTATTGGTGGACTTTGTTTTGCCGCTTGTCCGCGTCGATGAGGTTCTTCTCGTTGATCGTCTCCATCCCGATGAACACGCAAACGCAGCCCGCCTCCTTCGCGCCTTCGATGAACCCCTTGATCCGCCATGCTTGCGTGTCCACCTGCATCATGAACTGGACATCGATCCCTTCCGCGCGGAGTTGCTTCAACCCCTCGAACAATTCCGGCCACACCGGGCTCCGCGAAAAATTATCGTCAGTGAAAAAGTAATAAATGATTCCGTGCGCGTAGTGTTCGCGGATCGTCTCGAGCATGCACTCCGCCGAACGATGCCGCATCTTCCGGCCCTGCACGTTAATGATCGTGCAGAACGAACAATTGAATGGACACCCCCGGCTCGTGTCGATGGTGCCCATCCGCCCGAGAAACCGCTTCAGATACGCCGGCGCCGGCGCGGGCACCGCGGCCTCCAAGATCGACGGCGTCTCGGTTACGCGGTAAATCGGCTTGAGCGAATCGTTCAGCGCATCGCGCAATATCCCGTCAAGCGTCCCCGGCGCTTCCACTTCGCCCGAGACCATCGTCACGCCCCGCTCCATCAGCCGCCGCATGTCGCGATCCGGCTCGTTGAACATCGCCATCACGCCGCTTACGTGAAACCCCCCGAGCATCACCGGAACATTGTGTTCACGAAACGCCAACGCAATGTCCCCCGCGCGGGGAAACTGGTTCGACTGCACGCCCACCATCCCGATGAGCAACTTCACGCCATCGCGCCGCGCCGCCGCGACAATCCGTTCCGGGCGAATGCGATGCACCTGATCGTCGAACACCTCGACGGACACCTCGACGTCCTCCCCGAGCGTGCCCCGCTTCGCAACGTCAAGCGTCAGGCTGCGCAGGCACGTTAGCGTGTTCGACGGCAACACGCCCCACACGTACCGATGCACGTAACCCTCGTCGTCGTACCGCGACGGCAATATGTACACGATCCGAAACTTTCGCGCGGACATGGTTCGTTACCCCAAGGGACTGTGATGCTTTGACGCCCATTCTAACAGGTCAGTGCCAGGTTTCCATTCGTGCCGCCGACAATAACCAAGCCAACCGAACAAATCGCAGCACCCTACTTCATCGGCCTCACCCTCGCGCGCCGACGCTACGGCATCACTTCATGAAGCCATCCAACGGCGCCACGCCAATCCATACGTCCCATCAGTCCCATGCGTCCCATAGGTCCCCGCCAGATACAACCTTGAACCTTGAACTTTGAACGCTCTCAGACAAATTGCTTCATATACCTCAGACTCTTCGTCGCAATCGCCTCAGGCCCCGGATCGAACACAAACACCTCGACCGACACATAATCGGTATATCCAATGTCCTTTAGCGCCTGAAAGATCGGCCAAAAATCCACTTCCCCAAACCCCGGCCCCTCGAGGTTCGCGTCATTCGCGTGGTAATGCGCCAGGTACTTCGCGTACTTCCGGATGAGCGCCGGTCGGTCTTCCTTCTCCTCCGTCATCGCCTTCGTATCGAGCAACAGCCGAAAATTCGGATGCGCAACGCGGTCAATCAGCCGCACCGTCTCCGCCGCCGACGCGCAAAAATTCGTCTCCTTCGGGCTCAGCGGCTCCATGCAAATCGTGACGCCGTGCTCCTCGCACGCCGGCATCACCCGCTCGAACGCCTCCGCCGTGTAATCGAATGCCTGGTCATACGGCAGCCCTTCCACCACGTTCCGCTGCTTCGGCGATCCGAAGATCATCATCTTGCCGCCGATGTCCCCGCAGAACCGCACGAGGTCGATCAAATATTGGATCGTCCGCTCGCGCACCGCCCGCTCCGCGTGATTGATGTAGACATCGTCCGGCCCGACCAACACCCAATGGATACCCAGAATATCCAACTCGGCCGCGCCCGCCCACCTGACGATATTCCCCCGCGTTGACGCCGAAATCTCCGTCACCCGCGGCGCAAGCGTAAACGGCGCTACCTCAAGCCCGTCATATCCCGCCTGCTTGACGTAATGAATCGTCCGCTCGATGTCCTTCCACTCGTTGAAAATCTCGCTGCAAATCCCAAATTTCATCGACGATTCCCCTGGGCCGAGACGAGCAATTAAAGATGCGAGTATAGTGACTCGGAATTTGTGGCGCATTCCTCGCAGCCAAAGCCGCGGAGCGGCGACAGCATTGTAGCTTGGCGCGTGAGCGCCAAGATTGCTTCGTCCCCACTCTACATCAAGCCCCATCGGGGCGAAAGAACGTAGCGAAAAAGTTCCAAGCAGTGTGAGTCGCTACACTCGCAAATGTTCACGGCCGATTGCTGGGGCCTTTCGGGACATCCACCCATTTTGTTTTATCGCCCCGATTTTCCAGGTCCGCTTGGTTGGTTGATAGTTGCCCTGGAAGCGCGTAGGGTGGCCTGGACTTGTGGGTCTTGTCAGGGGCCCGATCGTTGCCAGATATGCGAGAGACCAGGAACGCCTAACGGGGAGTAAGGGGTATGTCATCTAAAGCGTGCCTGTGTATTTTTTTCTTGTCTTTCGTGGCGTTATTTTGTGTTGAGTCGAGCGCGGAGGTGGCGCTAACTTCTTCTAGCGTGCAAGCGGGTGCATCTGCCTCTACTTGCCTGAACGCGGACAGTGATTCAGACTTTATCCCCGAGAATTTTACGGGTACATTTGCCCCTGACCCCCCACTCGTGGCCACGGGCACTGGTGGCACTGCGACAACAAATACAAACATTAAACTTAATGTGGCAATTGACGGATCGTCCATAACTGCTTCTGGCACGTCTACGTTTGATCAACAAGCTGCGACCCAAATATGCAATGGCTTTACTGTTGGAGGACGTGGAGTCTCAAACGTCTTGCTCCAATTTCAATTCGTGGTGTCGGGGGCGCCTGTCCCATTTCATTATAAAGGAACTGGTGATTTCGTGACTAACTCCATCAACGGAAATGCTAGTCACAGTATCGGTCTAGGTAGTACAGACGGCAGTTTCCCTTTCCAAACGCGATCTTTTAGTTGCAATACAGACTGCCTGCCATCGCAAACTTTTGATTTCGAGTTGAATTTGACATTGCCGGTCGGCACTTATAATGTGACTTTGTCAGAGGTCGCCGATGCAATTGCAAATTTCACCGACGGTGAAACTTCGAGATTGTTCACAACATGGTCCCTCACCATTGGTGACGCGTCATGCGACTTTAATTGGATCAATCCCGAGGGCGGCATTTTCACGGATCCGGACAACTGGCTCTCGGGTGGATTTCCGGGTAACCCCAGCACCGGTTGCGATGACGTTTTTTTCAACCTTGGCGGCGGTA
>CAYXRK010000191.1:0-9399 GCA_964467615.1 uncultured Nitrospirales bacterium | reverse complement strand
TGCCATGACCCTAGTGTAACATGGTTAGTCTCATTTTGAAGGCGAATTAGAATAAGCACGGATCGGGCCAATCTGCCGCCACCGCGCTGTCATTCTTCGCTTCGCTCAGAACGGCATTTGGAGAGTCGCTCCGCGGCACCACCGGCTGATGCCATAATCGACTGATCGAAACAAAGGAACAGTTCGTGCGCACAACTCTCCTAGCCCTCGGGTGGCTCTTTGCCATCGCGCTCGGCATCGTGGCCGCCATGCAGGCGACGGGTGCGCGTGAGGCGCGGGAGGAAGCGGCCCATGCAGCGGAGCGACTCACCGAGGCGCAGGCGAGCGTCGATGAACTGACCACGCGGGTGGATGATCTCTCCGGGCAGATGGACGATCTGCTCATCGAGTTGAATGAACTCGAAACGGCGAAGGCCGAATTGGAGGCCGCGAATCGCATAGCAGTTGAAACTACCGTCGATTCGGAAGACGCTGCGCCGGAGCCGCCAGCGGAGAGCGCCCCAAGCGACGGCGCCACCAAACGGAAAAATCCCTTCGCCAAGATGTTCGGCGGCGTGATGACGGACGAGATGGCGGAGCAGTCCGCGAGGTTGTCCGTCGACGTGGACTACGGCGATCTGATCGTGGAGCTGGATCTCGATGACGCCCGCGCGTATCAGTTACGCGAAATCGTTACGCGGGTGCTCAAGGCGCAGACGAAGACGGCGCTTGGCGACGCGGACGCTGTACAAGCCGGCAACAGCGATCCACTTCGCGAAGAACTCGCGCGGATTCTTACTGCGAACGAACTCGCGAAGTATGATCAATATCGAGCAGCCCTTCCCGAAAAGACACTGCGCACGCAATACGGCCTCGCATTAGGGCTGTACGCACCGCAATTGTCCGAGGAGGACCACGCGGCTGCGCTCGATGTAATTGTCGAGGAATCGCTCGCGGCAAGCGCAACGCGCGCTTCTGGAGGTGGCGATTTGCATGGGTTTGTCGAGCGGCAGACGGCGGCGTTTGACAACGCGGCTGCGCGCTTGGCCGAAATGTTCGACGCAGACCAAATGGCCCCAATCAATCGATTTCTCGATTGGCAGCAGTCCTCCCTGCAAATGGTCCTGCGCATGATGGACGACGGCGACGAAGCCGACGCGCAGTCACCCAGGTAGGGGTCTCGCGCCGAGCGTCAGTACACCGCTTCGTAGCCCTCAGGCAGCAGGTCCCACTCGCGGCCGTACACATGGACGCGCTTCGTCGGTCCGCCCGTTTTTGGATCGATGAGCGGCTGGCCCGCGTGCGCCCAGGACAGGATGCTGCCCTCGAGGTTCTGCGCGGCGATGCCGTCCTTCGCGAGTCCCTCTGCGTAGACCCCGCTGCGATACCCGATCGTGCAATGCACGACGATGGGTTTGTCGCGCAGTTCAACTTTGCGGCGTTCGAATTCCTCCTTCGTGATCGCGCCGGGAATCATGGAGACTGCCTGTTCGTTCGGTTCGCGCACGTCGACGATGACCACGTCTTCGTTCTCGCGCAGTTTCGCCAAGTCGTCCACGGAAATATCGACGATGTCCGGAAAGTCCTTATGATATCCGCGATACATTCCGGCGATTGCCGACCTCTTTTCCTCATCCGTCATCGACTGTCGCTGCGCGCAGGCGCACCAAGTGAGAGTTGCCGCGAGCAGAACGAACAACCGGCGCGTCACGGCCCGAATCCCCGGCCAGTGGTCAACGTTGGAGGCCACTACAGCGAATCGTCCTAGCAGCCAATACGAGCGTCGAGAGAATTAGCGCGGTCAAGGCCGCGTCGCCGTTCGGGAACGAAGGCGGCCTTCGCCCGGCGGCTGCGTTGCACGTCGGACCTTCACCTTCCCCCTCGCCTTCGCCCTCCCCTTCGCAGGGAACACCTACCAGCGGCGTGAGCCGAATATCCGCCGCCGCGATATCGGCAATCCCGACGGTGACAACGCGCTCGCGCGTTTCGTAGCAAGGCGACGTTACCTCGATCGTGTATTCGCCCGCGGGCACATTCGGCAGAAGGTACAATCCGCTCTCGGAATCGGGCACGGTCTCGGAGAGATCAATCTCGAAAACCGCCACTTCGACGTTCTCCTCGGCCCCGAGCGTTTCTCTGGAAACCGCATCGGACACGAGCACCGCGATCGAGTTAGGAACCAGTTGCTTCCCGACAATCGGCTCGATAACAATCGTTTCACCGCCTTTGGATTCGTTCGCCCCTTTTGCGCCGCCGGGTTCGGCCGTGCTCAGTTGAGCCTCTACCTCCGCCGGATCGAAAATGCCCCAATCATTGAACTGTGCGCGGACCTCCACGCCTGTAACGTTTCGTACGAACGCCGCGTCCGCGCTCCCCGACACCTCGCCGATACTCCGGAAGCGGTTGAAGCCGGAAGACTCGATGAAGCCGCGATCGCCAACACGGGGAGTCTCGGTCGTCGTCCCAGTCACGGGCTGCGCCACAAAAATCGCATCTCGGCCTATGGCATCAAATATGTTCTCGACGATGCGAAACCCGGAATTCTCGGACTGGATGCCGACCGACAGATTGATGAAAGTAGATTGACGAATCCGGGTCGACGACGACCCCGTACCACGCACGAGTACGCCGATCGAGTCGGTATTCATTCCCCCGTCAAACGTCACGTTCTCGATTTCGGCCTCGACGTTGGGAACGAGAAGAAGCGTGACGCCCGGCGCTGTCCCATCCGGTGCGCAGAGGCCGATGTCTCGAATGCGTGCGTCTTGCTCGACTGTCACCAACACGGACGACAGCGCGGTCTCGGCGTCGTACTCGATTGCGATCGGATCTACGGCGCCATCGGGACGACGCAAATCCACGCCAGCGCGTACAATCACCTGCTCCCGATAGACCCCCGGCGTAATGAGTACGTTGCCGCCGCCGTCGGCAAAGGCAGCGTCGATGGCTTCCTGGATAGTGCAAAATGTGTCCTCGTTGGCTGGGTTGATGCAGTTTCCTGTCGCCGGGTCGACAAAGAAATTCGCCGCAAAGCAAACATGAGGCAAGAGGGCCGCGCCGCACATCAAACAAGCGAGTCGCATAGAAATCATTCCTACGTTGAGATATGCATTATCCCGCGCGGCGCTCGTTGAATGCGAATCACTCCCGCGCCGAAGGACTGGCCCCCGTATCGTATGGTATCGTTTCCTTGATCGCCGCTTCGGCGTTCAGGTAAGAATTCGCTCGATTGGTCTCAATGAAACCAGGACCAACAATCAAAGGAAACAGCAATGTCGGATCAACCTGTTCAAAACTTTGAGAACCACGTGCGACACGACAAACTCGGATACATTTATTTCGGGGCCTTGCTCGTTTCGCTCATCCTCGCCGTTGTAGGTTTTTTCGGCTATTTCAGACTCTGGGGTGTCGCGACTCTAATCAACACGGCCGCGACGATGTTGTTGGCCGTCAACGCGCGGACTTACGGATTGAAGGACCAAGACCGCATAATCCGGCTCGAAATGCGTTTACGGCTCCGTGAACTATTGCCCGCCGATCTCAAGGGCCGAGTCATGGACTTTACAATGCCGCAGTTGGCTGCACTGCGGTTCGCGTCCGATGCCGAGCTCCCCGAACTTGCCCGGCGGGTGCTCAGTGAAGACATTACGAAAGGCAGTGAAATCAAGAAACTCGTGAAGAATTGGCAGGCCGATTTCAATCGCGTATAATGGTGACAAACCGGGGGGGCGGGGGCCTCGAATGGCGAGAATTTTGATTCTCGATAAATCTGTCGGCGATCGCGTCCAGATTATGAACGCGCTTAAGCCGCACGGCCACGGAATCATCGAGATCGATGACGGAAAGGAAGCGTTGAACGCCGTCGAGGAACACCCGCCGGATTTGATCGTGATGGATCTCGTCCTCGTAAGCCTCGACGGGTTCAAAGTCCTGCGGACGCTCCGAGAACGCGGTCACAAAATGCCCATTATCGTGCAGAGCACGATGGCCACCGAGGGCATGGAGAAGCAGGCGAAGGAAGTCGGCGCGAGCGCATTCTTACGCAAACCCGTGAACGAGAACCGGCTTCTCGAGACGGTAACCGAACTGCTCGCAAGCAAGTAGCCCGCCTCCGTCCGTCGAGGCTACCCGCGAACGTTCAAGTCTTGTCCCGCGTAGTACCCGGTGTCGATGTTCTTCCGCGACTTCACGAAATACGTGATCTGTCCCGTGTGATACGAGAAGTGTTCCACTACGTGCAGAATAATCCCCGCGCCGGTTTCCGTTTCGCCTTGCACGCGACGCGGCGCGTGCAACGATTCGCGATCGATCCCGTCGAGCACCGCCTCAGCTTCTTTCACAGTTTGTCGAAGACGCCCCAACAATTCCTCTCGCGGCAACGGGCCCCGCTCGCTGAACTCCAGCGCACGCACCCGCTTGTCCTCGCCGCCGCCCAGACCGAAGATCATCCACTGGCGTACGTTTCCGCAGAGGTGAAGCACGAGATTTCCCACGCTGACGGTTTCGCTGTTCGGGCGAAACCAGATTTCCTCGTCCGTCAATAGTCCAAAACACTTCTCGATCCGCGGCAGACTCTCCTCGACGAAGCGATACTTCGCCGCGGCGATAAGTGCGTCCCCGACTGCGTTACTGGACATGCCCGCCTATCTCCTTCACGGCGTCGCCCACAAGCTGCGACACGGCCCCGTTCATCGCCGAGACGAACCCCGCGCGGCCTTCCTGTTCAATGGGCCGTTCCATGCGCATTGTCGCCGACCATACAAGAGTGCCCGCTCCGCGCTCGCGCAACTCGAGCCGCACCTCGCACAGCGCCGCGCCACCGCCACCGGCTTGCACGGCTTCGTCGAAGCGCCGAAGTTCGCCCGTGAGTACGTGCGTCGGGCGTGCAAGATCGAAGGTGTAGCCGACGTCCGCGAACCGGCCCGATCGGATTGCCGCGTCGATCAGCCCTCGGGTGATGGTGTCGCGCGGCAACTCGGCCCATTGGTCAAACTCGCGAAACGCGACGTCCGACGCGCCCGTCCGGTAGACCAACTTCTGCTTGTAGTAGCGGGCGTAGTCGAGCGGCCTCACGCCGAGCGACGCCGCGGTCGTCTCGGCGGACTCCACGACGGGCGCGATGGCCATCGTGTAATAGCGGATATCCGGCGCGGCCCCGCCGAAGCACCCGGAAAGCAACGCAACGCCGGCCATCGCCGCGATAGCACGTAAGGCCCTCATCGCTCGTCCTTCCCTTTCCTGCCGCGCAGCACCGACGCTGGATCCTGCTCGATCACCTCGACCAGAGAATTAATCGAGTCGAAAGCTTCGGTTGCCGAATTCAACGTGTCGCGCAACGAAAATTCCAAATTGTCCGTGGTGTGTGAAAGGCCGTCGCCCATGTCTTCGACCTTGGTCATCGTGGCCTCCAACTTCTCGGTCACGCCGTTTATGTTGGCCACGACTTCTTTCAGATCCACTTGGAGCGCCGCCACGTCGAGCGGTTCGAGTTTTTGTTGCGCCGTCTGCACGAATTGCCTCGCATCGCCTACGAACTCGCCCAGGTCGTCCGCGAGCGATTGCGCGTCCTCCGCGACCTTGGTGAATTCGCCCGTTGCGCGTTGCAGACTGTCCTCGAGGCCCTTGAGCGAATCCTTCGCCTCGCCGATGAACGATTTCGCCTCCTCCGTGATGCCCTTGACGTCCTTCACGATCTCGGTCAGTTGCCCCTTGTCCATGCCATCGAGCGACTCGTTCAACTTCCTTGCGATTTCTTGCAACTCGCCCAGCAATTCGCTCACTTGTGTGATGACATCGCCCGCCGTATTCGTCATGCTGCGAATGTTCAGCCCCGTATTCACGGGAATCTGCGCACCCTCCTCGAGTTCCGGCTGCTCCGCCGCCCCGCCTTCGAGCGAGATCGCCATCGAGCCCGTCGCAAGTGAATACAGCACGACCTGCGCCGTGACGCCTTCTCGAAGACGGACCTTTTCGTCATCGACCTCGATCTGCACCATCGCGTGGTTCGACGGGTTGACCTTAATGTCCCGAATCGTGCCCACCGGCACGCCGAGATACTCGACCAGGCCGCCCACGCCGAGGCCGAGAATCGAGTCGTTGAACTCGATCCAGTATTTAGACGTAGAGGTCGTCGTGAAGCCGGATATCACTGCGGCGGACCCGATGATCAGCGCGCCGCATCCCAGCACGAAGAGGCCGACCTTGGTCTTTTGCGCACGTGTGGCCATTACGCGCTGCGCTGCCCCATCGCCGCGTCGGGCCGCCGTTCGAAGAACTGGCGGACGCGATCCACGCTGGACCGCTCGGCGTCGGCGGCCGTCCCGAGGAAAATGACCTTGCCTTGATCCAGCATGAGTACGCGATCGGCGACCTTTCGAATGGATTCGAGTTCGTGCGTGACGATGATGATGGTGATGCCGAGAAGCGCCCGCATTTTCAGAATCAATTCGTCGAGGCCGGACGCCATGATGGGATCGAGGCCAGCGGAAGGCTCGTCAAAATACACCACGGGCGGGTCGAGCGCAATGGCGCGGGCCAGCCCGGCACGTTTGCGCATGCCCCCGGAAAGCTCGGACGGCATGAGGCCCTTCGCGTGCGATAGCCCAACGAGGCTAAGTTTCATTCGCACCACGCTGTCGATGAGTTCCTCGTCCACTTCGCCGTACTCGCGCAGCGGCAAAGCGACGTTTTCGCCGACGGTCATCGAATTGAACAACCCGCTGCTCTGAAACGCGATGCCGATGTTCCGTTGCACGTTCGCGAGTTCGTCCTCGTCCATTTGGGTGATGTCCTTCCCTTCGTACAACACCGCGCCCGAACTGGGACGCAACAGCCCCGCCATGTGTTTGAACATCGTCGTCTTCCCGCAGCCGCTCCCGCCAATCACGACGAACACCTCGCCGCGATTGACGATAAACGACACCCCGTCCAACACGGTCATTTCGCCGTATTTGCCGACGAGATCGCGTACTTCGATGAATGGGGCGTCCATGCGTCTCCGGCTACCGCACGTAGTAAAAAAACACGGCAAACACCATATCGATGCAGATTATCGCGATCGTGTCCCAAACGACCGCGCGCGTCGTCATCAGCCCAACGCCGCGCGAGCCGCCGCTCACCCGCAAACCGTTGTGGCAGCCGATAATGACGATGACTATCGAAAAAATGACCGCCTTGAGCATGCCCTGGAACACGTCATTCAATTCCGACGCGGCGCGCACTTCGCGCAACCACGCCTGCGCGTCGATGCCCATCACGAGCACGCCCCAAAACGTTCCCCCAACTATACCGGCGAGCATGCCAATCGCCACGAGACACGGCATCGCGATGACCAGCGCGAGCAGCTTCGGTGCGACCAGAAACTGCGCGACGTTCAGCCCCATGCCGCGCAACGCGTCGATTTCATCCTGCACTTTCATCGTCGCGATTTCGGCGGTGATGGCAGCACCGGTACGAGCGGACACGACGATCGCCGTCATGATCGCGCCCAGTTCGCGGAAGAACGCGATGACAACGAGATCGGCCACGAGAATCGACGCGCCGAATTGTTCGAGTTGCGCCGCGGACAACATCGCCACGATCAACCCGAGGAGGAAATTCATCATGATGTTGATGCGGATCGCGCGCACGCCCATCTCGTACAGCTCGTCGATCATCAAGCTCCAGCGAAAACCCCGGCCGTCGAAGATGGCGATAAACGTCCAGTAGATCGCGTCGACGCACAAACGGAACATTTCCCGCGTCTCACCGAGCGTTTTCAGCGTGTCCGCGCCGAGTTGTTCGAGAAACCCCGACCGTTTGGGCTTGGCGTCCTCGCGCAGTTCGAGGCCCGGCCCGATGAGCGCCATGAATTCCGCAACGTCGCCGCCCTGGCCTTCCCACCGGAGCGAACAATCCCGCTCGCGCGCTAATCCGGCGATTTCCATGAGCCACGCGCCGCCGAGCGAATCCATGTGTTCGGTTGCGGCGAGATCCAACAAAACAACATCGCCCTTGGAAAGGCCGTCGTCTCGCAACGAGCGAAACAACTCACGGCCCGATTCGAGATCGAGCGTGAGTGGGCAAGCGACACGCGTCTCGCTCATGCGCGCTCCTTCGCGAGCGAATCAAATTCGTCCTCCGACAGCACCCGCACCCCAAGCGCCTCGGCCTTCGTCCGCTTGGAGCCCGCCTTCTCCCCGGCCACCAGAAAGTCCGTGTTCTTACTCACGCTCGACGCCGCCCGCCCGCCGAGTCTCTTGATGAGGTCGTGGATTTCATCGCGCGAATACCGCTCGAGCGTCCCCGTCACGACGAATGTCTTCCCCGCGAACGGGTGATTGCCGGCCTCTTCGTCGACTCGCTCCTCGGTCACCGTAACGCCATGCCCCTTCAACCGTTCCACCAGCGCCACGTTTTCCGGCGTGCCGAAAAAATCGACCACGCTTTTCGCCAACGGTTCGCCAATCCTGGGCACCTCGACGAGTTGCTCCGGAGTTGCCGCCATGATCGCGTCGATGCTTCCAAAGTGCGCCGCGAGCACTTCCGATATATGCGCCCCGATGTGCCGGATGCCAAGTCCGTTGAGCAACCGCGCCAACGTTCGCGACTTGCTCGATTTGATCGCCGCCACCAAATTCGCCGCGGACTTTTCGCCCATGCGCTCGAGATCCGCCAGTTGCTCGGCGGTGAGCGCGTACAAGTCCGACGGATCCCGCACGAGTCCTTTCGCGACGAGTTGCTCGACCACCGTTGGCCCCATGTCCTCGATGTCCATCGCTCCGCGGCTCGCGAAGTACTCGATCCGTTCGCGCACCTGTGCCGGGCACGCGAGATTCAGGCAGCGCAGGTAAATCCCCTTCGGGTCCTTTTGTACCGCCGCGCCGCACTCGGGGCAGCGCGTGGGAATCGGAAAACGTTCAGCGTCCTTCGGCCTCTTTTCCGGAATGCTTCGCAGCACTTGCGGGATGATTTCCCCTGCCTTCTGCACCTCGACCGTGTCACCCCTACGCAAGTCCTTGCGCTCGAGTTCCTTGAAGTTGTGCAGGCTCGCGCGCTTCACCGTTGTCCCCGCGAGCCGAACCGGCTCCAGTTCGGCAACAGGCGTTAGTGTCCCGGATTTGCCTACCTGAACCGTGATCTCCCGGAGCACCGTTCGCGCGACCTCCGGGGGGAACTTATACGCGATGACCCACCGCGGTGATTTCGACGTGGCGCCAAGACGTTCGCGCTGCGCCCACGAGTCCACCTTCACGACCATCCCGTCCGTCTCGTATTCAAGCCCGTGCCGTTTAGTTTCCCATTCGTTGCACGCCGCAAGGACCTCGTCGATGTTCTGGCAGAGGTGGCTGTGCGGGTTCACCGGCAGTCCAAACGACTTCAACCGATTCAGCGTTTCGTGGTGGGCGCGGAAACGTTCGGCCTCCGTAGTGACGACTTCGT
>CAYXRK010000190.1:0-9423 GCA_964467615.1 uncultured Nitrospirales bacterium | reverse complement strand
GCCATGACCCTAGTGTAACATGGTTAGTCTCATTTTGAAAGCGAATTAGAATAAGATGACCTCAATCTTGGCGTCATCGAGGAACTTGGTTAGCACCGGCGTCAACTCCTCATAGGTCTTGTTGCCCCATGACGTTTTCTTCGCCCGTAGACTGTGCGGCAACCGCAGCTTCTCGTCCGTAGGGTTGAGGAGCGGAAATTCACCCCGGGAGAACTCGGCAAGTGCAAGAATTCGCTGCTGGCCGTCAATGATCTCAAATCGCTCTGCCGCACCCCCGAATAATCCTGCCGAAGACTTCCGTTCCAAAAAGATCGGAGGAATCGGGTATTCACGGAATAGAGAATCGATAAGTGCCTGCTTCTGCGCCTTGTTCCAAGCGGCGCCGCGCTGATACTCCGGATTGCGCGTCAACGACCCTGCCGCCCATGCCTTGACCAATTCCTGCACGGTCTGTTTGTTCGGCTGAAACTCCATAAGCTGTCTCCATCTGCGTTTGTCAGCGCCTAGATAATCGCGCAATCACCGCACCATTGTACCCAACCGTCCCAGAGGAGTGAATCTGTGTAGCCTCTTACTTGACCATCAATCGCACGAGCTGATCGACGAAGTTAGCTCATCCAGGGGCATGGCAGTTCTCCCGGCTGAGGCCGAGCCCGGACCGATGCGCCGACAGCTTTAGGTGGCGCTACGAGACCCAGCCGGGCAATTTGCTAGCGTTCTTCACCCAAGCGGTGAGTTGAGCTTCGTCGAGCTTATCGGCTTCGTGGATGTGGAGGTAGCGCACTTCCTTTTGCTTGGACTCGCCGGGGGGGAGTGGATGCAGCGATGTGCCGCAGAAGAAGGCTACCTTGACGTAGTTCGTGAAGCAATGAAGGCTGAGGAACCAGCCCTGGCCCTGTCGCCGCGGCGACCCATAGAAGGGCGAGTTCCATTTGACTGCCTTGCGCACGTTGGGGACAGTGCGCGCGATGAGCGCGTCGAGGCGGCGCCCGACGTCGCGTTTCCAGCCCGGCATGGCCGCGATGTAGGCCTGCACGGGGGCGTCGCCGTCGGCCTTCGTGATCTGAGGGTTGCCGCCTGAGAGGAGGACGGGCTTCGCAGCGACCCGCTTGGCGGCGGCCTTGTCGCCGCGGCGACCGACCTTCGCCGACTTCTTGGACGTCGTGTTGGCCATTGCGTTTATTCCGAAAATGGGCAAGTTCAGAGCTTGTGAAAAAATGTGTATTGAGCAAGGCCCGCCCAAACCCTCCCCTTTTCCGCATCCTTCGACAGGCTCAGGACGAACGGAAAAGGGGAGGGTTTGAGCTTGCCGACGGGTGAATGCAAGCCACGCAATGCGGACGTAATCGATTTTTTCACTCGCTCTCGCCACGAACGGAACTGGGGTGTTTCGGCAGTTCCGCTGTCCCTATTTGTCAATTTAGACTCCGAACTGCCGAAGGTGATGGTCCATGTGAACGCCGTGCGCGCGTGACCATTTCGCAAGGGTTATCGCGCCGAGGCTCGGGTTCACTTCGATCCGGGTCGGGTTTCGTTCCAATTCGTTGACGAACTGCGTTATTAGGTGGACAAGTTGCTCCTTCTCGGAAGCGAAGTCGTGCTTCGGTAGCGGCGTGAGGTAGTCCGGTCCCTTCATACCCTTGGGCCAGGTGGTGATTACCTGATTGAACGCAAAATAGAGAAGTGCGCCGACGACCGGATGTACGCGATTCTCCACCTTCTCGATGCCGAGCGAAAGTTCCAAGGTATAGATCAGATGGCGAACGGCCCGCGCAGCGTCCATCTTTCCCCACTGGCGCGGCGTATCGGCCTTGATTAACTGGACCCGCTCGATGAACCTGGGAAGCGTCTTGCGATTGAGATCAATCTTCGCCATCGTAGCAACCGTTTCCGACAGGTTCCTTACTGCGCGTGATAGAATGAGTATGCATTCGTACTGAGAAAGTATGCAAAATGGGAGCGCCTCATGAAAGCTATTGTTGCCGATCGCGGCCAGGTCACAATCCCGAAGGCGTTGCGCGACCGTCTTGGTATCGCACCGCGCACGGTGTTGGAGTTTCGCGTGGAAAAAGGGAAGCTCGTGGCGGAAAAGGTTCCGATAGACGATCCTATTTCCCGCGTGTACGGTTGCGTCAAGTTGCGAAAATCGACCGATGAGCTAATCTCGGAGATGAGAGATGGCAGGTGACCACTGCTGTCGACAGCAACATTCTGATTGATGTTCTTGGGGCGGACCCAAAATTCGGGCCCGCGTCAAGGAATGCGCTCCTGCGATGCTTCAATGAAGGTCGATTGATTGCGTGTGAAATTGTCTGGGCTGAAACTGCGACGATCTTTGCTTCACCCTCTCTGTTCGATACGGCGATTCGCCGAATTCCTATCACTTTTTCAGCGTTAGACGAACGCGCCGCAACGCGCGCCGGGGACATTTGGCGTGAATACCGACGCAGGGGTGGAAAGCAACGCCGCGTCTTACCGGACTTTCTGGTTGCCGCCCATGCCGAACAGCAAGCCGACTGTCTCCTCACGCGCGATCGAGGTTTCTACCGGCAACATTTCAAAAGACTCCGCATATTCGACCCCTCTGCAACGTAATCTTGATGCGAATGAAGCGAACCAGCATCGGTTATCCTTTTCCGCAGATGTGTAAACCCTTTGGGGACAAGGATCGTTAAGCCCAGTGAACCTGAACGCCAAGGCAGAACGGGTGGGTCCTAGCGACGAGGCGTTGGCTGAGGCCCTCAAAGGCGGGGACGAGTCCGCGTTTGAGGAAATCGTCCGGCGCCACCAGGGCCGTGTGTTCGCGGTGGCCTATCGAATGACGGGCAATCGCGAGGACGCGCTGGACGTCGCGCAGGAGGCATTGCTCAAGGCCTACCGGAAGATCCACTCGTGGCAGCCTTCGGGCGGGTTCGGCGCGTGGTTGCTCCGGTTGACGACGAACCAGTCCATCGACCACATGCGGCGGCGCAAGCGCCACCTGCATGAGACGCTGGAGGATTCGTTCCGCCCTGGCGCGGCCACTGAGCCTGTGCGGGAAGACACCGCGGTGCAAGTGCGCGGTGGCGAGATCGAGGCGCGCGTGCAGGTGGCGTTGGCTGTGTTGTCGCCGTCGCAGCGGACGGTGTTCGTCCTTCGGCACTACGAAGGGCTGGCGCTGGCCGACATCGCGCCGGTGCTGGGATGTACTGTGGGAAGTGTAAAGGTCCATTTGTTTCGGGCCATGAAGAAGTTGCAACGAGAATTGGGTGACTTGCGGGAATAACAATGGCTTTTGCGTCGATGACGATGACGAATGACGAGCACGATGACGATCATCGTGATGAGTTTTTCGATGATGTAGCTGGGGGCAAGCGATATGTTTCGTAAGAACAAGATTCGGGGGATACTTGCGCAGTCGGTCTACGAAGACCTGGGCGCCGAGGACAGGCGGACGCTAGAAGCGGCGTTGAAGCGCGATTCGGGTTTGAAGGGCGAGGCCGAAGCGTTTCGTGCAATGACCAAGTGGATCCCGGCGGAGAAGGTCATGCTCGAGCGCGATCTCATGCCGTTGCTCCGCGTTCGGCTGAATCGCGCTCCGGTCATGGCCCACCGTATGCCGATGCGTTACGCCTACGGCGCTATCGGCGCGGCGTGCGCTGCCACGCTAATTCTTTATTTCGCTGGTTTCCGCCTCACGCGACCGGCAGACGCCCCCGCGACGGACACACAGATCGCGCAGAACTCGGCTGCCTCTGCGTTGGAATCAGACATCGCCGAAGCAAAGGCGCTGGTTGCCGATATCCGCGCGGGCGACGCGTACAAGCTGCTCTCCGCGTCGCTCGAATCGGAGGTGTCCGCCCCGCACGCCGGCGAGGCGCAATTACTGCTCGCCGACATCGCGTTCGCTGAACTCAGAATGTATCCCGCCGCGTTCGATCACTATTCGACGCTGCGCGCGAAATACTCAGACACGTTCGCCTCGCATCCGGAGGCGTTCGAGCGCCTCGATCTGTTGGACGAAAGCCGGCCAGAAAACTACGCCTCGCTCCACGCGCTGGACGCGGCCCGCCTTCAGAGCGACTTCGCTTCGCTCGAGGGCGTCGTCGGAAAATTCCCCGGCACCTATGTAGCCTCGCTCGCCGCGGAGGACATGGCGGGCCTTTCGTCGGACGGCGCGCCGGAAGGCGAGGACCGCATGGTCTACGCGATGGAGACGGCCTTGAAGCGCTGTGTCGATCTTGTCGCGGCCTCACAACTCAAGATCGAACTGGGCCACCTCTATCGTGAGTTGCAGAACAACCCGGAAAAGGCCCGCGCGATGTTCGAAGACGTAGCGACTACCGGCGAGCCCGTGCTCGCCAAGGCCGCGCAGGACGAACTGGAAAAGTTGCCCAAGAACTGAGGGATGTTTCGCTCGTGGGGCTGGCAGCCGAGAGCGGCTGCCCCACACGCGCTTGGTGTAGGGCGCGGCGGAATCTTCCGCCGTTTGGTGGCCGATTGGGCCGGTGTTACCATATTCGTTTGATAGTTAGAGAGCCGATCTCTGGATCCGTCCGCAATGGCCTCCACTTCCTCGATTGAACGCCACTTCGCGCGCGAGTTGTCCCTGTCCGACGACATGATCTCGCGTGCGCGCACGGAATCCGAGAAGAACGGCGTGCCCCTGATCGAAGTCATCAAGCAACTCGGTTTCGCCACCGAGGAACACCTCTATCAGTCACTCGCGCGCTTCTGCGAAATGCGGTTCGTGGTTCCCTCGAAGGAGCAGATTCCGGCCGAAATCACCGACAAAGTACCGGCGCGTTTTGCGACGCACTACAACTTCGTGCCGATTCAAAAGAAGAACGGCACGCTCGTCGTCGCCATCAGCGACCCGCTCAATACCAACCTGCTCGACGATATCCGCCTCGTCCTCAAGACACGCATCGAGGCTGTCGTCGCGACGCCGACCGAAATCGAGCGCAGCACGAAGACGTTGTACGGGCTTGGCGCGGACACGATGGAGCGAATCGTCAGCGCCGCCGCCGACAAGGAAAAGGTCGTCAACCTCGAAGCCACTGCCCAGAACATGGATCTCGGCGACGAGAAGATCGACGCCTCGATCATCAAATTCGTGAACGAAGTTTTTATGGAAGCCATCCAGTCCGGCGCGACCGACATCCACATCGAACCGTTCGAGGACGAGCTGCGCATCCGCTACCGAATTGACGGCATCCTCCACCAAATCCCCACTCCACCGAGCATCCGTGGGTTTCACGCCGCCATCGTCTCGCGCGTCAAGGTCATGGCGAACCTCAACATCGCCGAAAAGCGGTTGCCGCAGGACGGAAAAATCCTCGCGTCCTTCGGCGACGGCCGCTACGACCTGCGCACTTCAATTCTCCCGACGCCTCACGGCGAAACGATCAATGTCCGCATTCTTTCCCGTGCGTCAATGTTCCTCACGCTCAACCAACTCGGCTACTCCGATCGAGATATGGTGCTCATCAACGGCTTCCTCAAGAAACCGCACGGCATCATCCTCGTCACCGGACCTACCGGCAGCGGCAAATCGACGACGCTGTACGCCTCGCTGAACGTGCTCAATCAAGTGGACCGAAAAATCCTCACGATCGAGGACCCGGTCGAATATCAGATGAAGGGCATCACCCAGATGCAAGTGCAGCCCCAAATAGGGTTTGACTTCGCCCGCGGTCTGCGCTCGATGTTGCGGCACGACCCCGACGTGATGATGGTCGGCGAAATCCGCGACTACGAGACCGCCGAAATGGCGATCCGTTCGAGCCTCACGGGCCACCTCGTCTTCAGTTCGCTACACACCAACGACGCCGCGGGCGCCGTCACGCGATTGACCGACATGGGCGTCGAGCCGTTCCTTATCGCAAGCACGATGATTGCGTCGATCGCGCAGCGCCTGGTTCGCCGCGTCTGCGCCCATTGCGCCGAGTCCTACGAGCCCGAGCGCGAGCTGCTCGTGGAGCTTCGCGTGCGAGACGACGAACTCCCCGGCTCGACTTTCCGCCGAGGCCGAGGCTGCGACAAGTGCCGCCACACGGGTTACTCGGGCCGCATCGCCATCGCCGAGATTCTCCCGTTCGCCCAGGTCATAAAAGAAATGACCGTCGCCCGCGCCACCTCCGTCGCGATCAAGCAAAAGGGGCGCGAACTTGGCATGAGCACGTTGCGCGACGCGGGCTGGCAGCGGGCCAAGCGCGGCGAAACCACCGTCGAGGAAATTCTGCGCGTCACCGCGGACACCGACGTCGTGTTTTCTTGACGGATCGAACTAACAAGATGCTGCCCTTCGACACCCTCAGAGGATGTGAACTAGTGCAAATTTAGCAAAGATCGCCCAAGGTCTCCCTTTCCCGCATCCTTCGACACCCTCAGGACGAACGGGAAAGGGAGACCTTGAGCTTGCCGATCGGTCAATGTGGCCAATACCGTGTGTTCGGCAAATACACATCGGCGACGGAATTCGATTTTTTAACAAACTCTCAGGGCGAACGGAGTTGGGAGTAAGATTGTCACGCCCTTCGACACCCTCAGGGCGAACGGAATTGGAGAGTGATGCCTCAGTTCGCGTACAAAGTAAAACGGGGCCCGGACGAAGTGTCCACCGGCGTCCTCGAGGCCGAAAGCCAGCGCGCGGCTATTGCCCAACTGCGCGACTTGGGGTACTTCCCGATTTCCGTCGAAGAGCACGAAGGGGCCGAGAAGAAGGACATCATCAAACGGACCTTCGGCAAGCCGAAAACCAAGGATCGCAACATTTTTTTCCGCCAACTCGCCAACCTCATCGAGTCCGGCATGCCCATCACCCGCGCGCTTCTGACACTCCAAGAGCAATCGTCCAACGCGCAGATGACCGAGGTCATCGAAGATCTAAGGGACCAAGTGCAGAAAGGGTCTGACTTCGCCCAGGCAATGGAAGCCCATCCGGCGCTCTTCCCGCCGATGTTTACAAACCTCGTCCGCGCCGGCGAGACCGGCGGAATGCTCGAGGATGTCCTCTGGCGCATCGTGTCGTTCAGCGAACAGGACGAAAATCTTCGTGGGAAGGCGCGCTCGGCGATGGTCTATCCCGCTTTCCTACTTTTCATCGGAAGCAGCGCCGTTTTCATTCTCGTCTCCTTCGTTTTCCCTAAATTCCTCACGGTTTTTGAGGACATGCAGGCCGATCTTCCCTTGCCCACCGTGATCGTCCTGGGCTTCTGCGGCTTCATGGGCACTTGGTGGTGGGCCGTGCTCGCCGCGATCATCGGGGGCATATACAGCTTCGTGAAATATTCACGAACCGAGAAAGGCCGAGATCGCCTCGACGAAATCTGGCTGCGCCTGCCCCTCCTGGGCGACGTCATCCAACGCTACGAAATGGCCAAATTCTCCCGCACACTCGGCGCGCTCTTCGACAACGGCGTACCGGTTCTCACCGCGCTCAAAATCACCGCAGACACGTTGACCAACGTCGCAGTCGCCAAGGATGTCCTCTTCGTACAGGCCCGCGTCTCGGAGGGCGACAGCATCAGCCAGGCCCTGCGCCAGTGCAAGACGTTTCCGCCGCTCGTCGTGAACATGCTCTCCGTCGGCGAAGAGAGCGGCCGTTTGGGCGACGTCGCCAAACGAATCTCTGAGGCCTACGACAACGAAGTCGAGCGCGCCGTCAAGGCCATGACCGATCTCCTCGAACCCATCATGATCGTTGTAATGGGTATAATTGTGGGGTTCCTGGTGATAGCCATGCTGTTGCCGATGTTGACGCTCAGCAGCCAGGTCCGTTGAGGCGTCACCATTTTCCTCGTACCAGGCGTTAATTACACTGGCGCCGATAACACGGGAGATACCAACATGAGGGCCAACGGTGGATTTACGCTGATCGAGCTTATCCTCGTCACCATCATCATCGCCATCCTCGCGGGAATGGTGACCCTGTCCTTCGCCGGCCGCGCCGAAGACGCCCGCGTCCGCGCCGCCCTTGGGGACATCAAGTCCTACGAGACCGCCATCGATCTCTTCGCCCTGGAACACAACGACAAATTCCCCGCCAGCCTCGATGACCTCGTCTCGTCGCAGAAAAAGTACGTCCGCGAATTGAACAAGGATCCCTGGGGCGCGCCCTACAACTTCGCCAGCCCCGGACCAATCCACAAGGACTCCTACGACGTCTGGTCGTCGGGCCCGGACGGCATCTCCGAAACCGACGACGACATTACCATCGCCAAAATGCAGGAACTCCTTTCGACCGAAGAAACGACAAAGAAATAGGCCGCTCGATTTCCGTGTCTTCGTGGCGCAAACGCCGAGGAAGCGGCACTGATCTCGCGCCTCGCATCAAAGGAGCCGCTCTCTTCCGGGACCTCACGATGACGCGTCCTTCCTTTACTCTCCCCGAACGTCGGTCCACAGCGGCCTTCACGCTGATGGAACTCATCATCGTGATGACCATTATCTCGACGCTCTCCGTAATGGTCCTGCCCGTGTTCAACAGCGCGTTCCGGCGCGTCACCAGGGACAATGGCTTCGACGACTTCGTAGCGACGCTCAAACATGCGCAAGCGTGCGCTATCACAAGTTCACTCGAACACCGGGTATATATTGATCTCAAAAAGAACGCGTATTGGCTCGAACGCTTCGACAAAATCGACGCTGGAAAGAAAGTATTTAAGCCGGTCCTTGACCGCATCGCCGAACGCCGCCCGTTGCCATCCGGACTTACGTTTGAGAAGGACCGCTTGAAAGCGCTTAAAGACGACACGGGCCGCTATTATCTTTCGTTCTATCCCAGCGGCGCGCGCGACGCGGGGCGCGTCTCCATGCGCATTGCCGGCCGGCAGTTCACCCGCTATGAAGTCTCTATGGAGGGCCGTATTGCCGGATTCGAGATCAAACGTCCGAGGGACGAACGATGACCGCCGCCCCCGATTCCGAACTGCGCCGGAATCAAAGCGGGTACATCCTCTTCGAGGCCACACTCGCCCTCGTTCTGCTCACCGTCGGCGCCTATTCCGTACACGGGGTCATTCGTCAGGCCGTCCTCACGCGCGGCCAGGCGCAAGACTATACAAGCGCGAAATTTCTTCTCGAACAGCTCGTTGCGGATGTTGAATTTCAGCCACTCGTCATGCCTGAAAAACACGAGGGGCGATTCGAAGGCGAGTACGAGCGCTTCTCATGGTCGACCGAAGTCAACAAGATCGAAATTCCAAAACCCGAAGGACCGTTAATTTCATTGGGGGGGGGCGGCCCCGACCCCGCGGAACTAAAGCTACAAAGTCCCGCTCTCGCCCATGTCATCGCGAAGATAACGTGGCAACGCGGAGGGCGGACGTTCACCGAAACCATGGAGACCCTTTTCGACTACAAGAAACTATGGATCCCGCCTGGGGATATGGGGCCATGACCTACTTCGGCGTGAAATCGCGATCCGCCAACGGCTTCACG
>CAYXRK010000189.1:0-9462 GCA_964467615.1 uncultured Nitrospirales bacterium | reverse complement strand
ACGTATGGAACGAATGGAACTAATGGAACGAATGGAACGAATTGAACGAATGGAGGCAAGGTGATTTGCGAGAAGCGTGGGATGAGGAACGAATTTTGGCGAAGGAAAAACTGGAAGGAGAGTGCGATGGGCTGGTCGACGCGAATTTGGGCGCGGTATAAGCGGTTCGAGAAAGTGTGGGGGCTCTCGGAGGAGACGAAGGAGATGGCCGAGGAGCGGAGGACGATTTGGGACCTGTGGAAGCGTCTTTCGGACGGGATTCGGACGCCGCAGGGGGGCTGCGATCCGTATGACCTGGAGTTGCTGGAGGAGACGGCGACGTGGCGGTTGTTGTCGATGCGATTGCAGGCCGCGGCAGCGGCCGAGGTGAAGGCGTCGGGTTTTGTTAAGGCGAACGCGCTACTGGAGTCGATGTCGCGGGCGCGGGCGCGATACCGGGCCGCGATTCATGAGTTGACGGGACGGATAAACGGGGGCGAAGCGCCGGGCGTGAGTCTGTCGAAGTTGATGCAGCCGATTATGGAGAAAGGACTTCCCCTTGTTAAAAGGTCACTTGTCGTTGAAGAAGATGTTGAAGAACGGGTTGAAGAATTGGCCGAAGAAGGAACGAGAGGCGTTGGAGAATACGGCGTTTCGTGAGTCGTGGGCGCGGAAAGTCATCCGCGACAGGACGGGAAATGCTTGGGCTGCGCGCGAGTATCAGCGAGGATCATTGGAGTCGTGGTGGAGCCGCAAAATCCATTGCGACGGCCGCGACGTCGGTAAAACGAGCGAGATCGAGATCATGGCCGCGTGGGCGTCGGTCGCGTTGCCGAACACGGAGATGCTCATCGCCACGCAGTGCGAGAACCATCTCTTTCCGTTGATGGAACGCATTGCGCGGCGCTTCGAGACCACGCCCGAATTGCGCCAAGGTCTCGAACACTCGAAGCGCACGCCGTCGTGGTCGTTCCGGTTCAACAACGGCTTCGTGCTGTGGGGGCGCATCGCGGGGCCGCGCGGCGTGAACTTCCAAGGGCTGCACGTCGATTGGCAACTCGTCGACGAAGCGCAGGAAATGACGGAGTCGTCGTGGGCGGAACTGTATCAAGCGCTCAACGCGGACGGCTTCCGCTGGGTCTACGGCGTGCCGAACGGATTGCGCGGCGGGTTCTATCGCATGACGCAGGACCGCTCCGTCAATTTCTACAACTGGCCCTCGACGTTGAACCCCGACTACGACGACGTGAAGGACGCCGAACTCGCGCGGCTCTACGGCGGCAAGGACTCGCCCGGCTACGTCCACCGCGTGCTCGGCCAACACGGCCAACCCGCGCACGGCGTGTTCGATTTGGACGATTACGCGGCGTGTGTGGATGAGGCATTGGAGTTTGTGAATATCGAACTCATCGGAGAAGAGAGGCTGGAGTTAGAAAAGAAATTGGGAAGAGCCGATTACGATGACGAGCACGCGCACGAGCACGAGCAGGAGCACGGTGACGTGCACGTGCACGAAAATACCGGGGTCGGGCCGCTCGGGGTTCAGCGCGGCGATTACTACCTTGGATGCGATCTCGGGTATGCGCGGGATCCGTCCGAGTTCGTCGTATACCGCGCCGAGGGGCCGCACCTTATCAACGTTGCGCGGGTGCATCTGCGCGGTGTGCACTACGCGCGGCAGATCGGCATCATCGCCGAACTCGATCGCGCGTATGACTTCCGCGTCGTCGCGATCGACGCGGGAAACAATGGCCGCGCCGTCGCGCACCAACTCATGGCGCGCGGCGAGGAATGGCGTCAAAAAGTGGTCCCGGTGGAGTTCGGCGGGACGCTCGACGTGGCCTCCGCGCTGGACGATTCGCCCGTGCGCGTCCATGCGAAAGAGTTCATGACGCGGCTGATCCAGGACCGGCTGCATGAGCGCACCATCGTGTTGCCGCGATTGCCCGAGCGCGAAGTGCAATACGCGAACCACGCCTACGCCCTCGGCGCGCATGGCCGGATCGTCTACCAAAAAGGCGACGACCATTTGATTGATGCGGACCGCTGCGCAATGTACGCGCATTGGGTGGATACGCGGGTGGAGGAGTACGTGGACTTGGGGGTGCGAGTGGAGGGGTTTTGGTGAAAGAAAATCGTTTCGTAGAAAAGCGCCAACGGCGCGATAGCGTTGTAGCTTGGTGCGTGAGCGCCAAGTCCAGGTCGCGCAATAACTCTGGCAAGCACCATCGGGGCGAAAGAATGAAGCGTTTCGACCGAACGCTATACAATATGACAGCAGCGGTGAATTCGGAGTCTGACGCCGTGGGTCGTGTAATACGCGAGAATCAACTTACATTCGAGATCGAGTTGGAGGAGGTCGGGTATGCCGCCCACTGCATCGAGATTGGAACGGCGTCGTGCGGCGATACCGAAGAGGAAGCGCTAAGGAATGTGCGCGAGGCTACGAGCGAATATATCGCTTACCTGCGGGAAAGCGGAAAGTTGCAAGCATTCTTGCTTGAACGGGGCCAACCATGAGTTACAACGTCAGCGTCGAACGGGACAACGAACAAATTCTCGCGATCTACATTCGCATTCGGGACGGCCACGCGGCGAAGACGGTCGAAATCGCGGAGGGCGCTTGTTACGCCGACGAGGATGAAGAGGGCAACTTGTTGGGCGTGGAAATGTTGGCGCCGGGCGAGGTCCAAATAAACATGGCCGCGGTCAAAGAGCACTACACGCACCCGGCGGTGCGAGAGGTGCTGGATCGCGCACTCGATACCGTTAGAATCTGAGAGGTCCATCCTAATGTCCGCGCGCCGCGTGAAACGAATCGTTCTTCAGGGCGATGTGACTGTCGCGTATCGCAAGGAAGGCAGCGAGTGGTTTGCGACGGCCCTCGAGTTCGACTTGTTGGGGTACGGCCGCACGCGCAAAGCCGCGTTCAAGTTGCTGCAAGAATTGATCGCGGAATACATGCTCGAGGTCGCGCATCTCGTATCCGAAGGGAAGCGAGTCGCGTTCTTCAATCCAAGCGAAACCGCCGAGTGGAACAATTGGCGTTTCCTCGAACGATACCACGTAGCGTTTGGGAAGTAGCCGATCGCATCCTACCGAACGTCGAACGCCTGGTCGAAATCCTTGGACACCGGGTCGTAGCCGGCGCGGCGAATGTGGCTTAGGGGAAGGAGCTCCCGCCAGTGTGGCGAGTGGGTTCGCGCGGGGTGGCGCGAGTGGGTAGAATGGGCTGAATAGGCGCGCGCGGGGCGCGTCTACTTCGAGGTGAAGGAGTTTTCGCCATGAAGAGGTTTTGCAACGTCGCGACTATCGTGGGCCTTCTCTGGGTCATCGGATGCGTCGTGATTCCCGACACGTTTGAGGCGCGAATCTATGTCGATATTCGGCACATCGAGGAGCAGGCGGACCAGGTGATGGACTATGTCCAGGGCAAGTCGGACACGCTGCCGGATGCGACGCCCGCACCCGCCGAATCGGAAAAGAAGACCTCGTGGTTGCGGCAGACGTGGGACTACCTGTTGCCGATTCAGGTGGCCTACGCGCAGGAATTGGACGAATCGTCGCCGCGCGTCAAGCAAATCGCGGACGCTATGCGCGCGCGCAACGCGGACGTCGAGAAGGCGAAAAAGACGGGTGCCGTGGGCGAGAACAACCGCGGCTTCCTCGAGTTGAAGAAATCGGAACTGTTGTCCGGATCGGAGGAGGTCAATTCCGTGCAGCGCCTGATCGCCGCGGACAATGAGGACCGCAAGGCGCTCTACCAGGAAATCGCGCGGCTCAACAAGGCGAACAACGTGGACGTGTCGACGCTCGAGAGCGTCTACGCGAAGAAGCGGCGCGAACGGGCCCAGCCGGGCGAGCTAGTCCAATTGCCGGACGCGGGCGCCGAGTTCGACGAGTTCAAGGCCGGCGCGTTGGGCAAGCGCCTCGGCGCCAAATGCCAGGCGGGCGCGTGGGTGAACTTCTAATCGTCCAAGGTTGGAAGGTGTGGCGCGGTCTAGCTTGGAACGGGCAAACCCACCTCACGCAACCCTTCGATGTGCGTTTCAATGCATTCGCGGGCCATCTGTAGCGCGTGATCGTAGTCGTCGCCAACGGTAGCACAACCGAGTACCGGGACAAAGACGACGTAGCGGCCATCCGGTTGCGACAAAAGCTCGATCGTATAGGTGTGCGTCTGCATCGTCGAAATGACCCACGCAAAATATACCACAGGCGACAAACTGATGGCGCACCGCACGACTCGCTAAATCACCGCGAAATCATTTCGCGCCGATGCTGCGAAGGCCATGCTCGACCGGCCAGGACGCGCGCTCGGGGACCTTCTTGAGACCCATGGATTCTAGGGGAAGCGGCTCGAAGCCGGCGGCGTAGGCGGGGGACCCTTTTTCGAGGGTGAAGTCGGTCGCTTTAGGTGGGTCGGCGGTGAAGCGATCCGCGTGGCGGAACCGCGGGTCGCGCTCGATGAAGTTGTTGTCGAGCGAGAGGTATGGACGCGCGCCGTCCGAGATCGAGTCCCAGTCCTTGCCGTAGACGACGTTGTGTTCGATGAGGTTGCCCTTGGGCGCGGCGGGTCCGTCGTCGAGGATGGTGACGAGTTGCGGGAAGCGTTCCTTCCACGGCGATTCGGCGACGGGCATGGCGCGGAGGCGCTCGGTCATCGTGGTGGGAACGGTGTCGGCGGCCCAACCTTGCGCGCGGTCGTCGACGTGAATCGCCTTGGGGCACTCGACGAAGAGGTTGTTCCGGATGGCGTTGTCGCGGCCGCCGCCGATGAAGGCCGCGCGGTAGACTTTGTAGAAGAGGTTGCTGTAGATGTTCGTGCCACAGAACATGTCGTCGAGGTAGACGCCGACGCAGCCGCGGTCCTCGAAGCCCGTGATGTGGTGGAGGAAGTTGTAGCGAATTTGCGTGCCGCGCTCGGTCCAATCGCGGCCGGCGTAGATCGCGCCGGCGTCGTTGGACTCGTAGCACACGTCGTGAATTTCGTTGTACTCGATGACGTGGTCGTTGCCGTTGAACTGGACCGCCATGTGCGGCGCGTCGTTGATGAGGTTGTGCGCGACGCGCTGGCCGACGCCGCCGAGGTAGATTCCGGGGCGGTACATGCGGTACCAACGCGAATAGCGGTAGATGTGGTTGTTTTCGGCGCTGTGGTTCGCGCGCGTGTAGGTGGCTCGGTCGCCGCCGGTCAGAGTGATGCCGCTGCCGCCGATGTCATAGATGTCGCAGCCGAGTACGGAGTTCACGCTGCCCCCGGAGACCGCTACGGCGTCGCCGCCGCAGTTGCGGATGGTGCACGCCGTTAGGCGGTTGAATTCGCCACCGTTGATGCGCATCGCAGTCTCGCGCGCGCCTTCTATGACGACGCCTTGGAGCGTGGTGTGCCCCGCCTCGTCAAAGGTAACCGCGTTCGGCAACAGCGAGACGAACACCTCCGCGCCCTCGAGCGGCGCGGGCGGCCAGAAGTAGAGCGTGCCGGTCTCACGGTCGAGGTACCATTCGCCGGGCATGTCGATTTCGGAGAGGAGGTTCAGCGCGTAGTACCACTGGCCTTTGCGGTAGCCGTAGTTGTGATACGGCTTTTCGACTTCGATGGTGTGTTTCGCCGGATCGATGGTCTTGATCTTTTGGTGCTCGGCGGACCAGTCCCAAAACCAGTAGCCGTAGAGCCAGCCGTCGCGTTCGTTCAGCCAGCGCGAGGGGCGGTCGCCGTCATAGACCCAGCGGCCGATGCGGTCGCCCCAGGTGCCGCGGATGTCGTATCGGTCGCCGCCGGCTTCTTCGACGATCTTGACGAAGCCTTCGTTCGGCCAGCGCGCGATTTGCATGGGCTTCCCGTCGAAGAAAAGTTCGAGACCGCCGCCATTCGCCGCGCCGTAATCCGTGATGCCCTGCGATTTCAGGTCGGCGGCGTAGACGTTGCCGCGGGCGGATTCGTCGAGGCGGGTGAGTGTCGCGTCGTCCGTGAGTTTCTTGAAACCGAGGACGAAGCGGCCAGCGAGTAAGCGGGCCGTGCCAGGTGTCTTGGCCTCGATCATCAAGGGCCGAGGTGGAATTGTTCCGGACAGCCAGGGAATGACCAGCGGTTTCTGCAAGAGATAGTCGCCCGAGGCTAGAACGACGTGGATCTCGCTCGGCGAGATTCCGAGTCTGGAGTTCCAGACCTTTATCTCTTCAAACGCGCGCTCGATCGTGGCGAAGGGGGCCTCTGGCGTGCGGCCGTCGTAGGCGTCGTCGCCGTCCAGTGAGACATAGAGGTACGCAACGTATGCGAACCCTTGCGTGCTCGACGCGACGGCGAGTACCAAAATCGCGAGTAACGCGCGAAAGCGATTCATGTCGTGACCGTTTCCTCATGCAACATCGAACTGATCGATATCGAGTGTCAACGCAGATGTCAATTCGAGCGAAGTGAAGAAACTCTTCCCTCGCGCAAGCCGAATTCCGGCGTATCGGCAAACAACGCGACTCAATATACGCGGCCCGTCGTCCAGAACCAATTGGAACCGGTGTGATTGTCATCCTTCAACGTTCCGCCTTCGCTTTGTGCGCGCCCCCGTTTTGAATTAGAGTTCCCTTATTGCGTTGCGCGGCCTCGGACGGCGGAGCGACACGCGGAGGGAAATCGAATGAATCGGCGGACGTTTTTGGCGACTGGCGCGGCGGCGCTGGCGGGCGCGGCGCGGGGGCAGGTGGAAGGGGCGAAGGTGTTGGCGCCGGGCGAGCGGGTGCGGCTCGCGGTGATTGGCGTGGGCGGGCAGGGCAAGGACGATCTCAAGCGCGCGGCGTACTACGGCCACGAAATCGTGGCGCTGTGCGACGCGGACTTGCGCATCGCGGACGCGGCGTTCCGGCAATTTCCTGACGCGAAACAATACCAAGACTATCGCGTGATGCTTGATGAAATGGGCGACAAGATCGACGGCGTGATCATCGCCACGCCGGACCATCACCATTTCCCGGCGTCGATGGCGGCGCTACGGCATGGCAAGCACGTCTATTGCGAGAAACCGCTGACACACTCGATTTGGGAGGCGCGCGAGTTGGCCGCGGAAGCGAAGACTTCGGGCGTCGCAACGCAGATGGGCAACACGGGGCAGGCCTCGAACAGTTGGCGGGAGATATCCGAGTACATCCGCGCGGGGGCGATAGGCGAGGTGCGCGAAGTACACGTGTGGACGAACCGGCCGATCTGGCCGCAAGGGATCGATCGGCCCGCCGGAGACGAGAAGCCGCACGACGAACTGAACTGGGACCTCTGGCTCGGGCCCGCCCCGGAACGCCCCTTCAACGACGCGTACCATCCGTTCCGGTGGCGCGGCTGGATGGATTTCGGAACGGGCGCAATCGGCGACATGGCGTGCCACGAGCTGCACCCGGTGTTCAAGGTCCTCGATCTCGGTTTTCCGGAATCAGCCGAGGCGACATCGACTGCGGTAAATAAGGAGACGTTTCCGCACGCGTCGACGGTCCGGTACGAATTCCCCTCGCGCGGCGCATGGCCCGCGCTCACGCTGTATTGGTACGACGGCGGCATGAAGCCGTTCCGGCCACGCTTCATCGAGGACACGGTGGAACTCGAATCCGAGGGGACGCTGTATGTTGGATCGGAAGGCGCGATTCTCGAGGGGAAGCTATTGCCGGAGGCGAAGTTCGCGAGTTATCCGAAACCGCCCGAAACGTTGCCGCGCTCGATCGGGCACTGGGAGGAATGGTTCGCGGCGATCAAGGGAGAGAAGGTGGCGCCGGGATCGAATTTTGGGTTCGCGGGTTTCCTGACGGAGTCGGTGCTTTTGGGCAACGTCGCGATCCGCGCGGGCCGCAAATTGCATTGGGACGGCGCGGCGATGCGCGTCACGAATTACGACGAGGCGAACGCGCTGCTCAAGCGGGAGTATCGTGCGGGTTGGGTTTCGTAGCGCGCAGCAAGACAGACGATAGGACGAAACCTTCGACAAGCTGGACGAATACCGCCAAGGGGCCGCCGAGGATCGATAGCACGAGCACGCTCGAAATGATCTTCAGCGTCGCGTACTCGTGGATCGGTATTCGACATCGACAACCCAGGCGATTCACGCTGCTCGATGCGCCGATGCGCCCCGCGCGTTGACATCGCCGGGCGAGTAGAATACCATCATTGATCCGGGGCGGCATAGCCAAATTGGTAAGGCAGAGGCCTGCAAAGCCTTCATTTCCCGGTTCGAGTCCGGGTGCCGCCTCCATTGGTTTATCGCCATTCCATGGACGCGGATTCGCCGCGTGAGGGGAGCGCCGCTCATGAGGGCGAGTGGTGGAACTGGCATACACGACGGACTTAAAATCCGTTGCCCGCAAGGGATTGAGGGTTCAAGTCCCTCCTCGCCCACCACACTTTCGCGCCCTGGATATTCGCTTGTTCAGAGGCGCTCCGCATGAGCAACATCCTCATCGTGGATGACGACCGGTCAACGGCCGAGGAGATGGCCCGCGAGCTCGTCAATCATGGACACCGGTGCGCCATTCAAGACCGGGGAATACATGTCCTCGACATCTCCCGAAAACACCGGCCTGATCTGATCATTCTCGATGTGTTGCTGCCTGACGTGTCGGGTTTTCAATTGTGCCGCTCGATACGAAGCGACGAGAGCCTCTACACCGTTCCCGTCATGCTTATATCCGTGATGGACGACGAGGCCGAGATTCAGCATGGACTCGCGCAAGGGGCCGACGATTTCGTCGCGAAGCCCATCGCGGCGGCGGCGTTGGCGCTGCGGGTCGGCGCGATATTGCGCACGGTCGGAAACGACGGCATCGAGGACCCTCAGACCGGGCTTCACAATGCCGAAGGTTCGCGACGGGAATTGCAACGCCGTCTGTGCCATTCCGCGGCTTTCGACTTGGTCTACGGCGAATTGATGAATCTGCGCTCGTTCGGCAAAGACCCTAGCGCGAGAGAAAAAGCGCTGCGCCACGTCGCCCGGGCCCTAGCACAATGTGGCGAGCGATTTGAAAAGGGCGCATTTTTCGCCGGGCATATGGGCGGGGGCCATTTTATGTGCATCGTCCCGGCCGGCGAGTCGAAGAAATTTTGCGCGCGGATAGAAGAGGCGTGGGACAGCCATGTCGAAGGTCTCTACGAGAGCGTCGGCGAAGGCGCCAAGTACGCGGACTCGATCGAGAAGAAGGAGCACGACTCCATCTTGCGGCTCCTCTTCTGCACGACTACGCGCGCCGAACGCGAACGGGTCACCGCCCAGGACCTGCTTGAGGTCATTTCGCGCATGCGCAAGAACTGGGTGTCTAAGCAGCAGGCCGGTTGGCACCGCGATCGCCGGGACCATCAACCGCCCAAACGCCTCGGCTGACACGTCTCGGTGCCGGAAATCCCCGGCCCTTCCTTGAATTCCGCCCCCGACTTTCGTATTCTTATTGGCCCGGCGCCGAGGTAGCTCAGTTGGTAGAGCAGCGGACTGAAAATCCGCGTGTCGGCAGTTCGAT
>CAYXRK010000188.1:0-9473 GCA_964467615.1 uncultured Nitrospirales bacterium | reverse complement strand
CGCGACATAGTGTGATCGAGCCCCGTCAACATGAAGGCACAATGCCACGTGCGCTATGCTCTCGCAAACTGCGAGACAGGGAGATGGCCGATGGCGGCGACGATGCAGCGCGGAATGGACTACGTTCGGTCCTTGTTGGGGACCTATTTCGGCGCGCCAGCCACTACGATGGAAGAAGTCCGGCGGCGATTCGAGCTCCTTGCCGAGGAACTGCCATCCGTCGCTGACGTACATGTGGATGACGTTTCAGCGGCGGGCGTCCCAGCCCAATGGATCACTGTCCCGGAATCGCAAGAACGTCCCGTCTTCTTTTTCGTTCACGGCGGCGGCTACAACTGCGGTTCGCTCGTGGTGTACCGCGATTTCATGGGGCGGCTAGCGCGCGCGTCGCGCGGCAGGGTATTCGGTGTCGAGTACCGGCTGGCACCCGAGCATAAGTTTCCCGCGGCCGTGGATGATGCTGTCGCCGCGTATCGTTGGCTGCTCGAATCCGGCGTTGACGCGAACTCGGTTGTCTCCGTCGGCGACTCGGCGGGAGGCGGGCTAAACCTTGCGCTTCTTGTCGCGTTGCGTGATCAACAGTTGCCTTTTCCCGCCGGGGCGATTTGCATCGCACCGTGGGTTGACCTCGAAGGACTCGGCGAATCGATGAAGACGAAGGCCGCCGCCGATCCGTGGATTCGCCCTGAGCGCGTCTCCGTCTCGACGAACCTCTATATCGAACGCGGCGGAGACGTTCGCCATCCGCTCGCCGCGCCGCTCTACGCCGATTTGTCGGGCCTCCCGCCGCTGCAAATTATCGTCGGCTCCGAGGAAGTGCTCCTCGATGATTCAACGCGCATCACCGAACGGGCGCGAGCGGCGGGCGTTGAAGTAGACCTTCAGATTTGGGAAAACATGATCCACGTCTTCCCGTTCTTCGCGGGCGTGCTCGACGAAGGCCAACGCGCGATGGACGTCATGGGGGCCTTTGCGCGAGATCGCGCCGGCGTTAGCTGACGCGCAGCTATTCCTCTATCGGGGCCTGAATCGCCTTGCCGTACGCGTCCGTTTTGCCTGCGGCCTTGAGGATGTCGCGAATGATCTTGAGATGGTGTGCATTGTGTATCGCGGAGAGACGCACCCATTCGACAGACGTCAATTGTCCGAACGCGAAGTGCTTGAACCGCGCCGGACATCCGGGGAGTTGGCCCTTGACCTCGGCCATCTTTCCCCACGCCGCCCGCGCCGTCTTGAACATCGCGAGATAATCTTCGCGGGTCTTTCCTTCGGGCTTGAGTTCGGCGGGCGCTTTTCCTGCGCCTCTTGGAATCGTGCCGCCCTTCAAGACTTGTTGAACAATGGGAATCTGTTCGCCGTCCTTGTCGCGCTCAGGATGTGCGAGATTCTGTTCGATGTTCTCGGCGATGAACGTGTTCACGATAGCGAGATGTGCCGCCTGTTCGCCGCAACTCCACGCCGAGACGCCGTCGCTCCTGATGTTGTAGTAGTCTTCGTGTTCGAGCACCTCGACAATCGAAGCCCACTGTTGGTTTATTTTCTCGAAATCGTCCGCGAGGTCCCACGCGTCGACTTTGGTTGGAGGCGACGTCGGTCCCGACGCGTTGGCCGTAGCATTCTGTTCCATCATGATAAGTACTCCCGCCACAATTGTCCCGATTACGTCGCGCATTCTGATTCTAGCTTTCATGATACTTCTTCCTCGTCACGTTGACTGCGTTGACCTCGTTCGGTTCAACCCAAGTCGCGAGGGTCAGTTCCTCTTCGAGCGGGCTCTGCGTCGCGATAGTTCACGGATTAAAATGAGGCATGTAGTCGTATCGGTGCGTTGAGCGGAAATTGCTTCGGTTAACGTATATGCTCTCCGAATAATATGATGCACGTCGACACATCCAGCCGATCTGAGCAGCGAGATTTCGGCCTCGTCATGGCCGCTGCGCTCGTCGCGGTGGCGCTCGTCCACTGGGCCATTCGCGGGCATCTCGCGGCGTGGATGATCTATCTTGCCGACGCCTTTTTTCTACTCGGACTGCTTGCGCCACTGTTGTTGCGTCCAATCTTCGCCGTCTGGATGAAATTCGCCGTCGGCGTGAATTGGCTGATGACCCGGGTGCTCTTGTCGATTGTTTTCTTCGGCCTGATTACCCCCATGAGTCTTTGGTTTCGGCTCCGTCGGGTTGATCCACTCGATCGCGCCTGGAAACCCGATGCCGACACGTACTGGGAAGAGGCAGAAGAACAGCCCGATGACCCGCGGCGGTATTTCAGGCAGTATTGACGTCGCCTTCAAACGTTTTTCACGTCGTTCCACGGCATCCTGGCGATCATCATTCCCATCGCGCAGGTATCGGTAATCCCGGCAAACGCGAGTCCCCCGCCAACAAATGCCGCGACTCCGGCGAAGTATGGATTCACGGCAAGCGCAAGGATTGAACTGACGAGGACAATCCCGCCTGCGGCGATGCGGACCTGACGCTCGAGCGAGACTCCCTTCTTGCCGCGCGTTACCGGATAGCCGGCCGCAGTCCAGCTATTCAACCCGCCTTCGACGAGGACCGCGTTTCCGATTCCACGCGATGCGAGGCGTTGACAGGCCTTCGCCGCGCGTGGCCCCGCGGTGCACGCAACGTACACCGGGCCATTTCCGTTGAACGTCTCCGGACTCGCGGACTCTACTCTGTTGAGAGGAACGTTCCTCGCGAAAGGGATATGGGACTCGCGGAATTCAATGGGCGTGCGGACATCGATTAGCGTAATCACATCGCCCCCTTCCGCCTGTCGGTGCAATTCCTCCGCCGTGATCGAAACGCGATTCATGGTCCAGTCCTCCTCGAGTTAACGACGCAATTTCACACGTCGCACAATTCCACCGCTTGCTTTAGCCCAGCAAAGGCGTCGCCGGTCGGCAGAAATTCCTGGGCGACGTATCCCTTGTATCCAGTCTTGACGATCTCTTCCATAATCGGCGGATAGTTTATTTCCTGGCGGTTGTCGAGCTCGGCACGGCCGGGGTTACCCGCGGTGTGGTAGTGCCCGATGTAGTCTTTGTATTGACGAATGCGCTGGATGACGTCGCCGTCCATGATTTGCACGTGGTACACATCGAAGAGCAGCTTCAGCGCCGGCGATCCGACCTGCTTGACGATGTCCATTACGTAGTCGACGTGGTCGCCCTGATACCCGGGGTGCCCCTTCATTTCCTCGCTCACGCGGCTATTCAGCATTTCGAGGCATAGCGTCACATTCTTTTGCTCCGCGTAACCGACGATCTGTTTGTACCCGTTGACGCAATTCTTGAGGCCGTCCTCGAGCGAAATATCTCCCGCGAACCCGGTAAACGTTATGACGTTCGGGTAACCAAACGCGGCGCAATCGTCTATCGCCTTGCGCATCTTCTCGAGACACATTGTATGATGTTTTGGATTATTCATCCCTTCGTCAAACCAATGGCTATGGGCCAGTGCGCAGATCAACCCGTGCTTCTTCAACGTCGGCCAACCTTCGGGTTGCACCAACTCGATGCTCTGCACGCCCAGTTGCTTGGCCACGCCGCACATCGCCTCGAGGTCCCAATACTTCTCGTAGCACCACACCACCATCGATTGCTTGATTCGTCCCTTCATCGCCACCGTCCCCTCCTCCTTCGCTGATGCGAGCACGGCCAACGCCGCCGCTACTTCGGACTTTCTTCAACAATGTACGGCGATGGATCGGCCCGGTCAAGGTCGCGCGTCACGCGGCCCACGGCGAATCCTATCGTTGCGCCAAACAGACCGACTACGCACGCAACAGTTCCACCGACGACTGAAGCGCGTGCCCAGCCCGACGGGAAGGCAATCGCCGCTCCGAAAACCAATATCGCTCCGACCACAAACATCACTAGGGCGCATGCGCCCAGGACGAGGCCCGGTTTACGGACGCCGTGCGTGAGAAACCACAACGTGAGCACGTCAATCGCGCCGTTAGCAAAGCGTTCGATTCCGTATTTCGAATGTCCGAATAGGCGCGCATGGTGCTCTACCACGATTTCCGCCAGGCGGTAACCCTGTTCGGCTGCGAGCACGGGGATGAGCCGATGCATGTCATCGTACAGACGAATCGATTTTGCGACCGGCGCGCGCATCGCCTTGTAGCCGCAATTTACGTCGTGCAGCGGCAGGCCCCACAGCTTCGCCACAAACCAGTTGTACGCGCGCGAAGGCACCGTCTTGTGCCAAGGGTCGTGCCGAATCGCCTTCCATCCGCAGACCAGATCGAACCCCTCTTCAAGCTTCGCCAGAAAGCGAGGGACCTCCTTCGGGTCGTCCTGCAGGTCGCTATCGAGCGTGAACACCACGTCGCCCGTGGCCCGCGCAAACCCAACAGCCAGCGCCGCCGACTTCCCAAGATTCTTGCTGAAGCGCACAACCCGTACCGTGCCGTGTTGCTTCGCGAGTCCATCGATGGCATCCGCTGAGCCGTCGTCGCTCCCGTCATCGACAAGAAATATCTCGATCTCATGCCCATGCGTGTGCTCAAGCACTCCGTCGACCACGCCTCGAATCGTCTCACGCTCGTTGTACACGGGTATGACGAATGAGAGGCGCATCGAATCGGAAAATCCCGCGGAGTGCGGAGGATTCTAACACACGAAAATCTGGCGCGCCGATGCTCGGATCATTGCTCGACCAGTTCAGCCAATCGTCATCGTGCTCGTCATTCGTCATCGTCATCGACCTCCCCCGCGCACGGAACGGTCTCGTTTATGACGACCGCTTCATCTGCGACTTCCGACGATATCGGCTCGACGCGCCCCAACGCCGCGGCGTATTCGGTAGACTGCAACGTTTGGCGAAGTCGCGTCACGACGCGATCTATCTGGTCCGTCCGGCACAACGCCACGACGCAACCGCCCATTCCAGCGCCCGTAAGCGACGCGCCGAACGCGCCGCCGGCCAACGCGGCCTCGACCAACATGTCTAAAGCCGCCGTGCTTGCGCCGTACGCGCCCGCGACGTGCCACAGAGGTCGCCCGCTTGACGTTGAAACACACCCGACTTCCGAATCCGAGAGGTCCCACTTCGACTGCCGGTCCCCAGAGTGGCCCACGTTCATGATCTCACCCGCGCGGCTGTAATGGCGTGCTTCGATAGTGAAGGTGAATGCGCGGGCGCGGGCGGACTCCCCAAGACCGAACACGAGTGGCCCATGCAGATCAAACTCGCGCGGCCGCGCGTGATCTATGTAGACACCGAAAATGGACTCGTATTCCCGCCGTAATTCTCCGCTCAAAGACTCGACGGATATCGAAACCGGAACTACGTTCAACACCTCTCGCAACGTGATTTCTCGCGAATCGATCGCGCTCGACACGTCGCCCAACGTCGCGTTCGCGCCGAAGCTTGCCCGCATGGCGTCAAGTGCGACGGAGTATACAAATCGATTGCGCGCATACGAAACGGCCTCGGCGCCCCCCAATGCACGTCGTGCGAGCGAATCCGCGACGACCACCGCGAGCCCCGTCGGCCACACGACTTTGCGTACTGCATCGAGGTCGATTCGTCCCGGCGGCAGCGGGCCGCTCGCCATGATGCCTCGTCCGGCCAACACCATCGCGCCGGGATCGCTCGTGCCGGTGCGCGCGCCCGCGTGCCACTCCGCCGCCCGGACCAACTCGATCCGCGCGACTGGGTCAAGGGCGATATCGTTCAACGCCGCGAGCGCGTCGACCATGGTCAGGCACAACGCGCTGGACGAACTTAATCCCGCGCCTTCCGGAATGGTCGAACCTAGGATTCCACAAAGTCCTCGCCGCAGCGGGTCCACTCGTTTCGCCAGCGCATGCACCGCGCCGCGTACGTATCCTTCCCAGCCGGACGCGGATTTCCGAGCGTCCTCAAAACTAAACCTCAGGGGCGCGTGCAGGCTATCCGCGTTCCGAAGGTCGAGAACCGGCTTTTCCAACGCTCCGGCCGCAAGCACCGTCTCGCGTTGGTGCGTGATCAGATTGAGCGTGCCGCCGTGCGTGTCGATGTGCATCCCGCGCAGATTGATGCGCGAAGGCGCGCGAAATGCCCTCGGACGCCCTGGGAACACGCGCGAGAACTGATCACGGACTTCGCGAATCAACGGCCCCACGGCGGCGCGCTGTCGCGGCCCTTAGGCGAGGCGCGTCCGCGCGTCCTCGAGCCGGCCGCGAATATTGATCCCTTGCGGGCAGGCGCTCGTCGCTTGCGACAAGTCAACGCCGTCCAAGCGGCGCTCGGAATCGGTCAACGTCCGATACAACCGTTTCGCTTCATCTTCGCGGCCGTAGCATTCGGCGTACATCAAGTACCGAAGCGTGTCCGCGACGCGAAGCTCGCCGTCGATTCGGGATTCGCAAATGTGATTGCAACCTTCGCAACGGTACGGCGCGGTCAACGCCGCCAGACGATACAATTGGTGCAGATCCTTCGCGCTCAATTCAGCCTGCGTTTTCGCCGCATCAACGTTTTCCCGCAATATGTTCACCGTATTCATGTGCGAAACCGCGGCCGTAATCCGTTCATCGGCCCAGACGGCCTTTAATTTAGCTTGGCCGAGCGTGAATTTGTCCGATTGGAACCCCACGACCGATTCCTGCTCGGCTGGAACCGACGACTGGGTCTTCATCGCGATAAGGCCGATCCCAGCCTTGACGCACGCGTCGATAGCCTTATTCAGTTCCGCGTCTCCGTAGCGCGAAAAACTAAAGCGGAACATGATCGCGTTGATTCCATCGCCTCCAATCCCCGCCGCCTTGTTCAACAAATCGACGACGGTCCCGTCATGGCACGAGAACCCGAAGTAACGAATCAGTCCGCGTTTCTTGAGCGCGTCGCCCATCGCGATGAACTCGGGATCGAGCAGCCGCGGGTTCTGCACCGCGTGCATGAAAAACATGTCGAGATAGTCGGTCTTCAAGTCGGGCAGAAACTTCTCGACGCGATTAGCGAATCCTTCCGGCGCTGAGCTCCCGCCCTGATACACCTTCGATGTAATCCAGTGCTTCTTACGGTCGCCAATTTGTTCGACAAACGTCCCGATCGATTTGTGGGAGCCATATTGTTCGGCCGCGTCGAGATAGAACACGCCGTCCTTGAGACCCTGATGAAGAATCTTGCTGTATACCGCGTCGAAGGGCTCGCCACAACCTTGCACCAGAATAGGAACGCGCTCGCCGGTCTTCCCCAATACGCGAGTGGGAACGATATCCGCCGCTTCCGCGGCCCCTCCGCTCGAAAGCGCCGCTCCGCCCAGACCGGCCGCCACCCCCGACGCAGCAACCGCCTTCACAAAATCCCTGCGTCCCAGTGTCCCTTCGTGCATGCGAACTCTCCAAGCTGTGACAGGTACGTTTCTCAAGCCAATTGGGTCTGCGCGTGTGCGAGCCTCTCGCGAATGTTGATTCGCTGCGGGCAAACCCCCATCGCGCCGCTCAAATCGACATTGGCAAAGTCCCGCTCCGCAGCCGTCAATTCGCCGTACAGACGGCGCGCGTCGGCCGTCTTGCCGTAGCACTCGTGATACATCAAAAAGCGCAACGTGTCCGCAATCTTGAGGTCGCCCTGCACCGCGTTCTCGCACAGGTGGTTGCACCCGTTGCACCGCGTCGAGGCCGTCCGAATCGCGAAGTGGTTCAGCTTGATCATGTCCTTCGCCGAAAGTGGCCGCGTCGAGCGCGCCGCGGCGCCGTTGTCGCGAAGCATCTGCATGTTGGTCATCTCGGAGACCGCCGCGTCGATCCGCTCATCCGCCCACACGGCCTTCAACTTCGCTTGATGCAGCGAGAAGCCGTCGTCCGAGCGCCAACGCACGACTTCTTCCTTGTCCTCGGGCACGGAAGCCTGTGTCTTCATCGCGATAAGCCCGATGCCCGCCTTCTTGCACGCGTCGATCGCCTTGTTCAGTTCGACGTCGCCGTACGACGCAAAGTTGTACTTGAATTGAATGCAGTCAATCGCTCCGACCCCCAGACCCGCCGCCGCGTTCATGCATTCGATCAACCGGCCAAGGTGGCACGAAAACCCAAAATACTTGATGATGCCGCGCTTCTTGAGGTCCGCCGCCATAGCGATGTATTCCGGCCCCAGCACCTTCGGATCGTTGATGCTGTGCATGAAGAACATATCGAGATAATCCGTGCGCATTTCCGGCAACTTGGCGAGGATTGTGTCGCGGTACGTTTCCGGCGAAACTTTGTTGCCGCCGAGCATCACCTTCGAGGTCAGCCACACGTTCTTCCTGCCGATTTGCTCGATGAACGGTGCGAGCTGCCCGTGGGAGAGGCCGTTCGCGTATCCGACGGCCGTGTCGATATACGTCACCCCATCGGCGTGCGCGCGGTGGAGCAATCGATCGTAGGCTGTGTCGAAATTTTGGGAGCCGCCCAACAGGAGAATCGGCACTGTTTCGCCCGTTCCGCCCAAGGACTTTCTCGGCATCGGCGCCAAATTCTCCGGCGTCTCTTGCGGGGCGTCCTGCGCAAACACCTGCCCCGGCAACGCCGTGCCCATTACCCCCGCCGCCACCCCAACTGCGGCCGTCTTAAACATTTCGCGCCGGTTGATCTCGTGTGCCATCGCTCGTCTCCTGACAGATTGTTCCCACCGGATGATACGCGAGCGCCGCGTGGAAAACAAAGAAACACGCGGAATCGTTCCATCGCGCGGGTATGGTGCGTAGTGTGCTAAACTCGCACGCATCGCGGCGGAGGATGGCCCCATGAGTTCGGGGATCATGAAGTGGCGCAAGGACGACCTCATCATCGTCGGTGAGGTACACGCCACGAACATGCTCGATTCGCTGTCCGTATCGGACTTCGGAAGCGAAGTTGTCAAAGTGCTCGAAAAGTATCCGGGCTGCTATCTCCTGCTTAGCTTTGAACAGGTCGAGTTCCTCTCCAGCGCCGCTCTCAGCGAGCTCATCCGTATTCACAATACCGCCCAGAAAAACCTGGGCGTCGTCCGCCTCTGCGGAATTTCTCCCGACATCCTCAAGGTCTTGACGATTACGAAGCTGGACCAAATGTTTTCGATTCATCCCAAGGACGACATCCCGACGGCGCTGGACAAATTTCGACGCTTGGCCCAACGCGCCAAGGAAGAGCGCGAGTGGGCCGAGCGCGCCCAGAAGTCGAAGAAGTGACCCCCAGATTTAGTTCGGTACTCGAGAACGTATTTGTGTTACTCGAAGGGGAGGGCGAGGCTCCCGCCGAGCCGGAGATAGCCGAAACACCATAGATCGCCAATCGCGAGCGCGACGATTGCTCCGCTTGTGGTTTCATCGGAAACTGCGGATTACTGAGGGGTAGCCGCGGCACGGGCACGCACATTACCGAGGCGCCCCACGATTCCTGCGCGCGGGTGGCCATCAGCGGGCGGCGGACCGTATTCCGAGAGGTCGAATCCGGGGGCCAATCCCTAGCTATTCTGGAACGGGTGTTTTCTCGTCCGAATTTTGGATACAGGAGT